>JBIIZI010000227.1:0-2785 GCA_044346375.1 Crocinitomicaceae bacterium | reverse complement strand
CCGAATATTGCTTTCCGTCATGGGCAATTTGGAGCGTGTAGGTTTTGCCTACTTCGCCAAGCATGTTCATTGAAACGTATGCGCAAAGGTGCAAGTTGACTAAAATTTCTGCAGGGATGCCAAAAACACCCTCAGCCACTTGTTCCAAGCCCGGAGGGAGGTCGTCGGTACAAATTTTTGTAAGGGTGTCGGTTTGGGTGCCGTCAGACAACACCACAATGGCGTCGTCAACAAAACTATTTAAGTACGATTCAAAATTAGTGCTAGAATACACATTAGCACTCTTGGAAAGCAAAATGATAGCTGGCTGCCCTGTTTCGATGCGGCCATCGACCACAAGCTGTTCTTTGTAGCCAGGGATGTCTATTTGCACCTCTTTGGTACAGCTCCATAAAAAAGAGAGGGCCAATGCAAAACTGCTGTATTTTAAAATTCGAAATTCCATGTGACGCTAGGGATTATTGGGAATAAAGAGACTTGTTTGACGCTTAAAGAGAAATTACCGCTCATGAAATCGCCGTCGTTGTCTACGTATAGAAAGAACGGATTGAGGCGGTTGTAAACGTTGTAAATGGAGAAAGACCAATTGCTGCGGTAGGTTTTTTTGACCTGTATTTCTTGACCTGTAGCTGGGTCTGTTTTGGTTTTGTAAGCTTTGCCGTAACGCGTAGCGCTGAGGTCTAGGCGGTGATACGGCGCCATGCGCGTGGAGTTGCGCGGACCATACTGAAACAAGAGGTTTTGATCTTGCACATACCAACTTGCTGGCAGCGTGAGGGTATTCCCCGTTGCGTAGATAAAACTAGCGCCGAAAGTCCAGGTGTCGTTTGGTTTGTAGGTACCTACAAGCGTGAGGTCGTGGCGGCGGTCGTATTTGGCCGGATACACATTGCCTTCGTTGATGTCAGGAAAACGACGCTCTGTTTTGGCCCAGGTGTAGCCGATCCAGCCAGTAAAGGCGCCTTCGGTCTTTTTCAAGAAGAATTCTGCACCATAAGCCCAGCCATCGCCGTAAACCAAAAGGTTATCGGTGTTGTCATTGACGTTGTCGCCAGGTAAAGCACCTTCCTCGAATTCAATAAGGTTTTTCATGCCTTTGTAGTAGACTTCAACGGACGCTTCGTAGCGGTCTTTGTCAAAGTTGCGAAAGTAGCCAATGGAGGTT
The DNA here is from genome assembly GCA_044346375.1 of Crocinitomicaceae bacterium. Taxonomy (GTDB): domain Bacteria; phylum Bacteroidota; class Bacteroidia; order Flavobacteriales_D; family Crocinitomicaceae; genus UBA952. The sequence continues at coordinate 1,620 of JBIIZI010000227.1, read as the reverse complement.
TGGAAACCGCGCTCTGGTTTGGCTTGGTCTGTTGTCGGGAACCAGATGTCGGTCGGCAAAGAAACGGCGCTCAGGGTAACGAGGTGAACATATTGGTAGTTGTAGGCGTAACCTGCTTTAATAGAGCTGTTGTCTGGCAACAAATAACGAAAAGAGAAGCGTGGCTCCAGACCGTGATAAAAAGCGATGATATCCTTTTTGGTGTAAGACACAATGCTATCGGGCTTGGAAATGCCATCGCCTTTGATGTAGCGGTCAAAAGGACCAACATGTGCAAATGCACTGTAACGCAAACCCGCATTGATGCGAAGCTTGTCGTTGAGATCAAATTCGTCGAGGGCATACAACGCGGTTTCGTGCGAATACAAATGTTGTGCAGATCCGGTATTGAAGACAACGGTGTCGTTTTGGGCTGAAAGACTCGTTGGCGTGAAGTCGTGGTAGGTGTAGATTCCACCCCACTTGATGCGGTGTTTGGGATTAGGGAAATACGAAAAATCGACTTTGGCGGTGTAGTCGCGGATGCCGGAGGTGAGCGCCACGCGGAATTCGTCTTGGGTAGAGCCAAACTCAAAGTTGTAGTCTGAATAAGAAAGGGTGGTGTTCAGGAAGAGTTTACTCGTAAATAAATGATTCCAACGCAGGGCAGCGATGCCATTGCCCCAAGGCATATCGACTCTGAAACCGCCATTGTTGTCTTTGAAAGAAAAGATGTCCTTGCCGTAATAGGCGCTTAAATAAAGGCGGTCTTTGTCGGTGAGTTTGTAGTTGAGTTTGGCATTGAGGTCGTAAAAGAAATAACCCGAACCAGCAAAAGGTGAAGTGTCAGAAATTACAGCTTTAGCGAGGATATCTATGTAGGTGCGGCGTGCAGACACCACAAAAGAACCGCGGTCTTTTTTGAGCGGCCCTTCCACTGTTAACCTAGATGAAATGACACCGATTCCGCCTTTGACTTTGAATTTTTTGAGGTTACCTTCGTTCATGTTGACTTCTAATACAGAAGAAAGCCTCCCACCGTAGTTGGCAGGCATACCTCCTTTGATCAAGTTGACACTATTGATGGCATCGGCATTGAAAACCGAAAAGAAACCAAACAAGTGGGCGGCGTTGTAAACCACGCCTTCGTCGAGTAATACGAGGTTTTGATCGGGGCCACCACCGCGCACATAAAAACCTTGGCCGCCTTCCGAAACAGAAGACACACCAGGCAAAAGTTGTAAGGTTTTAACGACGTCGACCTCGCCCATGAAGGCAGGAAGGGTTTTGACCTGATCCATCTTGAGTTCCATTTGACCCAATTTAGCGGAGTTGACATTCTCGGAACGTTTACCTGTAACGCGTACATCTTGGGTTTCTTGAACGGCCATTTCTAACTCCAAGCTAATGGTTTGATTGCTTTTTAAATCGATGGTTTTGAGCACGGTAGCAAAACCGTCACAGCGGTATTCGATTTGGTAATTGCCAAGTGGTATTGTCAAACTGTAAAAACCATAATTATTGACAACGGTTCCGGTCTTGAGTTCTTTGACAAAAATACGTGCTGTACCAAGTGCTTCGCCGCTTCTTGCATCTGTGATGTAGCCACTAATAGTTGCTTTAGTTTGGGCAAAAATCAGA
>JBIIZI010000226.1:0-2808 GCA_044346375.1 Crocinitomicaceae bacterium | reverse complement strand
GATTTCCACTTCGGTGACGAAGCGCCGCTGGCCGCCAAAGCGGTAGAAGCGGCCAACGAGTTTGCCCTCGATGGCGAGGTGTACGCCTTTGGCACCGAATTCTTCGACAACTTTGGCCCAGCGGCCCCAGGCGCTGAGCAGGTGCCATTGGCTGCGTTGGCGCATGATGCCGTCGGCGTCGAGGTATTGTTCTTTGGTGGCTAGCGTGAAGCGCATGAGTTGCTTGCCGTCTTCGAGCTGCACATGGCGCGCCTCGGCGGTCATATAGCCGATGAGGTTGACATGATTCATGTGCAGGTTGGGATTGGCCGACATACGCGGCAACTCAGGCTGCGTTTTCGGTGCTTGCTGCTTCATGGTTGGTTTTTTTGGGTTGAACCATGATGAAATCATAGAGCTCGATGATGGTAGCAAAACGTTTTTCGCCCGCTTTGTTTTCGTATTGCTGGTTGACCAACTTGCCCTCGACGACTACTTCCATGCCTTTTTCGAGCTTTTCGCCGACTTTTTCGGCAATTTTGCCCCAGGCGTTGATGGTGTGCCACTGGGTGTAGTCGTGCCATTCGCCATTTTTGTCTTTGAAGTTTTCGTGGGTAGCGAGCGAAAAACGCGCGAGCAAACGCCCTGAATCGAATTTGACAATTTCTGGTTGGCCGCCCAAGCGCCCCATCAGGCTGACTTTGTTTTTAAATGCATTCATAACTAAAAATTTAATTGGTGAATGCCAAAGTTCAGGCGAGAGGCGGCCAAGAGTCGGTAATTAAGTACTTAATGTCGGATAAACATCGCCCCGTATAACGAGCCGATTATAAACCCTTTATTTACTTGGACTTATAAAGCATTTGAAATAATTATGCTTCCTTTGCGTTTGTAGCAAAAAAACACGACATGTCTAAAATCAAAAACAATCTGTATTTCAAAATTGGCGGTATCGTCCTGATCGCCTTGCTTTTACTCATCCCAACTGGCATGATCAAAAGTATCATTTACGAACGTGAACAAACGCAAAGAGAGGCTATCGACGAAGTCAGTGAAAAATGGGGCGGCGAGCAAACATTGCAGGGCCCTGTACTTACTATTCCCTACACGCGCTATGTAAAAGAAATCGACAAAGCAAATGGCAAAGAAAAACTAGTGCAAATCACTGAAAGACTGCACGTATTGCCAAGCAAACTCAATGTGCAAGCGAGTGTGAATCCGGACCGCCGGCACCGCGGTGTATATGAAATTGTGGTTTATAAATCGGTGTTGCACGTGAGTGGTGAGTTCACGAAACTCGACTTCAAAGACCTCGAAAGCAAAGGACACACGTTTAAATTCAACGAAGCCACCCTAGACGCTGGCATTGGTGATTTGCGCGGCATCGAAAAACAAATCAACCTCAACTGGGACGGACAAAAAATTGGATTCAATCCGGGTGTATCGAATCAAGATGTTTTTTATACTGGCATCAATGCGAAGGTAGCGATTTCACCTTCCGACGATCATTTGTATCGCTTTAGTTTTGATGTAGAACTCAACGGCAGTCAGCAGTTATTTTTTACGCCTGTCGGAAAAGAAACAGATGTGGTGCTGAACTCTGATTGGCAAACCCCTAAATTCACGGGTTCTTTCTTGCCAGACCAGCACACCACCGATAAAAATGGTTTCAAGGCACATTGGAACGTCTTGAATCTCAACCGCAATTATCCGCAAAGTTGGACGGGTTCTAGCTACAAAATCAATGACTCTGCCTTTGGTGTTGACCTCAAAATTCCTGTCGATAACTACCAAAAATCGCATCGTACCATTCACTACGCTTTGCTTTTCATCGGCCTGACCTTCTTGGTTTTCTTCTTTATTGAGATTTTCCAATCTTCAGGAATTCACCCGATTCAGTATATTTTGGTGGGCATTGCGCTTGTGGTCTTCTACACCCTCTTGCTTTCTATTTCTGAACATATTCAATTCAACAGCGCCTTTTTGCTATCGGCTTTGGCAACGGTTATACTGATCAGTAGTTATGTACGAGCTATTTTAAGATCCTTAAAGATGAGTTTATTTATTGCAGGGCTTTTGTCGATGCTTTACATCTTCATTTTTGTGATCATTCAGCTAGAAGACTTAGCGCTTTTGATTGGCAGTATTGGGGTGTTTATCATCCTCGGGCTCGTGATGTATTTCTCGAGAAAAATTGATTGGTACAACCTCAATCAGAACAATCAGGAAGCTTAACGCGACCAGATTTCATAACTCTTTAACGCTTGGTGCTGCAGCATGGACAAACCATTCATGACTGCGGCACCTTTTGTTTTGGCGCATTTCATAAGTGTTGTTTCAGCCGGGTTGTATACCAAGTCAATGACCAAATGCGCGGGCGTCAAAAATTCAAAAGGAAGCTCAATGCATGCGTCAACGTCCGGAAAAGTGCCGATTGGCGTACAGTTCACCAAAACTTTACAGGCCTTCAGCATATGTTCGTTGATTTCAGCGTAGGTATAAACCCGATTTTGATGATCAGCTTGGCGCGAAATATAAAAAACCTCAAGACCCAATTGTTTGAATACATGTGCGACCGCTTTGGAGGCGCCACCCGTTCCAAAAATAAGCGCGCGCTCGTGCTCGAAAGTAAGGAAAGGCTTGATGCTTTGGGCAAAACCATACGCATCTGTATTGTAACCCACCTTTTCTCCATTTTCAAACGCAATGACATTGACAGCACCAATTTGAGCCGCGCTATCATCTAGTCGATCTAAAAAAGGAATGACACTTTCTTTGTAAGGAAAAGTAACATTGAGTCCGGACAGGTTTTGATCAAAAAGCGACTGA
>JBIIZI010000225.1:0-2826 GCA_044346375.1 Crocinitomicaceae bacterium | reverse complement strand
TTGATCGAGGCCCGTCATGGCAATCGTAATAAAAGCACCGCCAATAAAGTGTTTCCAGAAGTAATCGCTTTTTGAAGGATTCAAAGACAAGACTTGTGTCAGTTTGTTTTGCTGTAGTTCTCGCCAAAGTTCAGACCAAGAGAAATCCATTTGTTGTTGTAAGGTAATGATACAAACCACCAAAGCCAACAGCATGAAGAACGTTTGCAAAGTATCGGTCCAGACGATGGTCTTGACACCGCCTTTGAGTGTGTAGGCTAAGATCATGAAGATGATCAAAAGCGTTGCTTGCCAAAATTGTATACCAATAGGTTCAAAAACAAAAAGTTGAAGCACATTGATCACCAAATAGAGCCGGACTGTGGCGCCGAGCGTACGCGAAAGAATAAAGTAACCAGCTCCCCATTGGTAAGCGCGCAAACCAAGGCGCAGTTCTAAATAGCGATAAATAGAGCTGAGCTGATGTTTGTAATACAAAGGAAGCAGGACATATGCCACCACAAAATAACCCGCAAAAAAACCCAAAACCAATTGGTAATAATGCCAAGCCCCAGCACTCACAGCACCTGGCACAGATACAAAAGTAACCCCAGAAAGGGAGGTGCCTATCATACCGAAAGCCACTAAGTACCATGGGCTTTTTTTGTCGCCAGTAAAGAAACTATGGCTACTCGCATTTTTAGAAGTAAAATAGGCGATAGCCAAGAGCAGCCCAAAATAAAGGAACAAGATCAGTGGAAGTAGCACAGTATTCATGGGGTAAAAATAACGTAAAGCACTATATTTGCCTCAAAAATTTACGTATGGAGCTCATTTTTGTTGTTATTTCTTTCCTATTGGTCAGTGTGGCTATTGTGGCAATTGTTTATTTGTTTCTCAAGCGCCAACACGACCACGCTTTGATTCATCTGCAAACAGAGCTGAGCCTACAACGTCAAAATTACTTCCTTCCTAGCAAGCTAGAGGCTTACCAACGTTGTATTTTATTGCTAGACCGCATTTCGCCAGCGAACCTTACCCTGCGCACCTTACAAGTGACGCACAACGCAAAAATGCAACAAAGCCTTCTATTGAAAACAGTTCGCGAAGAATTCGAGCATAATATTGCACAACAATTATTTGTGTCTCCGCAAGGCTGGGCTATGCTGGTGCAATCAAAAGAGGAGGTGTTGCGCGTCATCAATATGGCTGCAAATACACTAGATGCCAACGCGAGCGCTACAGACCTCGCGGCTAAAATTTTGGAAATTGCAGCTCAAATTGAGCAGTTCCCGACAGAAATTTGCAGAACCTATTTGCAGACCGAATTTCAGCGTTTCAACGCTTAGCCAGTTTTTCTTTAACAATAGCAATGATCATGGGTAGCAACGAAAGCCCAATGATGCCAAAAATAACGGTTTCGAAATTTTCGCGCACAATAGTGAGGTTGCCAAAGAAATAACCGAGTAGGGTAAGCCCCAAGACCCAACCGATGCCGCCCACTACATTATACTTCAAAAAGACGCTGTATCGCATGTTGGCCAAACCTGCAGTGAAAGGCGCAAACGTACGTACAATAGGTACAAAACGTGCAATGATGATCGTTTTAGACCCGTGTTTCTCGAAGAAGTCCTGGGTTTGTTGAAGGTGCTTTTCCTTAAGGATTGCGTACTTTCCGATTTTGAGCTCGGCCAATTTGCGACCGTATTTTTGCCCAATCCAGAAGTTGAGTGCGTCACCTAAAATAGCTGCCACAATTAGAAGCGACAATACCACCAAAAGATTGAGTTGCGCTAATTCGTTATCGATCTGGACACCCGCACAAAATGAACCCGCCGCAAAAAGTAGGGAGTCGCCGGGTAGTAAAGGCATGAAAACCAGACCCGTTTCTACGAAAACAATCAGAAATAGGATGCCGTATACCCAAATTCCGTAGTCTTGAATGAGCAAAAATAAATAGTTGTCGATGTGGAGAATGAAATCCAGAAGAGAGTAGAGTGCGCTCATTTATTGACAAGTAATTTGAGGAGCATTTTGTTCAATCCAAGCATTGATACCACCTTCTAAAATACAGATGTTGCCAGCGTTGAACTCGGTTTCCATGAAATTGGCAAGTGCTTCGGCGCGTCGTCCGGATTGACACATTAAAATAACCTGATCGTATGCTTGCAGCGATGGATATGCTGCAGCAAATGTAGCCATCGGGATAGAAGGGCAATCTATTTTGCAGCTCAAAAGCTCGTAGGGTTCGCGGATGTCGATAAGACAACAGTTTTCTTTGGCTTCCAAAGCAAGAAGTACCTCCTTCGGGCTCAGTATTTTCATGGCGTAAAATTTTAGCAAAGATAAAATTCTTGCTTAAAAGACCTTGATTTTTTGTGTCTGCTTTTGAGCGCGCACCCACAAGTGATAAGTTTTGCTGTTGTTAAAACGCAAGTGCATGTTCGCAAATTCTACTTCTGTTGTGCCCTTATTGAGTTGTTGGTAGTCAATCTGGCAATTTTTTATGTTTTCAATGGCGCTCAAAAGAAAGGCACATTTTTGCGCTGGTTTGGGTCCAAAAGCCTTTGCTTTATTCCCCTCAAAAACAACCAAAACGCCATCGTTGGTATAATAACAAATTTCTTTCCGATAAATAATTTGCTGTTTTTGATGGATCATATATACCAATGTGCTTAAAAACAACATTTTGAGGCTGTTTTTTGACAAACCCAGCCACCCATAAAACCAACAAAAGGTAAGCAGCCAAAATAGCAAAACCCACCAAAATGGCAAATCAAAGCCTCTGGCTATTGCACCCGGAGCCGCACTAAATAAACGCATGATATCAAGCATCCATTGGATGCA
>JBIIZI010000068.1:0-10511 GCA_044346375.1 Crocinitomicaceae bacterium | reverse complement strand
TTTGTTGCCTTCAGCGTCAGTCCAAGAAGCTTTTGTTGCAGTGCCACCTTCTACACTGATAGAAGAACTAACCGCACCTGCTACTACAGGAACTACTTTGTTATTCCAACCTTTGTAAAGCACACTCATTTCAGGCAATGAAATAGATCCTTGCGCCTTAACGATAGCAACTTTCCATTCCCAATCACGGGAATAAGGTACTCCAGATTTATTAACGATGGTAACTTTACCATTGACTTTCATGTCTGTCATGCCAGCCTTCATTTTGATGCGGCCGATACCTTCTTTGACTTCAACGTTTCCTGTACTAGATGTGACAACAGGATTTTTGTCTGAGTCATAAGCAGCCATTGTTACCAACAACTCTACTTCTTCACCAGCTGTAGCAACACCAGGGCCGCTAACTAACTGTTGAATTTTGTTGAATGAAAACTCTCCGGTTGTTACTTTTGATTTCAACAAGTTAACTGCTTTTGCACGAGCTGCTAAAATTTCATTTTGCATTGAGCTCAAAGAGGCTAAAGCACCTACTAGTGGAGCGTGGTCAAAAGTACGACCTAACCAATGTATGTTTTTAGATTCGTGGTGATCAGCAAACTCTTGTTTGGTTAACTCTTGATAAATAGAAACAAGCGCTTCAAGGTCTTCAGGATTCACTTTGTTGCCTGAAGCATTGAACATTTTTAAAATTTGTTTCTCTAAGTCTTGAAAATCTTTGAAATCGTTGATTTCTTTGACTTTAAGTTTCCAAACGTTCTTTTCACCTTCTTTGTAGTTACCAGAAATTTCTACAATTGAGGAACGAAGACCTTTGTAAAGTTCCCATAACTTCTTACCTTTTTTGGTAGGGTCTACTTTAGAAATTTCTGAACCTACGATTTCGTGCATAGGGATGTCAAAGTTATCCTTGGTTTCAATTGCTTGCAAATACAAACGTGCTGGAAGCAAAGGTGTTTTTGGGTCATACTTTTTCCAAACGATACTTTCTTTGTTATTTGGATTCTCTTTCTTGACCTTCTCAGGACCTTCCACTTTACCAATTAACTCAATCTTTAAGTCGTCTACGTATTTGATGAATTCACCTACGTTTTTGTCGATCTTATCGATCATGCCAAGATACTTCTTGATTTTCTCAGCTTTTGCACGTCCAGCTTCGTCTTTAGTAACACTGCCGAGCTCTTCAATGAGCGAACCTTTTGCAGTTTGCCCACGATCGTATTGTGTAATGCTTCCACGTTGAATGTTGTCTTCGATAGCCACAAAAGCATCGAGAATTTGTTTTGACACGTTCAACGCAAGAAGTGCGGTTAATACCAAGTACATGAGACCAATCATCTTTTGTCTTGGGGTTTCCTTACCACCTGCCATTTTCTTTAATTTTAATTTGTTACTACTAAATAAATACTGAATTAAAGAAAGGGATTAACCTCTCATCGCACGCAACATGTTGCCATAAACGTTGTTCAAATCAGTTAGATTTTGAGACAACATAGCCATGTTTTCACGGTAAGAAGCCGTATCTTTTGCAGAAGCCGCGAGGTCTGCCATGATTCCTTTGATATTTTCTTGAAGACCACTCATTTGAGTCATGCTTTCAAGGTAATCTTGTGAAGACTTCAATTGAAGCTCATATACGTTATTGAGTGCGCCAAGATTTTGACCTAATTTCTGCATCTCAGCACCGAAGTTGCCTTGACCTTCTCCTGCAATTCCAGCGATAGCGTTAGCTGATGAAGCATATTGTTCAGTCAATTTATTCAAACCTTCAGAAGCCGTTTCAAGGCTCTTGACATAAGAATCAGTTGCTCCTGCAGCTGTAGAGATTGCACCCAAAGATTTAGCGTTATCTGCAAGATTTGACATTCCGTCTTTCAATTTAGCCAACAATGCTTGATCGATACCTGCTTTGTCAAGTTCTTTAGCAAGCTGATCTGCAGCACCGCCGCCACCCATTCCACCTTTTTTCAAGAGTGGTAACAAACGGTTTTCGTCGTTATTTTCTTCAACACCTAATTCTGGGAATACGCGTGTCCAATCTACTTCTTCATGAAGTGGTTCCATCGCAATAAATGCAAAGATCAATGATTCTGTAATAAGACCGACAATCAACATTTGGTCAGAACCTGGCCAGTGCATGATTTTAAATAGTGCTCCAAGAATTACCACAGAAGCTCCGTATCCAGTTACATACTTTGTAATTAATTTGTACTTGCGCGATGCAAAAAATCCACCATTACCACTCATAATTTTTGTTTTTAGAATTTAGAAATTAATTGAATTATAGTTTATAGTTTAGTTTAGGATAATATCTGTTTGAATCTCTTCACCGTTTTCTTGTTCGATATCTTTACCTCCACGACCAAGGTGTGTCATGGTGTTACGGAAACCGATATAGCTTTTGGCGGTATCTTGATATTCATAGGTTCTTGTAGCGTTCATTAGATAGTAGCCGATATCTTTCCAGGATCCGCCACGAAGAACTTTGCGTTTTTTAACTGGCGCTTCGCCATCTTTTGCATCGTACTCGAAGTCTTGAGCCATGTCGTGGGCAAACTCATAAGTTGACTCATCGTAGGCAGTAGAACACCATTCGGCAACGTTACCAGCCATACAATACAAACCAAAACCATTTGGATTATATGAGTAAACTTTTACTGTATAGAAACCACCATCTTCGAAGTAGCGACCACGCATTGGCTTAAAGTTAGCAAGGAAACATCCGCTTGAGTTCCTGATGTAAGGACCACCCCAAGGGTATTGCATGTTATCGAGGTCTCCTCTAGCGCCTCGTTCCCATTCTGATTCAGTTGGCAAACGGAAGTCGTTGACAAAGAGGTCTCCGTTGGTTTGTAACCAAGAATGGAAGATTTGTGTGCGCCATACAGAAAACGCTTTTGCTTGAGACCAAGTTACACCTACAACTGGGTAGTTGTCGTAAGCAGAATTCCAAAAGTAATTTTGAGTCATTGCAGACTTGTTGGAATAGGTAAAATCGCGCACCCAGCAAAGTGTATCTGGATAGATGTTAATGCGTTCTTTGATGATAAAGCGCGAACGATCAGAATGGCCACGAATAGCGTTGTGGCTTCCTTTGCTGTTTGTGAAACCAAGATCGAGATCTTGACCAGGGTTTTGAAGAATGGTGCCACGCAATGAGCTCGTGTCGTTTAGTCTAGTAAACTCTGACCATTGTTCGGTATAAACAGAAGTATCAACCCACACTTTATTGGTATTTTGATCCATAGTCATGAGCGTAGAACGGTGCTGGTCGTTTGACTTGTAATCTTTACCTAGTGGCTCTCTGCGTGAGCGCTGATAAATGGTGTTATCGGCCTCAGGATTTAAGCTGTCGTATGAGAATGTTTTACGTGCATCAATTGATTTTGTAATAACTTTTCCTCTACGAGCCGCCTCTTTGTAGTCAATCCAGTAGTAATCAAAGTAGAGCAAACGCGTGTCGATTTCTCGACGGTTGTAGAAACGCTCCGCTTCGCTTAGGTACATATCTGATAACATGAAAGCGATTTCTGGATCTTCGTAGTCGATAGGCTCCATCCAGTTAAGGGTGAAGTACTTGCGGTTTTCAAGACGACCACCTTGATTGTATTTGGTTTTGGTGGATGCACCTTTAGCGCTTGTTTTGTCTGGAGCGTTTTTCTTAGCGGCTCCACTGTACATTTGGAAAATGCCACGTAAGTCGTCATCGGACATAACAACGTCAAATTTTTCATCTGGACCACCGGTTATACCGTATTTCTTTTGGTCATATTGGAAACCATTGACTAATTTCTTGCCTTTTCCTTTAGACTTGTCGTAGTTACCCAACATGGTCATGATGGTTTTGTCAACCTCAGTGCCGTTGGTAGAATCCATGAACAATTGGAATGGCGTATTACCACCTTGGACATCTGAACCCATAGCCATTAAAGCGCGGTACGGCTCTTTAAAGAAATTGTCTGGGATGTTCACCCAACGCTCCGCTTCTTCGTCGTAGCTACGGCGATAGAGTTTTTCACGGGCAATTGAGTCGCGAACCCAATGCACAAATTGGCGGTATTCGTTGTTCGAAATTTCTGTGGCGTCCATGTAGAATGCAGGAACAGACACGGTGCGCTTGCGCGCAGTGTGCCAGCCCATGATGTCTTCATCGTCTTCACCGGCCTGATAGGCTCCTGATGGCACGTATACCATGCCAAGTGGAACTTTTCCAGGACCGAGGACATCTGGATACCAGGTGTCTCTACCACTCACACCTACTAAATTCCCTTCGATGTCGCTACAAGCGTACATGAAGCTAAGAACAAAGAGAAAACTTAAATACTTTTTCATTTGTTTGTTTTTGGTTCTGACCTACTCCCAAGTAACTTGCTACAGGTTTAATTTCGGGTATAACGTAAGAACAATATAAATGGTTACACTTTTTACCTCTTATAACCAACGAGGGTGTCTTGCTTTCGTTTTTGGAGGCGGCGGCAAGAAGTAACAATATTTAACCATCATTTCGTGTGAACCACGAGAAATGCTAGCTAATTTATTAATATTGATGTCGTATGAATATCCAAAATGGAAATTTGGAATTGGTGAGTAACCGGCCATAATTGCAATTGCATCGGACGTGCGGAAAGTAAGACCACCGTAAGCTGGATTGCCACCGAGATCCATCATGTAACGTGCGTTGAAGTCTACAGAGAATTTAATGAGGTCGGTACGAACGAGCATTTGTGCGTCAATGTTGTTGCCAGTTCCAAAAGCATCTTTGAAAATGTAACCACCCATTAAATAGTAGTGGCGCGCTGTTTGAAAGGATAATGACAAATTGGTTGGGTCTGCAGATAGATCTGATTCAGATAAATGTGTTGTTGAGAAACCAGCGTAATAGTTTTTTGCTTGGAAATACAAACCAAAGTTAGCATCGAATGTAGTTGCAGCAAAGCCTGTTGGTATGGAGGGGTCTTGTGCAGCTGGCAAACCGTTAGGCGTGACCCAAACTGGATCGATGCCATAGTTCATAATGCCTAAACCAACACCTACTCCTAAAACGCCGGTACGACCAATTTGTATAGGATAAGAATAGTTTAATAAAACTGTGTTTTGACGTGCAAAACCAATTGCATCATTATAGAAGTTCACACCAACTCCGCCTGGAAAGAAACGCGAAAGGTTGGATTCTATATTAAGTATAGTTGAGTTTGGAGCTCCGTTTACTTTGTCCCATTGGTTGCGGTAAATAGACGTTGCACAAATACCATTGTACATATCAATACCAGTTTTACCCGGGTTGATGCTCATTTTGTCAAACATGAAGTGTGTGACAAGCTTGTCTTGTTGTGCGTAGGACGTAAACAACAAAACAGAAAACGCAGCAGTTAGTAGTCTGTTATTCAATAGCATAAGCTTAGTTTAGCATGTATAAAACCATCGCATTTTCATAGAATACGACAATTTAAGTCGCTAAAGTAAAGAATTCTAATGGAAAATAAAAGGCTTTTTAATAAAAAGCTTAACCCAATTTTTGATAAGTCTTCCACCATAAATCCGGTAATTCATTATTCATGGCGTTATCGTAGTCCGACTTGTTACATGGTACCAAATGGTGACGCTCATAACGAGCGCCATCTTGCGGAGGATACGGGACCTCCAACCACCAGCGTGCCGACTTGTTACTTTTATAGAAAATCAGCTCTCTTGAAACCTCATCCATAAAAACTGTAAACTTGGTGTAATCTGCCTTGCTTCCAAATGGGAAATCTCCTACCCTTGAAAAATATCCTTGGAGGAAATACCAAATACCCTCTGCCAAAAGAGAAGCTCCGGTTTGTCCTAAGGCTGTTTCATTGAAAAATCCGATGCTCGTTACTTTGTCTGAAATACCGGCGTATTTCATTATCTGACAGAATTGTGCAGCAGTAAAGCCGTTGGGTGCGCCTGAGGAGCTGCCGAGATCGGCGGTTTTGATGGATTGGATGTCGACACTGATCATATCCGCATTGCGCAAATGGGGTTCAGCTAATCTAAAATCTTGATTGAACTCACCAAGGCGACAAATATCAAAGAATAACTTTTCAAAGAGTTCGTGCTCTGCTGCCGCCGCATAGGGTTGTTGGAGTCCAATAATGGCATGGTTAAACAAAAAGCAAGGTCTTTGCAAAAGCATATGACTAAGGTAATTCTTTGAATGCAGGGTTTCTTCGGCGCTACCGATGTCGATGCTGCGGTCTATGCTACAAGTATTGACCAATTGTTCCAATCTTTCATAACCTTGATAAATAGCCATTGTGAGGTCTTGGCTTCCCCCAATAACGATAGGAACGATATTTTTTTTAACGAGCTCGCTTACTACATTCGATAGTGCAAAATAAGTGTCGTTTATTGTTGCGCCTGGTTGGATAGTACCGAGGTCGTAAATGGATTTGGTCCAAGAAGTTTCTGGATGTACTTGATAGCGCGCAGACCTGACTGCCGGAACTGCAAATTGCTCTACCTCTGCTCCTCTAAATTCCGGGACAGAAATAATGGCACAACCAGGCTCTGTTAATTCAGGGAAATGGGTCTGGTAGCTTCTGATTTGCGAACCTAACTGTTGCTCAGTAAATGGTATATCTGCTGAAACTGGTTGAAAGTAGATGGAGAGATCAATCATTATTGAAGAATTTTGGCAATGTTGGGCTTGAAATAGAGTTCGGATTTTAACACTTTGCCATCTTCGCGATATATTGGCTTCCCATTTGCATCTAGCTTGCTCATGTTGGAGCGTTGAATTTCTTCAAAGACCTCCGTTATTTTATCTTGCAGGCCATGGCGCAAAATAGTGCCACATAATATATATAGTTGGTCGCCAAGTGCGTCGGCAATTTCAACTAAATCTCCATTTTTTGCAGCTTCTAAGTATTCTTCATTTTCTTCTTTCATGAGGTCAAAACGCAATTGAACTTCTGCCGAAGTGAGCCCACTTGTAGGGGTATAATTGTTTTGAATACCGAATGCATCGTGAAATTGAGCAACTGCTCCTATGATTTCTTTGAATTCCATGTGTTAATAGTTCAATAGTTTGGAAATAGCTGTCGCGACCTTTTGCGCATTAGGCAACATGGCGGCTTCGAGACCTGAGTTCAGCGGAATGGCTGGCGCGTCGACAGAAGCAACAATTTCAATAGGAGCGTCTAGATGCACAAAGCAACTATTTTGTAGGCGCCCAGCAATTGCTAAGGTGAATGAATTTTGCGTGGTTTCTTCCGTAACCAATAAAATTTTGCCGTGGCGCTGACAGAGCTCCTCCATCGCGTCAGTATCCAGCGGATTAATTGTGCGCAGATCAAGTATTTCCACCTGCCCGTCGAACTGATTGGCCGCTTCTAGACTCCAATAAACACCTCTGCCATAAGTAATGATGCCGATAGATTCGCCGTTGTCTATTTTTGTTCGATTGGCTTCAAGAGCAATTCTAGCTTTTCCGATTGGCACAACGTAGTCGGCACTTGGCTCAATACTCATGGCTCCTTCTGTTCCGGGAATTTTTGACCAATACAATCCTTTGTGTTCGAGGATGACCACAGGGTTAGGGTCGTAATAGGCAGCCTTTAGCAAGCCTTTTAAATCGGCGCCGGTCGATGGGTAAACAACTTTAATTCCACGGATGTTTGCCAATACGGATTCTACACTTGAGGAATGGTAAGGGCCGCCTGAACCATAGGCGCCGATAGGAACGCGAATGACACAACTCACTGGCCACTTTCCGTTTGAAAGGTAGTTGGAACGAGAAACTTCTGTAAAAAGCTGATTGAGCCCTG
This sequence comes from Crocinitomicaceae bacterium, assembly GCA_044346375.1. GTDB lineage: Bacteria > Bacteroidota > Bacteroidia > Flavobacteriales_D > Crocinitomicaceae > UBA952. Next base: position 2,724 of record JBIIZI010000068.1, on the reverse strand, counting down.
GCCAAATATAATCTGCGAACTGGACCTCTACTATTGGTTTTAATCCTGCAGCAGACATCCCGACAGTTGAACCAATAATATATGCTTCTTGTATGGGGGTGTTGAATACGCGATCGTCTCCGAAAGTTTGGGCTAAAGTAGCCGCTTCTCTAAAGACTCCTCCTAACCTACCACCTACATCTTGACCATAAAGCAAAGCTTCGGGATGAGCCTCCATGATTTCACGCATGGCAAAAAGGGCGGAGTCAACCATAACGGTTTTCTTTTTGCCTTCTGGCGCGCGCTCACCTTTTTCTTCGGTGATGGGCGTTGGTGCAAAAATATGATCTTGTATACTCGTTGGGTCTGGGTCAGGAGCTTGGAGCGCGGCATCGTAGGCCGCATCAACTTCTTTTCTGATTTTGGCTTCTATATTGATGAATTCTGCCAAACGGACGTCTTGCTGTTCCAATGCAGCTCGCAATTTTGGATAGGGGTCTGCTTTGGCTGCTTCTTCGAGGTCATCGCGGTACCATTCTTTGCGCACGCCTGAAGTGTGGTGCCCAAGTAAAGGAACTTTAGCATGAATTAAAAATGGGCGGCGTTCCTTGCGCACCGTTGCTATGACTTCCTCAACGGTTTGGTAGCAGGCCCAAAAATCAGTGCCGTCAATTGTTCTGGCTTCAATGCCATGAAAACCTTTGATGTATTCCGAAATATCTTGAGCACGGGTTTCTTTAGCGTTCGCCGAGATATCCCAGCCGTTGTCCTGCACTAAATAGATGATGGGGTATTGCTTGAGGGCAGCCATTTGAAAAGCCTCAGAAACTTCGCCTTCTGTACAAGAGGCGTCGCCTAAAGAACAAACCACGACCGGTGCGTCTGCTGGCTGCCAATCGACCAAGCCCACTTTTTCTTTGTATTGAATACCCATAGCAACTCCTGTAGTTGGGATGGCTTGCATGCCCGTTGCAGAAGATTGATGTGGAATTTTGGGTTGGTTCGGTCTGTTGAGCGAAGGATGCGAGTAGTAAGTTCGACCACCTGAAAACGGATCGTCTTTTTTGGCGAAAACCTGCAACATGAGTTCTTCGGGTTGCATGCCAATACCTAATAGAATGCTGTCGTCTCGGTAGTACGGAGAAACCCAGTCTTGTGGTTGAAGCTGCATACCTACTGCCAACTGAATGGCTTCGTGCCCGCGTGAGGTTGCGTGTACATATTTCGCTGTGACTTCTTTATTTGCTTCGTATTTTTCGGCCATAGTTTTAGCGGTGCACATGAGTTCAAATGCGCGCCAACTCAGCTCTTTTTGATTTGATTTTGACATTTTGTTGATTCAGTTGGACAAATATAAGCATTGCCATTACATCTCACCCTTGTTTGATTCGATCAGACTTTGGTATTTTTGTCGAAAAAAAAGATGCTCGGACTTCAAATGGCGACTGACCCCCGCTGGGTGCGTATTGTCGAAAAAAATATAGAGGAAATCCTTATTGACCACGCTTACTGCGAACAAAAGGCCGCGAGTAACGCTATTTCCATGATCGTTACGTATCCACAATATCCTGATTTAGTGGAAGCGATGACCGCTATTTGTCAAGAAGAGATGGCTCATTTTCAAATGGTTCATGACAAACTAAAAGAGCGCGGGTTGCAATTAGGTTTTGAGCGCAAAGACCCTTACGTGAATGACCTAGCGCAATACCTTAAACAAGGAAAGCGCAACAGCAAGCCGGCAGGAGTGTTCGTCAATAAAATGCTATTTGCAGCAATGATTGAAGCGCGCAGCTGCGAGCGTTTTAAAATCTTATCTGAAGAAATCAACGATACGGATCTGCGACAATTTTACCGAGACCTCATGGAAAGTGAGGCACGCCATTACACCACTTTCTTGGGCTTTGCCCGCAAATATGGGCAGGGAGTTGATGTAGATGCAGCATGGAAGGACTTTCTCGCTTTTGAGGCCAGCCTTATGGAAAGTTATGGCAAAAAAGAAACGATGCACGGTTAGGCACATCGTTTCTTTTCTTTGGTGGTGGATCAGTATTTAAAACGAGAGTAAAATTCCGGCATTCACACCACGCACCTTCGGAGCAGATCCTTCGTTAAAGACGTCCGAGAGGCCATAGGTTGCATAAAGACTCCAATCGCCATAGCCAATTGTTGCCATTAGGCTAGCTTGGAATGGATTGAATTGGAAATCGTCTTTGGTTTTGTCTTTATTTTTTTTGTCATCGGCTTCCCATTTTTGAATTTGGCGTGCATCTATACGAAGGCCCCCAACGATACCAGCAGAGATATTCCATGCCTTATTTGCATTTTTATTGGTAGAGATTTGCAACAACAAAGGTGCTTGCAAATAAGTCGAACTCAGAGTGTTTTTAGTGTAGTTGATTCCTGTTGCGTTGGCTACTAATGTGTCATTGACCACATTGAAGTCGTAGTCGCCTTTGATAGAATAACGATTCCACTGAAAACCCAAGCCCGTTACCACACCTAAGTAATCTTTGAAAATTGGGAAGCGCTTTTCAGCAAAATTGAACTGAAAACCAATGCTTTTTGCGGGATCTAAGGTGAGGAAGCTCAATTCTGTAGCGCTGGCAAATTCTTTATTGGTATTCATGAAGCCATTGGCATTAATACCGAAACCAGACCAAATGGAATTGCCGTCGCCGGAGGTTTCTGCGTCGTTGCAATCATTGCCAAGTTCTTTTTCAAAAGTGTAGGAATCTTTGCCGTCAT
>JBIIZI010000004.1:0-34592 GCA_044346375.1 Crocinitomicaceae bacterium | reverse complement strand
GGAAACTCCCCTTTTTTTTATGCCTTATTTTTGATACAAACGGCGTTCTGAGATGTATCTAAGCACTGGTTCGGTGAGTAGAAAGCTACAATCTTTGCCCGCTGCCAACTGGGCGCGCACAAAACTTGCACTGATGCCTAAGATAGGTACGTCATTGACAAACTCAATATTTGGTTGCTGGCTCAACTCATCAGATAAATTTAACTCTGCTTCAGCTTCAGTTATTCTCGGATAAACATATAGTTTGTGATGGGCAAGAATTTGCTCCCAATTGTACCACTTCTGAAAAGACCTCAGGTTATCGGCGCCTAGCAGCAAACTGAATTCATCGTTTGGATATTTCTCTTGCAAATGCGTTAAGGTCGAAATCGTGTAATTTGGTTTGGCTAAATGGAATTCTATGTCGCTTACTTTGAGCTGCGGACTATCGTAAATGGCATCGCGGACCATATCCAGACGCAAATGATCGGCGAGTAATGTAGATTTTTCTTTGTGTGGATTATGCGGCGTTACCACTAACCAAACCTGATCGATATCGGGGTGTTGGGCCATGTGGTTGGCAATGATGAGGTGTCCTACATGAATAGGGTTAAAGGTTCCAAAAAAAAGGCCTATTTTCATTTGCGGATCAATTGGAGCACAATTTGTTCTACTTCAGCAATCGCTTTGATGAGGTCGTCGTTCACGATCACATAGTCAAATTCATGGGCATGGCTCATCTCTTCTTCGGCCTTTGCCAAGCGGACCTGTATTTTTTCTTCGGTATCTGTTTGACGCTTGCGCAGGCGCTCTTCTAAGACAGCAATACTAGGCGGCTGAATAAAAATGGAGATAGCAGCATCTTTAAGTTTATGCTTCACATTAAGGCCACCAATGACATCGATATCAAAAACAACAACTTTCCCTTCGGACCAAATGCGCTCAAGTTCGGCATGAAGCGTACCGTAATACATCCCTTCATAGACCTCTTCCCATTCAAAAAATGCGCCTTCGCTTATTTTGTGTTTAAATTCTGATGGGGACAAAAAGTAATAATGTACACCATTTTGTTCTTGGCCTCTTGGTGGGCGCGAGCAAGCAGATATCGAGAACGCCAGCTGCGGGTATTTGGCAAGTAAGGCACCAACAATTGTTGATTTACCTGCGCCAGAAGGTGCTGAGATAACAATACTTGGTTGGGTGTTCATGCTATAGGGCGTTGAGAACTTGTTCTTTGATTTTTTCGAGGTGATCTTTCATAATTACCACCCTTCTTTGAATTTCTGAATGATTGCATTTACTACCCAATGTGTTGATTTCTCTGCCCATTTCTTGGGAGATAAAACCTAGTTTTTTGCCGGATGCATCTTGACTGAGCGTTTCGGTAAAATAATGAAGGTGCTGCTGCAAGCGTTGCTTTTCTTCAGAAATATCGAGTTTTTCTACATAAAAGATCATTTCTTGCTCCAAGCGATTGACATCCACCCTGCTTTCATCCATAGAAGCAAGCCCTTTTTGAATGCGCTCTCTTACTTGCGCAACTCGTTCTTGTTCGAACGGGACAATTGCAACAAGTTCTTGTTGAATAGCATCGAGATTAGCCGTCAAATCATTAGCTAAGCTTTGGCCTTCTTGTCTGCGGAATTTTTCAAGTTGACTGCACGCTTCGACAACTAAATTTAAAATAAATTCAGTTTCTGCTTCTGAGAGTTCTTCTTGCTGGCTGGTGAGCACATCTGGCATGCGCAAAACAAGTGCAAGGTAGTCTTGGGTATTGGTGCCCCAAGCATTATTTAGCGATTTGAGCTTTTCAAAATAAGCTGTTGCCACCTGCTCATTGATGAGGCCCGCAACCTGATGCTGCTGACTTTCGATATAAATCCCTAAATCCATTTTGCCGCGCAACAGCTTTTCTGTGACCAGCTTGCGAATCGGCGTTTCGAGATCGCGGTAGCTCGAAGGGATTTTTAAATTGAGGTCGAGACCTTTTGAATTGAGAGAACGAACCTCAACAGAGATTTTTTTATCGTTAAAATGTCCGTTGGCCTTGCCAAAACCGGTCATTGATTGCAGCGCTATTTGGCTCATAATTTAGTCGTTATCGATTAGCAAGTCGGCGTCAATGCCTTCGTTTTGTTCTTTCACAAACCAAGCTATTTCACTCATGATTTGCGCTTTTTGATCTGATTGTGGTGCGCGTTCCTCCACATATTCTTTGAGCAAAAGCTGTGATTCAAGCAGTTGAGATTCATCAAACGGACCCGACATATTTTCAATGATAGTGAGGCAATCTAGCGCTTCGAGGTAGTCTCCTTGCGAAGCGAGCATTACAAAAAACGGCAAATGCTCATCAAAAGGCAATTTAGAGTTCCAAATAGCTGATAAAACCAATTTTCGGTTTTCCGGATTTGCCTCCTCTTGAAGGTAGGTAACAAAAGCTTCAATAGCATCGGTGTCTTTGACATCGGCAAGAAAACTGAGTATAGCCTGTTGCTGACTGCGTTCTCTTCCTTCTAAGGTTTTGAATAGGTCAGGAAGCACGCTAGCTTGTCCGTGGTCTTTATAAATGCTCAATGCGGCTGTGAGCGATACAGCATCGTTTTTTTGCAGCAGCTCAAAAGCTTCACTTAACTTTTTTTGATTCTTCCTTACAGTACTCATATTGCAAAGGTAAGGAATTCACTCTCGATGGCCACGAAATTGACCTATTGTGTTACTTTATGCAATATCTAGTGTTTATAAAAACAGAAAAAAGCCAAATTCAATTGGTAATTTAAAAACAACTTTGTAAAAAAAGCAGCGCTCATGAAAAATTTCTTTTTCCTCTCCCTACTCGCAACGTTGGTATTCACGGCATGTGTGCCTTCCAAAAAATACAACGAATTGCTCGAACGCGAAAAAAACTGCAGTGAAGAGCTCGCTAAGTACAAAAAGAGCAGCAGTGATTACGAAGTGCTTTCCAAAGATTTGCAAACTAAATACGATTTAGCAGCGAAGGAAGTGAGTCGTTTGCGTGGAGATACCAATAACTTAGGCAACCAAATGCGCCTGCTTGAACGCGAACAAGAAACTTTAGAAGCACAATATGAAGCCCTTGAAAATTCATTTGACAAACTCAAAAGCCTAAGCGCCAAAGAAACAGCTACCCTTCAGACCGAACTCGAGCAAAAAACCAAAGAATTACAGCGCAAAGAAGATGCTTTACTTAAGCTCGATCAAGAACTCAAAGCAAAGCAAGTATTGCTCGAAGAGCGTGAAAAACGCGTCAATGAACTCGAAGAAGCCATTCGCAAGAAAGACGCAAAAATCCAATTACTCAAAGCGAGAGTAGCCAATGCCTTGCGCAACTTTGAAAACCAAGGACTTACAGTTGTCCAGAAAAATGGTAAAATTTACGTGAGTTTAGAAGCTAAGTTGCTATTCAATTCGGGCTCTACTAAAGTAGAAGACGAAGGAAAAGAAGCATTAGTACAATTAGCACGAGTGCTAGAAACCGAACGCGACCTCGAAATTGTTGTAGAAGGCCATACAGATACTGACAAATTGAACAGTAGTGTTTCGCCAAAAAACAACTGGGAGCTTTCTGTATTGCGAGCAACCGCAGTTGTTGAATTGATGTTGGCCAATTCAAATATGGCTGCTACACAAATGATGGCTGCAGGTCGTAGTGAGTATCATCCGGTTGACCCAGACGACAAATCAAAAAACCGTCGCATTGAAATCATCATTTCACCTAACTTAAATGAGCTCTTTGAGATCATTTCGAATGAATAAGCTTAGCAATTAACGGATTACATTCACGTGACCTGAGAGGTCTTCGTAAATACCTTTCTCTATTTCGTAAATCAGGTACCAAGTATAGGTGCCGTCTTGGACAGGTACGCCTTCATAGCTTGCGTCCCAAACAAAATTGAGCTGATCAGAGAAAAAGACCTCCTCACCCCAACGGTTGAAGATATAGAAACGTGCGCTCATCAAGCCAATGAAGCGTCCGTAGAAATACTCATTGAGGCCGTCGCCGTCTGGTGTGAATGAATTAGGAAGGTATATATAGCGTTCGGGTGCTATGTCAATCCATTTAGAAATACTATCGATACAACCTTCCTGATTAGTGGCAATGAGCGTAATTTCATAAGCTCCTGGCTGTGTATATGTATGAGTCGGATTGACCAAAAACGAACCATTACCATCGCCAAAAGCCCAAGTATAGGACCACGCATTAAATGAGGCATTCTCAAATTGAACAGGCAGACCTTGCATTGGATCTTGGCTCATGATATAAAAATTGGCCAAAGGCTTAACGACCTGAACCATTGCAACAGCGGTTACGCTAAATGTTTGACATTCGTCGCTTACCTGGACAAAATAAGAAGTGGAATTTTGGGGCGCTACGATAATTTGAGGAGTGGTTTCTGTTGTGGACCAACTATAATAGTAGTTGCCATAGCCACCACTTGCCGTAACCAAAAGAGTTACACTGTCACCCGGACAAACTTGGAAGGGACCATTTGTTTGCAAAACAAGTGGCGGACTCAGTATGGTATAGCTGATGCTATCTTGAATGGTATTGCCACAATTGTCTGTGACCGTGATCTGGTACATACTTGAACTTCCCGGATTCACTAATAAAGAATCTGTTGTACTACTTAGTACGTTGTTGGTTGTCCATAAATAGGTATACTGACCCGAGCCACCACTTACCTGAACGCCTAATGTAGCGGGAATGTAAGGACATATTTCGGTGATGTCAGGGCTCGTTAAAATGGCCAAAGGGCTAAGTACAGGAACAGTCACAAAAATTGTGTCATAAGCCGGAATACCTGTACAGGCATCAGTAACAGCCAACCACACAGATTGAGAAGTTGCCGGTGCAAACGTAATGCTACCGGTATTTTGCCCCGTGCTCCATTGATAGGTATACGGCTGTACTCCGCCACTGATCTGAGAATTGATGGTCACAGGGTCACCAGGGCAAGTGATAGGTGAACTAGATAAAGTCACTTGCATAGGTTGGTTGTCTTGGATCCAGAGGTCGAGTACAAGCGGTGTGATGTTGCCACAAGGATCCGTTATTGGAAAAGTAAGTGTGAGGGTTTCAAGCCCTTCAACTAGCGCATCGGTCAAAGATTGGATATTGAAACTCACAGTGGTTTGCCCCGGAGGAAAGTTAATAGTTGCTGGAATACCGCTGTAATCAAGACCGTTGGTTGCCGTACCACTGAGCTGAACAGGTATGGTCAGGTTTTGATTGAGATTTGACTGACGTGTAAGCGTGACATTCGTTGTAACACAGCCCTCGGCCATCCAATCAGGGTTGGCAAAAACTTGTTGCGAGAGCGTGTGATCTATCTCCACAGGTGTAATTGTGGAAAGGCTATTGGCTTCCAAAAAGATGCCGGAGTCCCATTGGCCGTCGCCCACATCGGCAATGGCTAAAATTAAGTGATATGTTTGGCCACATTGCACCTGTGAAATGGCTTCTAAAACCTTAGTGAAGCCGTCGTATTGAATATATTGTGGGCTTTGGTTATAAGGAGCTGTGTTGCCATCGCCATTGTTGACGAAATAAAACGGGTTGGTGATGGTGTTGACATTATTGATTGAAACCACCGCGCCATTTGGGAGCTTGGCTATATTCTGAAAGCCTGTAATTCCTGGACCTGAGATAAAAAAACCGAAGACATCATTGTAGGTTGTGTTGTTCGGGGGCGCAAATTCTGGGTATTCATCGGAGCCAAAAACATATTTGAAACGAACGGTGTCTGCATAGGGGATGAAGTCGAACTCTAAGATTGCAGCGTTGTAAGTTTGGGTGCCTTGAATGGCTTGAGTAAGCAAATTGAAACCACCCATGTTGTTGTCGACCCCTGCACCCGAAGCATCGTTGGGGCCTTGCGGGCCATCGCCATTTGGTAAGGTGGTACCGGTGGTCATGACAATTCCGCTATTGATGCCGAGGGTCGTATTGGCAGCGGTAAACTGAGCGATGGCAACTGGGCTGCCGTTGTAAGTTACATTAGAGACCGTGACACCATTGCCAAGAAGGATATTTTGAACCAAGCCCTGTGGATTCAGAGAATTATTGGTAATTAATTGCGCGCGCAACATCTGTGGAAGAAAAATTCCAATAAAGAAGAGCCAAATGCGTATACGCTGCAACATCATTTCATTAACGTAAAACGAAGAATTTCGTTGTGCTTTTTGACAGTTTTTTTCAAAAAAAAAGGATGCCGAAGCATCCTTTCAAGATTTGTGCCAAAAATAGCTTATTTATCGTCAAAAAGTGGCTTAACAACATACCACGCTAAAAATGGGAAAAAATGCATTGGCATTGCGTAACCATAAAAAATAAATTGGTGTAATTCATTAGAACCATCGGTAAAGGTAAAACCTAGGACACCTACTAAACTTGCTGCAGAAAACGCTGCAAAGATTAATGCAAAAATAAATTCGCCAAACATAGGTATTAACTTCATCAGGAGCCAATAACCAAAAGTTGCCATTATGGTTCCAACCAAACATGAAATAAATATAGCAGCGGCTGGCACAACATTGGAATAATCTTCCATGAGTTGTTTTTCAAAAGTTTCGCCGTAACCATAAGAAACACCTCCTGCTAATATACCCGATGAAAGGGCCCAATATAGTTTTTTTAACATCGTTTTATTTTTTAGTTACTGGAATTGTTGCTGTAATTTTAATGGTTTCAGCAACGCCTCCATTTTTTTTACCAATCTGATAATCAGTGCGGTCTACGCTAAATTTAGCAATAAAAGTTCCTTTAGAACCTTTTTTGGAAAAAGTAAACGGGATGCTGATTTCTTTGGATACACCATGCATTTGAAGTTTTCCTGTTGCTTTGAAGCCTTCAGCTGTTTTTTCGATCTTTGAAGACGTGAATTCTATGTAGGGATACTTTTCTGCATTGAACCACTCTTCACCTTTAGCGTGTTTGTTCATGAGGCCGTTACCGGTATTGATTGAACCTACTTCAATCTTGAAATTGAGTTTTGAACTTGAAAGTTTGGTTTCATCAAAAACAATTGACGGCGCACTTAGCTCATCAAAAGTACCGCTGACATCAGGATTTGTGAAAGAAATCTTGTAGCCGTCGGCAAGTTTATATTGTTGCGCAAAGCTTGTAAATGCAGCTAAAACAAAGATGAAAAAGAAGTTGCTTTTCATTTGCTTAGTTTTTTACCACTTCTAAATCAGCAACGAGTTTCACCTCATCAGCTAAACCTGGGCTTACCTCACCCATTCCAAACTCAGAGCGCTTTACAGCACCGCTAATTTGCAAACCTGCAACTGCTGTACCTTTGTAATTTTTGCTGTTCCCTGTGTGTACACCATTGAAAACTACTTTTTTAGTTACACCGTGCATGGTAAGGTCGCCTTCTACTGTGTAAGTTCCTTTTGTTTTGGTTTCTTTTACAGCAGTACTTTTAAAAGTGATTGCTGGAAATTTTTCTGCATCAAAACAATCTGCAGTACGCAAGTGGTTGTCGCGCGCTTCGATTCCTGTGTTTACAGAAGCTGCTTCTGCGTTTAAAACGATGGTTGCACCGTTGAAATCTTCGTTAGGTGTGGTTACTTCCATGGTAAACTTATCGAAATTGCCATGAACATTCGTGATGCCATTATGAAGAATGGTAAAGCCCAAACGGGAGTGTGCGCCATCTACTGACCAAAGACCAGCTTGGGAAGCAACAAAAGAAAATAAGGCAAATGCGCCTACAAAACCGATAACTACGTTTTTCATTTTTAAAATTTTTTGAGGTTATTGTTTAAACAATTGAATGAGTACAAAGTTGCAACAAAGCAGTTAAATATCTCTTGACGTAGGTCAAGTAAACACAATTTTGGAGAAAGCACGTGCTTTTTAGCCGTCTTTAAGTGCTTGTAATTTCTCAAATGCGTCCTTGATATGACGGATAGGTTCAATGACCAACCTCAATTTGTCGTCTTTTTGAACAAGGCGGTAACCCGATGATTGAGAAAGAATTTTGTTGAGAATAACTTGAAACTGATCTGTTTCATAGAATGGAGACTGTGGATTGGCGATAAAATGCCCCACCATTTTTTCGGATTTGAGCACCAAACGCTCTAAGCCCATGGATTCGGCCAACCAACGCAATTCAAAGGAGAACAAAAGTTCCTTCACCTCTTTAGGTAAGGGGCCAAAGCGGTCTTGAAGCTGTAAACTAAATGCAGCGAGCTCTTCTTTGTCTTTGAGGTTGTCCATGGCTTGGTACAAACTCAAGCGCTCGGCCACCTGATTGACGTATTGATCAGGGATGCGCACCTCCATGTCGGTTTCGAAGACACAATCCTGGACAAAACCATTGAACTGATCGGTAACGCGGTCGTCGAAAAGTTCTTTGTATTCGCTTTCGCGGAGTTCTTGCATGGCCTCATTGAGGATTTTCTGATACATCTCAAAACCAATTTCGGCAATGAAGCCACTCTGCTCGCCCCCGAGCATATTGCCTGCCCCGCGGATATCTAAGTCTTTCATCGCGATATTGAAACCCGAACCTAAATCTGAAAATTGAACGAGCGCTTCTAAACGCTTGCGCGCCTCGGAGGTCATGATGCTGAATTTAGGAGCAATGAGGTAGCAAAATCCTTTTTTGTTGCTGCGCCCTACCCTTCCGCGCAATTGGTGTAGGTCGCTTAAGCCAAATTGATGCGCATCGTTGATGATAATTGTATTGGCGTTGGAGATGTCTATCCCAGATTCTATGATGGTTGTGGCTAGCAAAACATCATATGCGCCTTCAATAAAATCGAGCATGATTTTTTCGAGTTGCTTGCCATCCATTTGGCCATGGCCAATTCCGACACGAACACCCGGACACAAGCGCTGGATCATGCCAGAGAGTTCTTTGATATTTGAAAGACGGTTATTAACAAAAAATACTTGGCCGCCTCGCCCTACTTCATAAGCAATGGCATCGCGGATTTGTTCTTCATTGAAAGAAATGATATCGGTTAAAACAGGTTGCCTATTTGGCGGCGGCGTATTGATGATACTGAGATCGCGGGCACCCATCAAAGAGAACTGTAAGGTGCGCGGAATAGGCGTTGCGGTTAGCGTTAGTGTATCCACGGTTGTGCGGAGTGTCTTGAGTTTGTCCTTGACAGCAACTCCAAACTTTTGTTCTTCATCGATAATCATAAGGCCGAGGTCCTTGAACTTGACCCTTTCGGCAACCAATGCATGGGTGCCAATTAAGATATCGATTTGGCCCGCCGCAAGTTTCTTAAGGGTTTCGGTAATTTCTTTGGCCGATTTAAAGCGGTTGATGTAATCTACGGTAACCGGAAAACTAGAAAGTCTGGCTTTAAAGCTGCGGTAATGTTGTAAAGACAAAATGGTAGTCGGGACCAAAACAGCCACTTGTTTGGAGTCAGTGACCGCCTTGAACGCTGCGCGAATAGCCACTTCTGTTTTGCCGAAACCGACGTCGCCACAAACCAAACGGTCCATAGGTCGGGGCGCTTCCATGTCGCGTTTGATGTCTTGGGTTGCTTTATACTGATCTGGGGTGTCTTCGAACATGAAAGATGCCTCGAGCTCATTTTGCAAATAGCTATCTGGGGTGAAAGAAAAACCTGGTTTGCTGCGTCTTTGGGCGTAAAGTTTGATGAGGTCAAACGCAAGTTCTTTGATTTTCTTTTTGGTCTTGTTCTTTAGATTTGACCAAGCTTGGGTGCCAAGTTTGTTCAGCGTTGGCGCACTGCCCTCTTTACCCGTAAACTTAGAAATGCGGTGCAAGGAGTGTATACCCACATAAAGTACGTCTCCATCTTTATAAACCAAACGAATAGCTTCTTGAGGTTTGCCATTGACATCAATGGTTTCCAAACCAGAAAACTGACCAACACCGTGGTCAATATGGGTAACGTAATCGCCTTTCTGAAGTTGGTAAATTTCTTTGAGGGTAAGTGCTTGCTTGGCTTGCTTGAAACCTTCTTTTAAACGGAAACGATGGTAGCGCTCAAAAAGTTGGTGATCAGTATAGCACACCAATTTGAGCGATGGAAAGATGAAACCTTCGTGCAGCGCTAATGGCAGCGCACTGAACTCGCCTTCTTCGCCGATGTCGCTGAAAATTTGATACAAACGCTCTACCTGACGCGGTTGATTAGAGAAAATTAAGTTTTGATATCCTTCGGCCTTGCGCGCTTTTAAATCGGTATTAAGGCGCTCAAAATCTTTATTGAAACTTGGCTGAGGAATACAATCAAAGGTTTCCGTATGGCTCGCCTTGAAATGAAAAACAGGGCCGTATTCAATGACGCGGTGTGCAGAAAGTTGCTCTTCAAAAGCGAGGTGTGATACAAATTTGTCCTGGGGCAAAGCATATTGCACTGGGCCGTCGTGTTTGCTATGGATTTCAACTGCGCGTTCGTATTCACGCTTCAAGACGTCATAGGTGCGCTGTACATCGGCCATCCAGCAAATAGTCTGGTTGCCCACAAATCCGAGGAGCGTTTCTTGAATTTCTAAACTTTGGCCTGATTGAATATTGGGTACAACATTAAAAAATTGATGGCTGGCAATAGATAACTGGCTTGCAGCGTCGAAAGTACGGATACTCTCTACCTCATCGCCAAAAAACTCGATCCGAAACGGATGCTCGTTGGCAAAAGAAAATACATCCAATATGCCTCCTCTTATCGAAAATTGACCCGGTTCATACACGAAGTCTACGCGGTCAAACTGATATTCTAAGAGCAATTCATTGAGAAAATCGGTGCTATAGGTTTTGGCCACCTCTAAGCGCATGGTGTGTTTGACCAAATTCTTTTTAGTCGGAATTTTCTCAAAAAGTGCCTCTGGATAGGTCACTACCCAAGTATTTTGTTTGTCGCTGAGCTTTTCTAAGACTTCGGCCCTAGCTACAACATTTGAGTTGTCGGTCTGCTCTTGTTGGTAAGGGACCCGATAAGACGCAGGGTAAAATAAAATGCGTTTGTCTTCTGGAAAAAGGCCCTCGAAGTCGTTGAGGAAATAAGCCGCTTCTTCTTTGTCAGAGAGAATAAACAAATGTGTACCCGGAACTTGCTGTGCGACCATCAAGGATAGCAAAGATTTGGCTGAACCAACCATGCCCTTCCAATGCAATCTGGCGGCGGCAGTTTGCAAGGCGGCGGCACTCCGATCCAGTGCTGGATGTTTGGCAAGGGTTTTGATAAAGGTGTTGAGTTCCATAGCGGGCTGCAAAATTACGTAAAGTATCCGCGGAGCGAAAGATTTTGTGACGTTTTCGGGCAATAACGTTACAAATAACAATTCAGTGTGAATATCTCCAAATAAAATCGGCAAGCTGCCTACTGTCAATGACTAATTTTAGCGTACCAAAATAGAACCCAAATATGAAGTTTTCTGTAAAATACACATTAGTAGCAGCGTTCTTAATGAGCGCAGGAGTTTTGAGCGCACAAGTAGCCGAAACAGCCACCGAAGAATCTTTTAAAACCGTTGAAGAAATTTCAGCAATCGACTTCCTCATGAAAGGTGGGGTCTTCTTGATCCCAATTGTACTCTTATTGTTCTACACCACCTATGTGGCAGTTGAGCGCTTTTTATACATCCGCCGCATGACCAAACAAAATATGTTATTGCTCGGCGAACTCCAAACACAACTCAATGCAGGCAGTATGCAAGGTGCACTAGATGTTGTGAACCGCGACCAAACCTCATTTGGCTCAGTAGTGAAAGAAGGCGTTCAGTCTATTGGGCGTCCTATCCCACAAATTGAAGCCAACATGGAAAAAGTAGCCAATATTGAAATTGGAAAAATGGAAAAAAACATCAACCATTTAGGTCTAATTGCTGGTATCGCTCCAACTCTTGGTTTTATTGGTACTATCTCAGGGGTTATCAAAATTTTCTACAGCATCTCTATTTCCGAAAATGTATCAATTGGTAATATCTCAGGTGGTTTATACGAAAAAATGATCTCTTCTGGCTCTGGTTTGGTTGTAGGTATTTTAGCCTTCACCGCCTACCACCTCCTCAATGGCCTCATCGATAATTATGCACTTGCAATTCAAAAAATCAATTTAGAATTTGTCAAACTAATCAGCTCCAAAGATGGCCATAAAGCGTAATAGAAGGTTCCATGCCGAGGTAGCTACTTCTGCATTGAGCGACATCATGTTCTTCTTGTTATTGTTCTTTTTGATCATCTCTACTTTAGCCAATCCGAACGTCATCAAAGTTCCTTTGCCTAAGTCAGATGCCAACGAAAAGACCCAACAACAGCACGTTACCTTAACCGTGAAGTTCGATGAAAATCAACAGCGTCATTTCTTTGTCAATAACGACGAAATCGCTCTAGACAAACTCGAAGGTGTCTTAATCGGCGAGACCAAAAAACTAGGCGACAACACCGTTATTTTGCGTTTGCCTTTTGATGCACAAGTTCAAGAGCTTGTTGACCTCCTTAAAATTGGAATGCTCAACGACCTCAAGATGATCATTGCTACCAAAGAAGGATAGTCATTATTCTTTCGAGCACAAATTTACAGGTTATGGAAAAGTTACAATTAGAGTTAATCAGCGCACGTGAAGATGCCAAAAAATCATTGGTCTATACCTCGGTGTGGTTGGTGAGTTTATTGCTTTTGGCAATCATTATCAAGTTCGATGCGCGCCCCGATCAGCTTGTTGATACTCCTCCATTGCGCTCTGATGAAGTCATCGAAGAATTTCAGATCGACAACGTAGCGCTTGAAGAAGCAGCTGGTGGATCTCGTGGTGGTGGTAACCCAGGATCTGGCCAAATTGCGCCACCTGCGGAGCAAACAGAAAGAGTTGCTACGGCTAGCCAAAGTGACTTTACGCATAATAGCGGTAATTCCAACAACCACAATTCTCAAAACGGAACCAACGGCACGTCTACCACAACACAAAGCACCAACTTCTTTGGTAACGGAGGCAGTGGGAATGGCAATGGCTCCGGAAATGGTCCTTTTGGTGGGCCCGGCAATGGAAATGGCGAAGGAGACGGAATCGGATCTGGCCGAGGATCTGGCAAAGGTCGCGTAAGACTCAATAGTGTGAGCTTACCAAGCTATGAAAGTGATTTCGACTGCCGCATTGGTTTTAAAGTACAGGTCAATGCCGAAGGACAAGTTGTTGGTGTTCGATCGATCAAATCGGTAACTACATGCGTAGATGACCGCACCACAAACGACATCAAGGAACGCATCAAGCGCGAAGTAAAATACAATAAAGATCCTGGAGCAGGAATTGTAGAAATGAATTATACCATTGATTTAAAAGCAAGGAATTAAAGACCCATTGCTTTTTCTACCATAAGCTTAGAGCCGATATAGAAACCAACACGTTGGTGAAGTGCAGTTGGCTCGATATCCAAAATACGTTGTTTGCCGTCGGTTGCGAGGCCACCTGCTTGCTCTGCAATAAAAGCTAAAGGATTGCACTCGTAAAGCAAGCGCAAGCGCCCTTGTGGGGCCGAAGGAACAGTAGGATAGATATAAATTCCTCCTTTGATCAGGTTGCGGTGAAAATCAGCAACTAAAGAGCCAATATAACGCCCAGAATAAGGATGGCCTGTTTGATTATCATTCGACTGACAATATGCTAGATAAGCGCGCAACTGCGGATCAAAATCATTTAAGTTGCCCTCATTAACTGAATAGAGCCTGCCGTTTTCTGGCATTTTCATGTCGGGGTGTGACAAGAAGAATTCGCCTACTGCAGGGTCGAGCGTAAAGCCATTGACGCCTTTTCCTGTGGTGTAGACCAAAATAGTTGATGAACCGTACAGCACATAACCCGCTGCAACCTGCTGGCTGCCTGCTTGGAGCATGTCTTGAAGTGTTGCGGGCGTTCCAACTGGTGAAATGCGGCGGTAAATAGAGAAAATGGTACCGATGGATACATTGACGTCTATGTTAGAAGAGCCATCGAGCGGGTCAAACAAAACAACATAGTTGGCATTTTGAGCGCTTTCAGATGCGAAGGCGAGGAAGTCGTCGTTTTCTTCAGAGGCGATGCCGCATACCTCACCGCCGTTCTGAAAAGCACGGATAAAGGCTTCGTCGGCAACGACATCTAATTTTTGTTGGTCCTCACCTTGCACATTTTGACCACCCTGGGCGCCAAGGATGTGGTCTACTAAGCCAGCCTTACGGACGTCGTTGCTGACAATTTTGGCAGCCAAAGAGATGTCGTGTAATAAGCGGGAAAGTTCACCACTGGCAAAAGGGAAATCTTTTTGCTTCGTGACTATAAACTCGTGTAGCGTGATGAGTTTAGACATGCTTACATTGAGAACATATTGCTGTAGTCCGAACCAAGGTGAATCGGATTGACAATCAATGTTGGGATGAGTGCATCATTGGTAATGATGTATTGCTCGTGGGTACTCGTAAGCGCAGTAAATAGGTTGTTGCGTTGAAGATTCATGATGGCAATGAGGTCTGCGTCTACGCTTACTGCGTATTTGACAACTTCTTTGTCAAAGCCAGAACTTGGGACAACAGCGCTGGTCATTTCGATACCGCGGTCTTTGAAAAAGGCCTCAGAGAAGGTAATGTTTGAGCGCACCTGATGATGAAGAAATTCGTCGGTTTCGTCTGGCGTAACTACGTGAACTTTTGATTTGAAATATTGAGCCAAATTAGCTACAATGGAAAGTTTTTGTTTGGTTTCTTTGTGGAGGTCCATTGGCACAACGATGGAGTCGTAGCCACTGGCTTTCACTGCTTTTTCTTGAACGATGATAAAAGGAACTTGAGAACTCGTTACAACTTTAAGTGCATGGCTACCAGTAATGTGTTGCCAACCGTGAGCGCCATGGGTGCCCATAATGATGAGTTCGGCCTGATGCTCAGCCGCAAATGCACCGATATCTTCGAAAATGCTTCCGATGCGTACATTTGGCTTCAGTTGCACTCCTTCATGCTCAAAACCTCCGATGATATTCTCTAATTGCGCAAGTGCTTCTGGGATTTGTGCTTCTTTAGAAACTACATGAAGTACTTGAATTTCAGCGCCTAGTGGTTTGGCAGTGGCGATAGCGTGTTGTAAGGCGATGTCTGCTACAGGTGTAAAGTCGTGAGGAACAATGAAGTTTTTGGTTTGCATAGTCGAGTTTTTTACAAATTTAAAACAAAGTGCAGTAAGAACGCACTAGTTTTCTCTTTATTTTTGTGTGAAGCCTATACTAAAAATGCTTCCTAACAAATGCCGATAATTGGTAAGCTCATACAGCGCAGTACAGCAATAAGTTTCAAGCGTATTTCACGCGCGAGCGCAGACTACAAACAACAGCTAGAAGCATTGCGTCAAAATATCGAACACGCCAAAAAAACCGCGTTCGGGCAACAATACCAATTTGCAGCAATTCTTCAAAAAAGCGACCTCGTTTCAAGGTATCAACAAAACGTACCCATTACAGAATACGAAGCATTTTATACAAATTGGTTAGCAGCAACCATCAATGGGAAGAAAGACCAAATATGGCCAGGCCGGATCAAATACTTCGCTTTGTCTTCGGGCACAACAGGCTCGCCAAGTAAGAGAATTCCGGTTTCTACCGAAATGATCCGCTCATTTCAACGGGTTTCATTGCGCCAATTTTCTATTCTTCACGAATTGAATTTACCCGACTCTTTCTATAGTGCAAAAGTGCTTGCAGTTGGAGGATCAACCAAATTGAAAAAAATCGACCAGCATTATGAAGGTGACTTGAGTGGTATTCTTAAAAAACATACCTCCCTCATTGCTGCTCCATTTACCAAACCAAATAAAAAAATCACCAATCTAAAAGACTGGAAAGCCAAACTCCCTTTAATGGTGCAAGAAGCACCAAAATGGGATATCGGCATAATGGCCGGAATTCCGAGTTGGTGTGTCTTGCTTTTAGAAGAAATTGTGCAACATTATAAGCTCCAAAACATCCATGAAATCTGGCCTAACTTTCAGGTTTATGTTCATGGGGGTGTATATATGGACCCATTCGTGGAAAGACTTCAGAAGGTTTCTGGCAAACCAGTAGTACTGCTAGACACCTATTTGGCAAGTGAGGGCTATTTTGGCTACCAAACCAGCCCAAAACGAAAAGGAATGACGCTATTAATGAACAATAGCATCTTCTTTGAATTTGTCCCCTTCAATTCAGAATATTTTACGGAGTCAGGCGAACTCAAAAACAAGCACAAAGCATACACCATCAGCGAGGTGAAGCCAGGAATCGACTACGCAATGGTAATCAGTACCAACGCTGGGCTTTGGCGGTACATGATCGGCGATCTAGTCAGATTTATAGACACCGCTACGCACGAAATCATTATTGCAGGCAGAATCAAGCAATTCTTAAGCCTTTGCGGAGAGCATCTTTCCTTAGATAATATCAATCAGGCCCTAAAGGAGGTCTCTGCACAACACAAGCTTTCTTTTTCAGAGTATACCATCCATGCCAATGAAGAAGGTCTCCAACACTGTTGGTATATTGCTTGTGATGAGCATAACGCAGATGAAAAGATCATTTCAGAATTAGATGCTGCACTGCAGGTCATCAACGATGATTACGCTTATGTGCGCAAGCACAATATGCCAATGCCTAGTCTTCAGCTTTTGCCTACAAAGGTTTTTTACACCTACCTAGAAAGTATTGGCAAACTCGGTGCTCAAAACAAGATGCCAAGAGTCATGAACAAAGAACAAGCCGCACAATGGCAAAATTTTCTTAGCGCAAACGGCTACCTTTAAAGGCCGACTTCTTCAAAAATGTATAGGACAGATTCAATTCTACTGAGTGTCTGAAAACAGACGACGCAGCGCCTAAATCAGCATCATAGGAAAACCCGAAATCAAAGGCGCCGAGGTCAATGGCTACATAAGGTGCAATTGCTGCTGTAGATCGAAAATAAAGTCCTGTACTCAAAAAACGAGTGCTTACTTCGTTGGTGACCTGTGAGCTTCCTCGGAGTTTCATGCGGTAAATAGCTCCTAACATGGTTTCGGAATGCCCTCCTTGACGCAAATGCGTGAGCGAAAGTTGCAAAGCTGAGACCTCGTTCAGCCCCAAAGTAAAACAAGTATACGCAACTGCTTTTTGATAAAGGCGGTCGGCGGAAAGGGTGTTGTATTGCAAACGTGGTCGGTTTACGTGTTGTAAGGAGAAACCGGTTTGCAAAGACCATTGGCCGTCGCGCAGTTCGCCACGCTGATTCGGTTCAAAACGGTAAGCCAAACCCAAACTTGCATCGACAAACGCAAAATTGACGAAATCGTTTTCTTCACCTGAATAAACACTAGGGTCTAAGGTGCTGCCATTCCATTGGGAGTAGTAAAGTAATTTGCTGAAATCAGCACTACGTTGTTGTATAGCGGTCTGGATTCCGGCGTCCAGCCAATGACCTTTGGCTAAAGGGAGGTGACCACTTGCGGTGAGCCCGAAAGACTTTTGAGCCATGCGAGAGTCTCCGCCAACATCGTTGCCAAAAGAAGCGGCAATACCAGCGTAAGCACGATCAGACTGGCGCGTTCTCCCAGGGGTGAATTCTGCCATTCCGTAGCTTGTTAGGAATTGAGTGCCGGACCCAATCCATTGATTGCGATTGAGCAAAGTAAGTTTTTCAAAACCTTTATAAGTTCCTACAAAAGCAGGGTTCAAAAATGGAATGCTGCGGTCCGCTTGCGTCAGGTGAAAATCTTGGGCAAGAAGCAGGCCAACCTGACTGAAGGAAAAGGTCAATACCAAAGTGGCAAGGCTTAGTTTTAAACGCATGCTTATCGGATTAACGTGATGTTACCAGTAAACTTCTTAGTGCTTCCATTCTCATACGTGACATCGCAAACATAAGCATAGACTCCGCTATTGCAAGGCTTGTCTTTGTGCGTGCCATCCCATTTAAATAGTTTGTTGGTAGAAGAGAAGACCAAGTTGCCCCAGCGGTCAACCACTTTAAAATTGATTGAGGCGATGTCTTTTCCTGCAATAATTTGGTATACCTCATTGAGGCCATTCCCTACACCATTAGGTGAAAATGCTGTCGGGAAGAAAATTCCTGTTGCGCACTCAGGGCTACTGCCATCAGGGTCGCAAGGATCTAACGGATTGGACCCGTTGGTTACCTCGGTGCCATCGTTGATGCCATCGCCGTCGGTATCTGGGTTGAGCGGATTGGTACCAAGCACGCCTTCTTGAGCGTCAGTAAGGCCGTCGAAATCGGTATCGATTTGGCAACCAGGTAAGGTGTCGTCAGGGTCGCAAGGATTGAGTGGGTCAGAACCATTGGTTACCTCTGCGCCATCGGTTAGGCCATCGCCATCGGTATCAGGATTGGTGGTGTTGGTGCCAGCAGCATTTTCTTGGCTGTTGGTAAGGCCATCGCCGTCTTGGTCACAAGGACCTGCATTTGGATTTGGAATACATGGATCTGTATTAGCAGGGTCGAGCTCGTCTGAGACGCCATCGCCATCGGTGTCGGTGATAGAAGATTCCAATGCGTCGATGATGCCGTCGCCATCGGTGTCGGTTGGTGCACCAATATTGCCGATTTCGGCGCAGTCGTTTTCACCGTCGCCATCGGTGTCTGGGTTGTTAGGATTGGTTCCTAATAAATTTTCATCGACATTTAAGCAGCCGTCACCATCTAAATCTGGGACGTCTGGTACAAAAACAGCTACAATGGTTTCTGGGCCATTGATATTAATGAAGTTGTTTGCAGTTGTAGATGGCAAGCCAAGTGGACCTGTGGTAACTGTCCAATGACTAAACATAAAACCAGGATTGGCGCTGGGCTCTAATAGTGTTTGAATGCCGCCGAAATAACTAGTTGTCCAAGGATAAGAAGGCGGATTGATGGAATTCACTTGAATTGTTCCTGCACCCGCAGGGCTTACATCAAAGGTGGTTGTAAAAGGACCAGATAATTGATAACAATCTATGAGGCCTTGTTCCATTGCCAAACAACGCTGATTGATAAAATTACGCAGTTGTGTTACTCTAGATTGCCAGCCATTGTAGGTACCCCCCCATTTGGCACATTGCGCGGTCATTTCTGGAGCAATTTCATTTACCATGCTATCCAGTAGCGCTAGCATACTTACGCAACTAAATGAAGTGTTGATGAGGTCGATGTAGCGGGTGATATAGTATTGCTCAACCTCCGGATTTTCATTGATGAGCTTTTCAAGGATATCGGTGTGTCCTTGCCCACCTGGATTCGGTAGGTTTTCTGCATTACAAGGATCGGCATTGGCGCTTGGGTCTGGAATTCCAGTGTAATTGACATAATGACCGAAAGTGGCATCCATGTCCCAGAGAGCATAACCCCATTTTTTGTGGTCACCGGTGGTGTCTAAACCTCTCCACCAAGCTGTATTCCAATTGAGCCAGTCTTGATTGACCGTGTAAGAATTGATCATGAAGTAATCGGCAAGAGATTTCCAACTGAGCAAAGAATCGACATAATTGAAATTGGCTGGGTTACTCATATTGTTGGTCAAGATATAATTGCGCAATGCATTCCAACTTGGTTGTGCATTGGGAGCACCGTATTCTTGCCATGTTCCGCCCCAAGTTTTGAGGTAATGTAAATTGTATTTATTCTGATCGTAATAAATATCGGTGTAGTCGTGGTCATCGGCTTTTTCTCGGATTTCATAAACCCCCCAATAGCTGCCATTTAAGTAAACTATTGCAGGGCGCCAAGTGCGTTCGTCGAGCTTCATATCGGCACGGATAGAGAGCGTGTGGATAAAAGCGTCGCGGATATGAGCACCTTGTTCGAATGGGTAATTATCACTGGCGCCTGGTTTAAGCATTACCCTTTGAAATCTATCGCGGTCTTTGTCGGGGAATATTTCGTGTTCGAGGTCTCCGTTGTGACCGTATTGATCTCTACAAATAAAGTCAAAGCCTCTTTGTGCGTAAGCCCAGGAGTCATTGCCATGCTTGTTGAAGTCTCCTTCTGATTCATCTATAAAGGTGCCGTCTTGCTCAAAAAGTTCAAACGAGCCAATTCGGTTTGGTGGGTTCTGGCTTCCATTTGCTACAAGTGAATACACTCCTTGACTACAAACAGAAACGACAGGTATGGTGTGGGTGACATTGATGAAATACGTATTTGTTTCGGTAAATGAAGAGAGGGTTGTTCCGAATGCTGTTGCACGCAAAACTTTGGTGGTGGTTATATTGATTGGGCCGCTATAGGCTGTAGAAGTAGCTATTGGGTCTGAACCGTCTAAAGTATAGCGGATGGTGGCTGTTGGGTCGGCACAAGTAATGCTAATTGTCTGGGCACCTGAATAAAAACCTGGCGCCAAGCTGAAAACAGGTTTGGGCGGATAGAAATTAACGCCGCCGGAATTATTGGCATTAGGTGTTGGCGTGGTAAATAATTTAAAATCATTAGCGCCATTGCTCGAACGCCCCACTGAATGGTTGGATTTAGTGAGGTGTACAATTTTAAAGGAATCAACTACTACTGCTGAAGGATTCGAGAGGATGATCCAGTCGCCTTCGGTTTGGGATAAATTAAAGTTAGGATGGTATTGGTTACCTGAAACGAGGTTTCTTTTGGAGCAAAAAACCATCTTGAAACCGTTGGCGTTGATGCTGCCACTTGGAATTTGCCACTTTGTAAGGTTGGTTGCTTTGTCGGAGAGGTACCAACCTGTTAAGTCTACGGCAGCAGAAGTTGTATTGTAGAGCTCTACCCAATCTTCTCTTTCACCAAATGCATCGGTAGGCCCGGTAACATTTGAACAAGAATATTCATTGACCACAACTTGCGAAAATACAAGTGCAGGAAAGGTAAAAAGTATGGAGAGTATTAAGTGTTTCATTTAGCTTGATTTAGCGGTACCAATATTACTGAAATATCAAATTTTATCCAAACAAACAGACGTAAGAACTTGAGAAAAGTTGTTTTTTTATTAACATTGCGAAAAAAAACATGAAAAGACTCAGCATATTATTTACCATTGCCGTATTAAGCCTTGGATTAAACGGTTGTAAAAAGTACGAAGGCCAAGGTGGCCGTAGTAAAATTACCGGCAAACTCACCATTAATGAAAAGCTATATATCAATGGTGCATTGGCACAAACAGTAAGTTATTCAGGAGCAACTGAAGATGTCTATATTGTCTACGGTACACAAGACAGCATTTTTGACGACAAAGTTGAATGCAATTACGATGGCACCTTTAGTTTCAACTTCCTCTTTCCAGGTACTTACACTGTTTTTGCTTACAACGAGGTATTTAACACGGGCAATAGCATCACCAACAACGACGACGACTACTACACCAAAGTTCCAGTAAAGTTTACTATCGAAGTGGGCAAGAACGAAACCGTTGATTTAGGTGAAATCATCGTTACGAGATAAGCATGCGCCACCTTGTTTTCAGTTTATTGCTCCTTCCAATTCTAGGTTGGAGTCAAAATAGTACCGTTTTTCAACTTTGGAATGAAGCAGGTGTCTCTTACAAAGTCGATAAAAAGCAAAGTTTAGCTTTCGACCTTACCACGCGACATACTACCGGAGGTTTACAAACCTATTTCCCGCAGGTTTCCTACAAATACAAGGTCAATAAGTATATACGGCCATCCATCGATTATCGTCTTATTAGTGATCGAAACCAAGAAGGCAACATGACGCTTCAACACAGGTTAAACGCAAACTTGCAATTCAATCAAGAATTAGAGCGGCTGCAGTTAGGCCTGAGACTACGTTATCAATATTCTACAAATAGATTAGCTGATAATTTTGAACCTGAATTTGGACAAGCGATTCGTATCAAGCCAAGCCTTGCCTACGATCTTAAAAATACAGATCTAGAGCCACAAGTATCAATGGAGTTTTTTACTGGGCCAATGGACGGTCAAATAGGCTATCATTTGAATAGAATCAGATGGAGAGCTGGGTTTGCTTATGCATTCAAAGGGCCACACTCGCTTGAAGTTGCGTATTTGTACGACCAACGCATCATGAGCCCTAGCGCCTTGAACCGTGCCATTTTAAGCTTCTCTTATGGCTACAGTATTGGGAATAAAAAAGAAAAAGAGCCGGTCAAGCCACAACGTAACGGACGCTTTTTATAGTCTAATCTGTATAGTTGTCTAAAGCCAAACGCTCTTGTACAATCTCTAAATTCTCCTGCTTCTTTTTTTGACGCAATCCGATTGCTGTAGAGGTAAAGTATTGGTGTTGTTTGAGGAACTTCACCTGTATAGCGTCCCACTCTTTTCTCGACTTGATTTTACCCATTTCAGTAAGCTCTTCGCGTAAATTATCGGCAATTTGTTCAAAGTCGGAACGACCTAAATAGTCGAGGTCGGCATCGCAAATGATTTCTTGCAATTTATTGATGGGTTTGTGCGGAATTTGTGTCACGTGGATCAGTTCTACAATTGTTTTGACGTGTTGCTCTGTATAACCATACTTTGGCAATATTTCTTGTGCCATTCGCGCACCAATAGCCTCGTTGTGGTCATATTGTTCAATGAAGCCCGCATCGTGAAAAATTGCTGCCGTTTTGAGCAAGAAAAGGCCTTCGTCTGTTACACCTTCGAGCAAGGCAATGCGCTCCACTGATTTGACGACGTCTTTGGTATGGTTGATCGAGTGGTAATAAAGACTCGGCGGAAGGTTTTTTTCGAGTATGCCCATCACGTGGTGCTCCGTTTTGTAGTATTTGATGGAGCTGTAATGGTGTAATTTTTTGATTTCCTCAAAGCGAGAATTGGGAATGAGCCCTTCTCCATTGATAGAAAGTTCAGGTTTGATGCGCTGCACCACATACATATCGACCTTGGTGCGAGATTTCGTGAGGGCCTTGCCTTTGTAGTCGCACTCAAAATAAGGTTCAATTTGCTGAAAAGTATTGCCTGTGATGGTTACCTTGCCTGGTTCACCGAGCATCTCCATGCGTTGGGCAAGATTTACAGAAGAACCCCAAACGTCGTAAGCTAGGCGGATATTTCCGATTATTCCTGCAATAACGGGGCCGGTGTTGATGCCGAGGCGGATTTCCCAGTAGTCTTCGTGGTCGGCGATGGCCTCGTATTTGAGTTTATCCATAAACGCTTGGATCTGTAAGGCAGCACAACAGGCGTCTATCGGATTGGTCGAGTTTTCGACCGGCACCCCACCCGCACACATGTACGCATCGCCGATGGTTTTGATTTTCTCTAGGTTATTGGCCTGTATGATTTCATCAAATTTCTGAAAAAGCATGTCTAGCTTCGAGACAATCCGGCTTGGTGCCATGGATTCTGAAATGCGCGTAAAACCCACCACATCGGTAAACATAATGGAGACTTGTTTGAAGCCTTGTGCTTTTACTTTGCCATTGCGCTTGAGTTCAATGACAACTTGAGAAGGTAAGGTGTTGAGCAACCATTGTTCGGTACGGTCTTTTTCTTTTTGAAGTAGCGCTTGTTGTTCTTCAACTTTGTGCTTTTCTTGCTCTAACAAACGCTTTTGCTCTTCGATTTTGGTCTTTTGAAGGCGTATTTCTTTGGTGCGTTCTGCAATTTTTACCTCAAGCCGAACCTGATTTCTACGAGAGGTTTCAATCCGACGCCTAATGAAAACTAAAACTAGCAATAAAAAAACGGAGGCTGCCAAGATAGACAGCCACCATGATTTAAAAATAAATAGGATGAGCAATAGGCTCATGTGAGATTGGTTTTGAGTTTAGGTAAAATTACATAGACTCATTGTAATTACGAATATTCCGACCTAGAACTTATAAAACCAACTCGCCATTGGCAAAGGGAAAGAAATATCTTGGGTAATAACGCCCGCCAAACTGATTTGGAAAGCTTTAGAGTCAGAGCGCTGAAAACGCATGCCAGGCATGAGGATCAATAAGTTTTGTTTGTTCGATAATCCGCTTTGCCATTCGCCAACAACAACTTGTTGTAAGTCCCAGGTAGTGGGGTCATATTGGTAGTCTATATCCTGAAATCCGCCCGGATTACCTGTACTCCCCATAATGAACATACAATCGTAAATGAAACTGGCTTTTTTACCTACTTTGGTTTGGCCAGCTAAACCAATGATGGGAGCCTCTGCTTTAAAACCGTAACTCACTTGTCTAAATCCTTGAATTGGGAGAGCTGGTGGTAAACCATTCGCAGCAGTATAAGTGCCAGGGACGTATTCTGTGCGAGGAAAGAAATCGTTATCGCCATCGTTAAAATGCCCATAACCTACTGACAAAGTTACATTGGTGCGGCGGTCGCCATAGGTAATCATGCCCCAATACAAGCCGCCAAAACCACGGCCTGAATTCAGATAACCTGAGGTGCCAATGAGTGCGCCTGCGCCGTAATTGATTTTTGGATTTGCCGTACCGCGGGTATACTTCAAGGCCAAGGCCAACGGTGAACCGATCCAGGTAGACATCACGCCAACAGAAAAGTCTTTGTGGACGGCAAAATGCACCTCGGGGCCATATAAGTTAACCATGGCATAGTTCTCTCCTTTTTTAATCGGAAAACAATTGGTAGTAAACTGATAGCGCGTAGTAAAGACACCTGCGCTATTGAACTCTCCTTTTTTGACGTCGTCGACTAAATCAAGCGGCCGCATGGATTTGATATCGCTTTTTGGAATATAAATTTTTCCTAAAGTTGACGTTTGAATCAGTACCTCTCGACCATCGTCAGAAAGAATGAGACCTACGTATTCGTTACCGTCGTTCTTTACTACAAGATATTTTGTGCTATCCGTTGCAGGTGCTGTTGTATTAGGTGTTTGCGCAAAAACGCTCTGACTTCCGAAAAAGCAGAGCGCTAATGTGAAACACAATTGAAAAAATGTGCGTGTTTTCATATTTGATTTTTTTTAGGGGCTTATACGTCATTTTAATAATAACGTTGCGGACTTTGCTTGTTAATTGGTTGTTTGCTTTTCTGAACATTGAAGCCCATGTTGACACCAACAAAACCACCGCCTTTTTGAGAGCTGTAAAATAAGTTCACCGGGATATTGAGTGCGCCCGCCTGAAAAGTGCGACCAAATGCAATTAAAAAAGAGGTTGCCAAACGTTTTGAACCCTCTTTGTCAAAATGCTCTACGAAGCCACCAAAAGGCTCAAGAATAACTTCACCTGTGGAAAGGAGTTCTTTACCGCCTGAAGCCAACCACTCTTGTTGCGTATAGTATCCGCCTTGAGCGCCATATAAACCATCTGTATCTAAATAACCAATTGAAGTAGACTTCACGCCAAAGCGAGGGCCGAAAGCGAATTCCCAATTTGCTTTACCAAAACGGAAACCATTCAATAATGAAAAAGAAGGAATGAACTGACTTTGCTCTAAGCCTGAAATATTGATTATACCTTCAACCAAAGCAGAGAAATTTTCTGTGCCTACATATTGTCCTTCAATTTGGTAACCAATCATGGAGGTAAATGGCTGGATACCCAAACCGCCGTACATTTCAGAACGCGTTGCAAATTCTGCTACGTCGCCAGTCATGGCTGCAAAACCAATACGCGGACCAGAGTTGTTTACTTTGCCAATATTATTGGAAGTAATCAATTCATTTTTAAAAGCCAAGCGGTCGGCAAGAACTTTGTCTATGGTAAGGCCATGCATTTCGGCAATAACGATTTCAACCATGCGTTGAACTTCTAACTCTTGGTTGTCGAACTCACGAACTGAAGATTTGTAAAGTGCTTGACCTTTGACATCGATGATTTTAATGGTAACGACAATTTTGTTGCCTAAACCGTCAATAGATCCGGACATGACGTAATCTACTTTGAGTTCTTCACCAAGTTTGGAAAGGCAAGTTTGGCCATAACAACCCACTTTGTATTCTTCTTTCGATTTGATGACTTCGTTCATGTCAAACTCATCGTAAACTTTGTACTTATTGATTTTGATGAGCTCAAGGCGCATCATTTTTGCCACTGATTCTGCTTTTACAGTAAGGGCATTCACATTTGGATTGGCAACGGCAATCGTATTACTTGGCTGCGCAAAATAACTAGCCATACCACTAAAGAAAATGGCAACTAGTATAAAGAATGATTGTAATTTTTTTGTTTTCATAGCATACAATTTGATACTACAAAGGTTGAACAATTATTCAAAGGGTCAAAACTGAATTTCGGAGCTATGCCCGCTTGAGTTGCGAAAAACGCAAGTCTCAAGATAAAAAGTCGAGGTCTGCTTCGATTTTCTTTCGAAACATCCCAATTGTTTTCTCGAAATCGACGAAGAAATTGTTGCGTTCTCTTTCATTCACAACACTAATGAGGCTGGAATTGGCCAACTGCTTATCGATGACTTGCTTGGCATCTTGGACGTATTGAAGGTCTGTGGTTTGGAGGTAGTTCATGATGTTGTGCGAAAGAAACAAGCCTTTTTTGTCTTTGCTCTCATAATAAAAGGCAGAATCGGCATTGATGGTTTCATTGAGGTACATTTCAAAACGATTGCCGCTCGCCGGTACTTGCGTACCATAGATGAACTTCTTGCCGTGGTCAGCTTGGTCTCTGAGATGCGCAGAAAACATGAGTAGGCGGTCGCACAAGAAGAGCGCATAATTGGGGTCTTCGAACTGATTGGACTTATAGTAATAAAGTATCTGACGCAAAAAGCCGCGCATGAGCTCTGGATCGAATATTTCTACAGAAGGGATGGTATTGTAGGACTGTAGAATGGCTTTGCCGAGTTCAAATGCTCGATCTGTTGTTTTTTCATGACGGAAAAGTACATTCTTATAATCTGGGATTTGCAAATGCGTTTTGGCCCAAAAAAAGAGTTTGAAACGCACCAATTGCGGAAAATTCAGGAGCTGAAAAAAATGTGTGTTGTTGATGGTCAGCATGATTTTTGGATCCTCTAAATGCCGAAGACGCTCAAAGGCTTCTAATATGCCTTCTAAATAAGATTCCAAGGAAAAATCATAGGCATTGAGCGGTGTGTAACGAAATATAACATTCGTTTTTTGCTGCTGAATGAGCGAATCAAAGGAGATGTCGAAAGTTTTACAAAGCCTTTTGAGTTCGTCAATGGTGAGGGCTGTTTCGTTGCGCATGCGCCTGTAGGCAGCATCCATGCTGATGTGTAAGGTTTCACTTAGGATGTGTCCGAGGGCGTCGCCAGGTGGAAGCTTCGCTTTGATGAGCTGTAATAACTGATCTTGAACTGTTTCCATGCTTAGAATTTATAAAACCAACTGAGCATTGGTATAGGAAAAGAATATTGATTGACCTCGAGTTGGTAATTGACAGTTTCTTCGCGACGGCCAATGACGCCAGCAAGCGTTACCTGAAAAGCGCGGTTTTGGTCTTTTTGAAAACGCATCCCAGGCATGATGACTATATTGGTGCTTTTGACCTCCATAAAAGGATCGTTGTAGACGACCGAACTTGGCTGACCTGTGTTTGGGTCGAAGAAATATTGAATTTGTTGGTCGGTGAAAATTGTGCGTTTATTGCCGCCAATGATCATGACGTCCCAAATAAAACTCGCTTTTTTACCCACTGCGGTTATTCCAGAAACACCAACAATTGGCGTCTTAAAACTGCCCACTTCGTTCTCGTAGGTCAGCATTTCGGGAAGTGGAAAGCTGTAGCTACCTTGACTGAAAACAGCTGCATAGGTACCAGGTTGATAATAAGAATTCTGACTTGTGAAAGAAAAACCGGAATTGAAATAGCCATAGCCCAAAGAAAGCGTGGCATTGCTGCGACGCGTACCATATGTAGCCATTCCCCAATGTAAACCACCATAGCCTTTAGCTTGGTTGAAATAACCAGAAGAGGCCATTATGGTTCCTAAACCAAAATTGAGTTTCGGATTTTGGGTGGGAATAGTGTATTTCAACGCTAGTGCAATTGGGCTTGCAATCCAGGTTGCCATGATGCCTACACTCAGATTTGGAAGCACACCAAAATGGACCTCTGGGCCGTACAGATTGATCAGGGCGTAATTCTCTCCTTTTTTGATAGGAAAAGCGTTGGTCGTAAATTGGTAACGCGTGGTAAAGACACCTTGGCCGAGGTATTCACCTGCTTTGTAATCCGATGCTTCGTCAACCTTTGAGATACTCTTCACTTCTGACTTTGGAATATATACTCTTCCAAGTTGTTGGGTCATGATCAGTAATTCCCGACCGTCATCACTTAAAATTTGCCCAACATACTCGATGCCATTATTGCGCACAATTAAATATTTGAGTGTGTCGCCATCTTGCTTTGCGACCTGCGCATTGGTAAAATAAGCACACGTCAGGAGCAAGAACAAGCATAAAATTTTCATAGTATGTGGATATTAGTTGAGTTAAATTTAAGCATTCGTGTAAGTTCTTTGCACACGAGGTGAGATACTTGTAAGAATTTCATAGGGAATTGTTTGAGCGCTGCTCGCAAAATCAGCTAAAGTTTGCTGTGTGCCTATAATTTCTACCTCGGCATCAGGACGCACATGAGGGGCCAAAACCATTATCATGTCCATGCAAACTCTGCCAACAGTAGGGCAAAATTGCCCATCGATAACAACGCCGCCTTTTCCATTACTTAAATTCCGCTTGAATCCATCTGCATAACCAACCGGAATAATAGCTATCTGTGCATCTTCTTGAATGACATCGGTGCAACCATAGCCTACCCCCGCCCCTTTCTTGAGGTGTTTCAATTGTGAAATTTGACTTGTCCATGAAAGAACAGGTTTCAGTTTCGCAGCAAAATTGGGGTCGTGATTGACGCCGAACAGACCAATCCCTAAGCGGACCATCTCGTACTGTGCTTCAGGAAAATGTGCTGCTCCTTCTGAGTTCAAAAGATGCCTGATAAAAGCATATGGCAGTGCTTGCTGGAATTGTGCGCAAACGCGGTTAAAAATGGCTATTTGTAGGCCATTCATGGGGTGCATTGGGTCATCGGCACAAGCCATATGACTGTATATACTTTTGACCACTACCTCAGGCTGTGCGCTGATCGTTTGAATAAGGCGTTCCGTTTGCTCAGGTAAAAATCCTAAGCGATGCATGCCAGTGTCAATTTTCAAGTGGATTGGGTAGGCTTGAATTTGCTGCGCAATTAACACGCGAATAAAGGCATCTAGGTGCTCCAAACTATAAATGGCAGGCTCGAGCTGATGAGCTACACAAATTTCAAAACTAGCTGGCTCAGCATTCATCACTAAAATAGGTAGCTGAATGCCAGCTTGTCGCAACAACGCGCCTTCGTCAGCATAAGCTACTCCAAAATAATTGACTCCCGAGCGCACCAGCTGCTGGGCAATTTGATCGAGACCTGCACCATAAGCTTGCGCTTTGACCATAGCCAATATTTGGGTAGTTGGCGCCAGCGCTTGCTGGTAAACTCTTAGGTTGTGTTGCAACGCAGAAAGGTCATAGCGCACCACAGTACTATGTGACTTGCGTTTCCATTTAGCCAAAAGTGCTTCTGCGCGTTGCTGTTGATTGCCTTTGATCAGGACAACATGATTAGAAATATCTGGAAGTATGGCAGGTAGTGCATCCCAAATGAAATACTGTTCGATACGATGGGTAGCGAGTATCTGTAAAATGGCTTCCTTCATATGCGCTTGATTGGCTGCAAGTAGGCAACAAACCAGCTTAGGTTTTCCTTGTGCCGTTGAATTCAAAAATGCCAAAGAGCCCTCAAAAGCAAGTAAATCGAGGGTATAACTATCATTAATGAGCGTTGCGCCTTGTATGCCCTCAAAGGTTTCTAAACGATTGGCCAATTTGGGCAGTAAACGAACTGCTTCAGTTGTACAAACTCCAAATTGAAGCGCGCAGGCCAAAGCAATTTTGGCATTGTACACGCGAACAGGGTCTGAAAAAGGGATAGCGTCAACAAGTTCTTCGAAATTGGCAATGGAATTCGAATTGAACTGCTCGCCGTCTAAGACCCACTTTGCATTTTTGGCCAATAAATCAAGTTCGGAAGCATACGCCTCTTCATTGAGAAACTCGTTTCTATAACCAGAACTTTTGTTGGTAACTACGCAATAGTCCGGGGCGATCATGGCTTGGAGACGCTCCATTTCGCCTGGTTTGGTGATGGCAGCTTCAATGAGCGCGAGGTCGCCGTCTAAAGGCAGTGCTAGAAGCGAAAGGGCCACACCGAGCTGAGAATTATAACTTTTCGGACTGCGGAACACTTTAAGTTGTTCACCTAAAAGATGGGCAATCCATTCTTTAACTGTGGTTTTGCCAATGCTTCCGGTTATAGCTACTATAGGATATTTTATGTTTTGGCGGTGAAATGCGGCCAATTTTTGCAGTGCAAGTAGCGCATCTTTTACAATAAAATAATTGGCTTCGGGATGCAGTTGACTAGGTTGTTCTTCAACAACAAAGTTCCGAAGCCCCAGATGAAAGGCGCTATCAATGTAAGCTGAGCCATTTTGCTTGGCACCCTGCAAACCAAAAAACACAACCCCCTCACTGCGCACAATTTTGCGTGTATCGTAGGCAACTTCTTGTAGGAGGCTATCAGTGTTTGCGCCGCGGATTTCGGCCTGGATAATTTCGGCAAATGCTGTGATAGAGAGCTTTAATTTCATTGCATTGCGTTTTGATAACAGCTACGGCACAAAGGTTGGTATTTTTCAACGGCCCCGACCAAAACTTGCTGCGTTTGGGCTACGGTTCTGTGCGAGAATTGAGCTAATTTGCCGCAATGTACACAGACTGCATGCACCTTACTCACATATTCAGCAATAGCCATAAGTTGAGGCATTGGCCCAAATGGCACTCCTTTGAAGTCCATGTCTAAACCTGCTACAATTATACGCACACCTTTGTTGGCAAGCTCACTGCAAACTTGAACCACCGCCGCGTCAAAAAATTGCGCTTCGTCTATGGCAACAATTTGTTCGCCTTGCCAACTATTCTGTATCTCAATCGCTGCTGCCACTCGCTTAGCTACCCAACTTTGCCCTTGATGACTTACCACAGCTTCTGTTGCATAGCGGTCATCAATGATCGGTTTAAAGAGTAAAATAGACTGTTTGGCAAATTCAGCACGCCTCAAACGACGAAGGAGTTCTTCGGTTTTACCAGAAAACATGGACCCACAAATGACCTCTATCCAACCTTGTTGTCCGTTTTCTTTGGTAAATTGCTCTAAAAACATACTGCTGTTGAATGAGATTGTGAAATGTTTTCTAATTTTGATTCGGTGGTAAATCATGCCGCCGATTGCACGAAATTAATAAGTTATAAGCAATGTCAGAAAAAAGTCCTTCTCTAATGATCAAAACAATTCTCGGACACCTCCAAACTGGTGTAGAAAAACTTGAATCCGGAGCTTTAAGCCCGGAAGATATGGAATTATTAGTCGAGGATGCCAAAGAGCTTTATGAGCGCATGGTAATTCTACGTTACAAAATATACGAAACGAATGTTCTCGGGGTAAAAGAACCCGTCATTTCAGCAAGTATTCGCCAAACAGAAATTGAAACCCCAATCGATTTATTCGGAGCCATTGAGGAGCCAACCATTGCACCTGAGCCAGAATTTGAGGTCACTTTTGCAAACGGCGAGGCTGATACACAAGAGGAAGAATTCTTCAATGAGGAATGGCAAGAAGAGGAAGCTGAAGAGGAAGCTGAGGAAGAACTAGAAGAGCAAGAGGAAGAAGAACTCATTCATACTTTTGATGAGCCAACTCAAGAAGAAGAATCAGAAGCAGAACCAATTCTTGAAGAGGCAGAAATAGAAGAACCCATTCATACTTTTGATGAGCCAATTCAAGAAGAAGAAGAGCAAGCAGAAGCAGAACCAATTCTTGAAGAGGAAGAAATAGAAGAACCCACTCAAACTTTTGAAGATCCGATTCAAGAAGAAGAAGCTCCTGCTGCATGGGAACCACAATTTTCTGCAGACCAACCTATTTGGATGGCAGAAATGGAAGCAAATATCCGCGATAGCCGCAGTGTTTTTCCATTGGATAGCCTGATCGGCGCCTTCACGCTCAATGAAAAATTACAATTTATCAATGAACTTTTTGAAGGTTCATCAGACGATTTCTCAACTAATATCAAGCAACTCGACCAACTTGCGTCAATGGACGCTGCGCGCAACATGCTTGCTGAATTGGCCCAAACTTTCAACTGGGACACCGAATCTGAGATCGTCGAAGACTTCATCTACAAAATTTGTCGTCGCCATGCGGCTGGCGCTTAGTTTGCTTTTTAGCCTAGCGCTTAATTTAGCTTGTGGGCAGCATTATAACTACAAACAGACCATTTCTGAGCTCTGTTCACCGCAATATGCTGGCCGAGGCTACGTAGATGGCGGTAGGGTTTTAGCAGCCAATTTAATTGCTAGCGAATTCCAAAAAATTGGCTTGAAGCCACTTAAACGCAATTACCAGCAAACTTTTACCTTGCCGGTTCAAACCTTTCCAGGTGCTTGTACTTTTGTGTTAGGCACAGATACCCTCCAGCCTGGTATAGATTACTTAGTTGACCCTGCCTCCGCTGGTGTAATGCCACAATTTTATCAATTGGTCTATTGCAATGCGGCCACATTATATCGCAGTGTCAATGCATTCAAACCCTGCCCAAAAGACCGCATGCTAGTTGTCAGAACCTCAGGATACGGTGGCGACACCAACAAAGTGCTGCAAACACGGCTGCACGAACTCCAACAATTTGCTCCAACTATTGAGCTCACAACCAACAAACTCACTTGGTCGGTGAGCCAAGAAGCGAACCCCTACCCTGCTTTTCAAGTTTTAGCCTCTTCTTTTACTGCTGAGCCGCAAAGTGCTTTTATTTTTCTAGAGAGTCAGTTTATACCCAATTTCACATCCAGTAATGTAATTGGTTATTTACCTGCTGCCGACAAGCCTAAACAAAAGCCCTATTTAGTCATTACGGCGCATTACGACCATCTTGGGCGCATGGGTAAGGAAACATATTTTCCTGGTGCAAATGACAACGCATCGGGCGTCGGAATGCTACTTTATCTCGCCCAAGAATTAAGCTTGAAGCGCGACGCCAACTTTAATTATGTATTTATTGCTTTTGGGGCCGAAGAGGCCGGACTTGTAGGCTCGCATTATTTTGTCGAACACCCACTCTTCGATTTAAAAAAGATTCGCTTTTTACTAAATACGGATATAATGGGGAGCGGTGAAGAAGGAATTACAGTGGTGAATGCCACTTTATTCAAGCCTGAGTTCGACAAACTAACCGAGCTCAATCTTGAAGGAAATAACTTACCGCAAGTTAAATCAAGAGGTCCTGCTGCTAATTCGGATCACTATTTCTTTACCGAAAAAGGAGTACCCGCCTTTTTTGTCTATACAATGGGGCCAAACAAACATTACCACGACATCGAGGACAAAGCTGAAGCATTAAGTTATGCGGCTTTTGAACCGCTAGCACAACTGCTGCTCGGGTTTATGAGGTCATTTTAAGCGGCGTACGAAATAGCTTGTTTGTAAAATTAGAATACTCAAGGAAAGGCTCAGTAAATACAGGACCAATTCTGTAGATTGATCAGTATAGATAAGTGCCAAACTCGTCGAAAGATAGCCTAATAACTGCGTTACACTAATGATCAGGAAGCGAAAGGTTTGCGCCGCAGGATCACCGTTATTTTTGATAAACAAGATAGCTGCCGAAATAAGGATCAACAAAATAGAAGCGCATTGAACTGCAAACATATGACCAAAAGTGAGTTCAAAAACGGAGGTGATGTAAAGAAAAACAAAAACCAGATGCACTGCCAATAGCGTAGCCAAATAAGACCACGGCTGAATGCGTTTATTGGGGTGGGTTTTCACGGTTGAGCTGATTGACTTCTTTAATGATAAGGTATAGACCAATACCAACACCTAACAAGGCCCCTACAATTGTAAACAAACTATCCGTGGACCATTTGGTATCGAGATAGGTGCCTAACCAGGTAAAGCCGCCTATTACTGCTGCCATTTGAATAGCAGCTGAGCTTAATTTCAAAAAAGGATTACTGGATTTGTTGTTAGTCATTGAACGCAGCCTCGGCATCCAATTTTTGAGTGCTGACCCCAGCGCGCATTACACAAGCACCTTCAAAGAAAGCACCTTCTTCGATGTGGAGCTTCATGGTTTGGATATCGCCTTTGATGCGGGCTGTAGAACGCAAGACCAAAAGGTTTTCTACCAAGAGTTGGCCGTCCATGGCGCCATCGATTTCGGCGTTGACACAAACAAGGTTGCCATTGATTTTACCAGAAGAGCCGATGATGACGCGTCCTGCACATGAAACGTTACCGTTAACCTCCCCCTCTAAATGAATATTGGTGTCTGAGGTGAGGTCGCCGTTGATTTCTGTACCGGCAATGATGCGGTTGGTGCGGTCGGTGTTGTCAGGTTGTTGAGAACCTCCGAAAATGTCTTTTCTTAGCATGTTGCTTAGTAATTGTCGATGAAAAATCCTTTATATTCATCAAATTTCGATGTTTCTATCAACTTTTTCAAATTTTCTTGATTGATAATGAAAATTTTATTGTTTTGATAGTCATCTAAATACTCTGCTCCGGCCTTATAGGCATTGAGGTAATCCCATGCAATTTTACTTGTTGGAAACTCAGAAATTAAAATGAAATTCTTTTCATCGAGGGT
>JBIIZI010000223.1:0-2833 GCA_044346375.1 Crocinitomicaceae bacterium | reverse complement strand
CGGTACACCTGTATCCAAAATGCGTGCTGAGGCAACAGCAAATGGCTGGCCTTTACAAGTAGAGTGGGGCCTCATTGGTTCATGTACAAACTCATCTTACGAAGATTTAGCACGCGCTGCTTCTATCGTGAAGCAAGCAGTTGCACAAGGCATTACGCCAAAAGCTGAATTCGGTATCAACCCAGGTTCTGAGCAAGTGCGTTTCACCGCTGAGCGCGATGGCATTTTAGCAGACTTCGAAAAAATGGGTACTAAAGTATTCACCAACGCTTGTGGGCCATGTATTGGTCAGTGGGCCCGCGAAGGTGCTGAAAAACAAGAGAAAAACACCATTGTTCACTCTTTCAATCGCAACTTCTCAAAACGTGCCGATGGCAACCCTAACACCCACGCTTTTGTAACCAGCCCAGAAATGGTGGCTGCTTTGGCCATTGCCGGTGACCTCGGTTTCAATCCACTTACCGACACCCTTACCAATGACAAAGGTGAGCAAGTGAAGCTTACCGCACCAGTTGGCGACGAATTGCCAACACGTGGTTTTGCTGTAGAAGACAACGGTTATCAAGCGCCTGCTGAAGACGGCAGCCATGTTCAAATTGCTGTTGCACCAGATTCTCAACGTTTGCAATTGCTTGAGAATTTCCCTATTTGGGATGGTCAAAACATCCTCGGGGCGCGTTTGCTCATCAAAGCAAAAGGCAAGTGTACCACCGACCACATTTCAATGGCAGGCCCATGGTTGCGTTACCGCGGCCACCTCGACAACATTTCTAACAACATGCTGATCGGTGCCGAAAACGCATTCAACGGCGAAGCCAATAAAGTGAAGAACCAATTGACCGGCGAATATGGCGAGGTGCCAGCAGTACAACGCGCTTACAAAGCTGCAGGTGTACCTTCAATAGTTGTTGGTGACCACAATTACGGTGAAGGATCTTCGCGTGAACACGCCGCAATGGAACCTCGTCATCTAGGAGTGCGCGCGGTACTCGTCAAATCATTTGCACGTATCCACGAAACCAACCTTAAAAAACAAGGGATGCTTGGTCTTACCTTTGCCAACGAATCAGACTACGATAAAATCCAAGAAGACGACACCTTCGACTTCATTGATTTACAAGACTTCGCACCTGAAAAACAACTGACTTTGCTCATCAAGCATGGCAATGGTTCTTCAGAGCAAATTATGTTAAATCATACCTACAACGCTTCTCAAATTGAATGGTTCAAAGCGGGTTCTGCGCTCAACCTAATCAAAATGATGGAAGCCTAAACGCAACCAATGAAAATCATTTTTTCACTATTCTTGAGCTTGTTCTGCATGTCGGGGCAAGCTCAAGGTATTTTTAGGGGTAATGTATTATTGAATGCTTACACGGGTTATCCCAATTTTATGCGCTTCAATTTGAATTTGTCAGAAAGCATTCCGCAAGGAGTCGATGCCCAATATTTAGGGCTTTCGCCCTCGGGTTTTCGCTTTATGTACATGGCTTCTGATGACGTCAGTGTTGGCATAGACCTAATGTACGGCATGGCAAGCGTACGCTATACCCAAACCGATACCTTATTCTTTAACGGGCAATGGAACTTTGAAACCAATTCTCGTTTTATACACAAACAACGTTTCAGACCGCAGTTTCGCATAGACATGCATTTAGGTGCCATGGACCCAAATCTAGATCAGTACATAGGCTTGGCATTTGGTGGCAACATGCGCAGCAGAAGGGTCTACCAAAATGATATTTTAATAGATAGCAGCCCCAACGACATCGATTTAGTGATTCCGGTGTCTTTCAGAGCTTGCTACGGTTTTCGTTATTTTGTTGGCTACAACCTTGCTATTGGTGGCGAGCTAGGTCTTGGCGGGCCTTTGCTTCAGTTTGCAATGACGTACCGGATTTAAACCATTCAACATTTAGTCCATAAAAAAGGCGAGCCATTGGCTCGCCTTTTTTATGTATTTGCAACCGTTCTTAATAACGGTAGTGTTCTGGTTTGAACGGACCTTGAACAGCAACACCGATGTAGTCGGCTTGTTCTGTAGAGAGGGTTTCGAGTTCTACACCAATTTTAGATAAGTGCAAACGGGCTACTTTTTCGTCGAGGTGTTTAGGAAGGGTGTAGACGTCGTTGTCGTAGTTGGCGCTGTTGTTCCAAAGCTCGAGTTGTGCTAGTGTTTGATTGGTAAAGCTATTGGACATTACAAAAGATGGATGCCCTGTGGCGCAACCGAGGTTCACTAAGCGGCCTTCTGCAAGAACGATGATGTCGTTTCCTTTAACGTTGTAGAGGTCAACTTGTGGTTTGATCTCCATTTTGCTTTCGCCGTAGTTGCTGTTGAGCCATGCCATGTCGATTTCGTTGTCGAAGTGACCGATGTTACAAACGATAGATTTGTCTTTCATGGCTTCGAAATGACGACCTACAACAATGCTTTTGTTGCCAGTTGCAGTAACGATGATGTCAGCTAAGTGAATGACTTTGTCAAGTGGTTTTACTTCAAAACCATCCATTGCCGCTTGAAGCGCACAAATTGGGTCGATTTCGGTAACGATAACGCGTGCACCTGCTCCTTGTAAAGAGGCAGCAGATCCTTTACCAACATCGCCATAACCACAAACAATTGCTACTTTACCCGCCATCATGACGTCGGTTGCACGGCGAATGGCATCAACTAATGATTCTTTACAGCCGTATTTGTTGTCGAATTTAGATTTGGTAACGGAGTCGTTGACGTTGATAGCTGGCATTACGAGTGTGCCGTTCTTTTTGCGCTCGTATAGTCTGTGAACACCTGTTGTGGTTTCTTCAGATAAGCCTTTGATGTCTTTGG
>JBIIZI010000066.1:0-10539 GCA_044346375.1 Crocinitomicaceae bacterium | reverse complement strand
TAAACGACGAAGATTACTATTTATCCGAAGAGGGTTATATTGTGTTTACAGAGCAGTATCATCTCAAAAGAGGGTATTGCTGTAAGAGCGGTTGCAAACACTGCCCTTACGGCT
Source organism: Crocinitomicaceae bacterium (assembly GCA_044346375.1). GTDB lineage: Bacteria > Bacteroidota > Bacteroidia > Flavobacteriales_D > Crocinitomicaceae > UBA952. The sequence goes on along the minus strand of JBIIZI010000066.1, from coordinate 10,425 downwards.
ATGATCCCAAAACTGGGCACATCGCCGAATACCCCAAAAATTAATCGATTCCGAGCTCCGGAAAGCGTCCTTTGTATTGCTTGAGGATATCCTTGATTTTTTGAATATCTGCATCGGCATCGCCTGTTGGCCAAAACAAGCTGTGGAAACCGCCTGTTTTGGTGGCAAAATCGATGTAGGCAACATAAATGGGTACATTGGCTTTCTGCGCTACATAATAAAAGCCTTTTTTCCAATCTGGATTATAACTGCGCGTTCCCTCCGGTGAAAACACCATATACATGGTTTCATTTTCTTCAAAATAGCGCACAGCGGTGTCGGTGAGGTTGTTTTTCTTACTGCGGTCAACAGGAATGCCGCCGATGGCTTTCAAGAACCAACCAAGGGGGCCTACAAACAATTCTTTTTTCATGAGGTAACGACCCTTAACGCCGTATTGGTAAAAAGCCAAGCGCCCCAAGATAAAATCCCAGTTGGAAGTATGCGGCCCTACTGCAACAACACATTTTTGTATCCCTTCAGGGGGTTTCGGGTCGATTTTCCAGCCAATGAGCCAAAAAATAAATTTTGCAACGAACTTCATGTGCTAAAGATAAGCAATTCATCTTTCATCTATCTTTACACCGTGAAGTTGCTTAAAGAACTTGCCTGGAGCCTAATGGTGCTGCTCATACTCTACACGAGTTATGCGCTGTCCGCATTTTTAGACTTACCCGAAACCAAAGAAGCCAAAATTCCTGTTTTCAAGGATCAAGCCCTGTGTTTTTCGCTACTGCCTTTACAAGTGGTGCAGAGCTGGGTGCTCGAGCAACAACTCGAATCCCAAGACCCCGCGGTGCAAGAAACCCTCAAGCGCATGGCCCTGCAATTCAAAGACAAACGCAACATCGCCCTCCAAGACTTCCATTTTGACCTACAAGGCGCGGTTGCCTATTACCTCATCGCGCAGCCACAAAAACAAATTTCTTGCATTTACCTTCCCGGAAGCGGTCAGCAAAACGGATGGCTTTCCGCACAATACTACGGCATTCCAAGCGGTGTATTTTTCTTTCCAGAACAACTCAGCCCTCAACAAAAACGATTCTTCGAACATTCCTTAGAAAAGCTGTCTTTCAAAAACAAAACTTTTCAAGCTAGAAATCACAATTTCGAACTCAAGGGCCTCACCTACACCTTGCATTGGGAAGAACACGCTTTTGCATTGGATTTACCAGCTGAAGCAAAAAATCCTATCCGCATGCTCCAAGCGCAAGGTTTTCACTTGAGTTGCCCTCTGGCCCTGAGCAATTTACCCGCCTCTTTTCAGTTCCTAGAACAAATCAAAGCGAGCTCCTTGAACTACTATGGCGCCAAACTCAATTCCAAACAGGCACTTTCACTTGAGTTCGAAGCCCTACTTAGTTTTGACCAAAGCAGTGCCCGAGACCAATTCATAAGTGCTGCCAATAAAGCTTTCCCAGACTGGCAATGGGCGCCCAATTTTGTACGCGTCAATGACGGCGTTTACGCCATCAAAAAAGAAGGCAACAAACAACTGTATATCTGCAGTAGCCCCAAAAAACACATTCAGAACGGGCAAATTCAAAGCCAATACAACAAACTTCCTATCGTTTGTGCCGGCGACCCTACCCTCATCACCAAACTCGATAACGCGGGCTGGGCAGCAGCCATTCTCGAGCTCTTTCCTCTCTACCGCGGAATTTCAGACTTCTCTGCTCGCACTTCAAAAGTGAGCACAACAAAGCAAACCATTCGCTGGGAACTTAAAGATGAATATTTTGCGGCTGGTGAGTTTTTAAAGTTACTTGGTACAACTTTAGAGCAATAAAAAACCCCGCTGCGAACAACGGGGCATTTTACTCATTATTACTAAACCTATCTATCGAATAAAGAGTAATTCTCTGAATTTCGGCAATGGCCAAAGTTCGTCCTCTACAAGGAGTTCAAGCTTATCGGCATGGTAGCGGATTTCATCGAAGTGGACTTTCACTTGATCGCAGTAAGCCAAGGCTTTTTGCTCTGCGCTTTCCAATTTGTTGGCCAACTTACGTTGCGCGAGCATCGCATCAGAAGCTTCTTTCATTTTGTTGATGTGCATCGAAACTTTCTCAAGCAATTCAATTTGCGCTTTGGCAGCTGATCTACCAGCTTTGTCACCTAATACGCTAATGAGGCCTTGTACGTTCTGCAACAATTTGTTTTGGTACTCTACTGCGGCCGGAATAAAGTTGTTCTGAACGAGGTCACCCATGAGGCGAGACTCAATTTGAATTTTGAGGATGTAGTTCTCAAATTCGATTTCAGCACGCGCTTCTAATTCACGAGGCGTGAGTACTTCCATTTCAGAGAAGAGTTTGACAACATTTTTATTGTGCCAAACTTTGAGTGCACGTGGGGTGTCTTTGAGGTTAGAAAGACCGCGTTTCTCGGCTTCTTTGACCCATTCGTCGCCGTAACCATTGCCTTCAAAACGGATCTTTTTAGACGCTTTGATCATGACTTGCAATTCTTTGAGGATGGCTTCGTCTTTGGTTTCGCCTTTTTCAATGCGCTTGTCTACGGCTGCTTTGAAAATACGCAATTGCTTGGCCATAATGGTGTTCAAGACAATCATGGCAGAACCACAGTTGGCAGATGAACCTACCGCGCGGAACTCAAATTTGTTGCCGGTGAAAGCAAATGGAGAAGTACGGTTGCGGTCGGTGTTGTCTAGCAAGATTTGCGGAATTTTACCGATGTTGAGTTTGAGCTCTGTTTTGTCTTGTGGCGTCATTTTACCCGCCTTGATGTTTTTCTCTAAATCGTCGAGCAATTGCGAAAGCTGCGTACCAATGAATGCAGAGATAATCGCTGGAGGCGCTTCGTTGGCACCCAAACGGTGGTCGTTACCTGCTGAGGCAATAGCCGCACGCAGTAAGTCAGCGTTTTCATGGATAGCCATGATGGTATTGACAAAGAAAGTCAAGAACTGCAAGTTTGATTTCGGGTTTTTACCTGGCGCCAAGAGGTTCACACCTGTATTGGTGCTCAAAGACCAGTTGTTGTGCTTGCCCGAACCGTTCACACCGGCAAAAGGCTTCTCGTGTAAAAGGACACGGAAGTTGTGCTTGCGCGCAGTTTTCTCCATGATATCCATGAGCAAGAGGTTGTGGTCGTTGGCCAAGTTACACTCTTCAAAGATTGGTGCACATTCAAATTGGTTTGGTGCTACTTCGTTGTGACGCGTTGTAACCGGTATGCCCAATAACAAAGACTCCACTTCAAACTCGCGCATAAATGCGTTAACGCGCTCTGGAATAGAACCAAAGTAGTGGTCTTCTAATTGCTGACCTTTTGCAGGTGCGTGTCCGAAGAGTGCACGACCTGTGAGCATGAGGTCTGGACGGGCGTTGAACAACGCGGAGTCAATCAAGAAGTATTCTTGTTCCCAACCTAAAGTAGCATTTACTTTAGTGACGTTTTTATCGAAATACTGACAAACTTCTACAGCTGCTTGGTCAATGGCATGTAGCGCTTTGAGCAAAGGCATTTTGTAGTCTAGAGACTCTCCTGTATAAGATATAAAGATGGTTGGAATGCAAAGTGTTTTGCCGATGACAAAAGCGGGTGAAGATGGGTCCCAAGCGGTGTAGCCGCGCGCTTCAAACGTATTGCGGATACCACCATTCGGAAAAGAAGAAGCATCTGGTTCTTGCTGAATAAGCAAGTCGCCATCAAAACGCTCAATAGCTTTACCTGGACCAATTGGCTTAAGGAAAGCATCGTGCTTTTCAGCGGTTGTACCGGTAAGTGGCTGAAACCAGTGTGTATAGTGTGTGGCACCTTTAGAAATAGCCCAGTCTTTCATGGCGCTTGCCACTTGATCTGCAAATTTGCGATCCAAGCGCGTGCCATTCTGAATGGCTTCGGTCATGAATTTATATGTTTCCGAAGGAAGGTATTCACGCATGATGTCTTGGTGAAATACGTTTTGACCGAAAAGATCCGAAAGTTTGCCATTGTAGTCAATGTGCTTAGGTTCGCGGTGCAAAACATCTTGATACGCCTTTAGTCTTTTATTTGCCATTTTTATAAATTTTTGACAAAGGTATCTAATTTTTAGGGGGGCAAACAAAATTTTACCCCATTTTTTCAACACTACCCCCTCTTTTTTAACATTAAATTAAAAAATCATGAAATTTTACGCAATTCTCAAAGAATTCCCAACTTTGTAAAATGAACAGAGATTGGTTGCGCAATTGCTTTGAAAAAGAACTTCCTGGTGAAGCTGCCCACGCCCCTTACAAGCGTTACCGCCAACAATTTGAACAAAGTCAGGCCCAACAACAAAGACGCCCTGCCGCAGTTGCCATTCATTTATACCCTAAAAATGCAGCGTGGCATTTCATATTAATCGAGCGCAGCACCTACAACGGCCAACACAGCGGCCAAATGGCCTTCCCCGGCGGCAAACCCGACCCCGCCGACCCGCACCTCGAATACACCGCCCGCAGAGAATCCCTCGAAGAAATTGGCATTCCAATAAATCAAGGACAACACATTGGCACCCTTTCAAATGTTTGGATCCCGGTTTCAGGTTTTGAAGTCAGCCCTTATGTTTTTCTCCACGATGAAGCCCCACTCCTCCAACCTGACCCGCGAGAAGTACAGGAGATTATAAGTGTGTCCGTTTCTGATTTAATAAAGGAAGAAAGTTGTATTCAAAAAGACATCAGTATTCCTGGAGGCGTTATCTTGAAAGACCATCCTTGTTTTTTATTGAATCAAAAAATTGTGTGGGGCGCTACGGCTTTGATGTTGAATGAGGTGCGGATGCTGTTGGGTGAAACCCATAAAAGAAATTGAATGAAATTTAAAGCAGCTATTATTACCCTATTGACATTAGTGGCGGTGTATTTTCCACTAACCTTTATGATTTCATTAGTTGGACATGCGGCGGCATGGAATGGATCCAAGAATGTATTTCTTTCGTTCCTTCTAACACTTTTCTATCCTACATCACTGGGATTAATAGTGAATTGCTTCCTTTTTTCTGTTACTGGTGCAATAATAGTTTTTGCGATTATAAATAGAAAAATGCTGTTTTCTAATAAATGAAGGGGCTAAACAGAAATCAAATTAAAAACCCCTAAAAAACAAAAAGAGGAACAAACGCTATTTGTTCCTCTTTTTGCTAAACCATGCTAAAACTATAAAACTAAAACTACAACTATGAACTGTAATCTTGATGCAAATTTACATCAGCAATTTGGATCTGACAACTTTTGCATGTAAATTAATTGTTAAATTTTTACACCGCGTGTCATTTCGCGCTTTCCCGGAGGGCCAGGCAAGCCTTCCACCCTCATTCCAAGGCTCTTAAGATGTCTTTTGAATTGACCTTGCGCACAATACGAAACGAGTGCGCCCCCTGGATTCAGTAGAGAATAAAGTTTTTCGAATATAGAAAGCTCCCACATTTCGGCTTGTGCCCTTGGACCAAAGGCATCGTAATAAATGAGGTCAAACTTTTCAGTAGTTGTCCAAGCTTGGATATGAAATGAAGCTTTGTTTAATGTAAAATGAGGGGAACACGCTTTGGTTTCTCCAAAAGGGAGCGCCATCATTTGAGAATAAAATACTTGCGCATCCGAATGATCTAAATACCTGATCTCTTTCCAGATTTCCTCCTCGACCGGATAAGCCTCCAAACCAACATAATTGACGTGAATGGCATTTTCTTTGGCGTGTTGTGCTGTGAGTAGTGCATTCAAACCCGTTCCGAAACCTACTTCGAGAATGTTCACTTGTTTGGATTCGGAAGCGACAAAACACAAACCATTTTCAATAAAAACATGCTTGGCTTCTTGCACACTGCCATGCATTGAATGATAGGTTTCATCTAGTTCTGGCACATATAAAGTTGGCGAGCCGTCGGCTGTGAGGCGCAATTCGCGTTTCATTTTTTACGGATCAAATACAAACCATCTCTAATCGGTAACAACACCTTCTCTACCCTTTTGTCCTGACTGATTTTCAGGTTGAGTTCGCGCAAAAGCACGCTGTCTTTATCTTGGTGTTTGACGTCGATAACTTTGCCCGACCATAGTACGTTGTCTATCAAAATAAAACCACCTGGCTTGAGTTTCTCTAGTGCTTGTTCGTAATAAAGGGGGTATTGTTGTTTGTCGGCATCGATGAAAATGAGGTCGAAGGTGTGCTCAAGTGTAGGGATGATTTGAGCGGCGTTTCCGATGCGATAGTCAATTTGTTTGGAATAGTCCGATGCTTCAAAATAAGCGCGCACTCTTGGTTCGAGTTCTTCATTGACATCGATGGTAAGGAGTTTGCCATCAGGAGATAGGCCTTCGGCCAAGCACAGGGCCGAATAGCCTGTATAGGTGCCAATTTCTAAAATAGCGGTAGGTTTCAACAGTTGGGAAACCATGCTGAGTACGCGCCCTTGAAAATGACCACTGAGCATGCGTGGCTGCAGCACCTCTAGATGGGTTTCGCGGTCAATTTTGCTGAGCAAAGGAGAAACAGCCGAGCTATGTTCGGTGACGTATTGCTGTAAATCGGGTGAAATGAATTCCATTTGACTTGTATTTGCACAAAGATACGCGAAGCTCGGCGCATTTTCCTAAATTTGTCTTCTCAGAAAATACACATGACCGTTTCAGCAATTCGCCAGCAATTTTTCGACTTTTTTGAAAGTAAAGGACACCAAATTGTGTCTTCAGCCCCAATGGTAGTCAAGAACGACCCAACCCTGATGTTTACCAACGCAGGCATGAACCAATTCAAAGACTTCTTCTTGGGTTACCAAACCCCAACCAACCGCCGCGTTGCCAATTCTCAAAAATGCTTGCGCGTTTCGGGTAAACACAACGACCTCGAAGAAGTGGGCGTAGACACCTACCACCACACTATGTTCGAAATGTTGGGCAATTGGTCTTTTGGCGACTACTTCAAAGAAGAAGCCATTGGCTGGGCGTGGGAGCTCCTTACATCTGTCTATAAAATACCCGTAGACCAACTCTACGTTACGGTTTTTGAAGGCGATGCCAAAGATGGCGTGGCGCAAGATACCGAGAGCTTTAATATCTGGAAAAAATACATTGCCGAGGAACGCATTATCCTCGCTTCTAAAAAAGACAACTTCTGGGAAATGGGCGACACCGGCCCGTGTGGCCCTTGTACTGAAATCCACGTCGATTTGCGCAGCCCTGAAGAGCGCGCACAAGGCGATGGCCGCAATTGGGTCAATGCAGACCACCCACAGGTCATTGAAATCTGGAACAACGTCTTCATGGAGTTCAACCGCAAGGCCGATGGCAGCCTTGAGCCGCTCCCTTCCAAGCACGTCGACACCGGCATGGGCCTCGAGCGTTTGGCTATGGCACTTCAAGGCAAGCAGTCTAACTACGACACCGACTTATTTCAGACGCTCATTGCGCACACCGTTAAAGTCTGTGGCATTCCTTACAAACAAGCAGAAGCTACCGACATTGCACTGCGCGTCATTGCCGACCACGTGCGCACCATTGCTTTCTCAATCGCCGACGGCCAATTACCAGCCAACAACGGCGCAGGTTATGTTATCCGACGCATCTTGCGCAGGGCGGTTCGCTACGGTTACCAAACGCTTGGTCTCAAAGAACCTTTTCTCTGCGACCTCGCCATGGTACTCACCGACCTCATGGGCAACCCCTACACCGAACTCATCAGTCAAAAAGAGCTCATTTTTAAAGTCATCAAAGAAGAAGAACTCAGCTTTTTCAGAACCTTAGAACTCGGCATCAAGCGCATAGACGACCTCATTGTGAGCGTCAAAGCACAAGGCGCCAAGCAACTCGATGGCAAGGCAGTTTTTGAACTCTACGACACCTACGGCTTTCCGCTAGACCTCACCTCGCTCATTGCCCGTGAAAACGAACTCGAGGTAGATGAAGCAGGTTTTCAGCAAGAACTCCAAATACAAAAAGACCGCTCGCGCGCTGCCACAAGCATCGAAACCGACGACTGGCAACAAGTGCACCCTGATGTCACTACCCAATTCATAGGTTACGACGACAAAACAGCAGCGGTGCAACTCATCAAATACCGCAAAGTGAGCCAAAAAGGCAAAACTTTCTATCAATTGGTCTTAGATCAAACGCCATTCTACCCTGAAGGCGGCGGCCAAATTGGCGACAGCGGCAACTTGCACAACAGCACAGATAACATCCGTATTTTCGATACGAAAAAAGAAAACAACCTCATTGTGCACCTTGCCACTGAGCTACCATCCGATTTACACGCGCGCTTCGAGGCCAGTATCGATCTTTCAAAACAACAACACACCGCCAAGAACCACAGCGCAACCCACCTCCTTCACCACGCTCTTCGCACCATCCTCGGTACGCACGTAGAGCAAAAGGGCTCTTTGGTTTCAGAAAAAGGCCTGCGCTTTGACTTCTCTCATTTTTCTAAAGTCACGGACGAACAACTCTTACAAATTGAAGCTGCCGTCAATGCTGCTATCCAAGCCGCACAGCCGCTACAAGAAAACCGTGCCCTAGACATCGAAAGCGCGAAGCAAAAAGGCGCCATGGCTTTATTTGGTGAAAAATACGGCGACACCGTTCGCGTCATTGAATTTGGCCCTTCTATCGAATTATGTGGTGGTATCCACGTTTCGAATACCAACCAAATCGGTGTCTTCAAGCTTGTGGCTGAAAGCGCAGTTGCTGCCGGTATTCGCCGCATAGAAGCCATCACTGGCGACGCCGCTATGCACTACTACAAAGACAAAGCAGCCCAACTTGAACAAATAGAAGCCTTGCTCAAAAAGCCAGCCGATATCGTGAAGGCCATTGAAGAGTTACAGCACAAAAATACCGCGCTCGGCAAGGAGATTGAAAAGTTTGCCAAACTGCAAGCGCAAGCCCTCAAGAACGAACTCAAAAATGACGTTCAAACGCAAGACGGCCTGCACCTCTTGTTCAAAGAGATTCAAACCGACGCTGCTAGCGCTAAAGATATCCTTTTTCAATTGCGCCAAGAATTTACACCTTTTGTGGGTGTACTCGCTCACAAAGACGCAGACAAATGCGGTCTAACCGTCATTATCGACGAAGCACTCGCTGCTCAAAACGACTGGAATGCCGCGCAATGGATCCGCGAAGTTTCGCCGCTCATTCAGGGTGGTGGTGGCGGGCAAGCTGCCTTTGCAACTGCCGGCGGCAAAAACCCTGCTGGCCTTGGTGCTGCGCTTCAAGCGCTTCAAACCAAATTAAGTGGCCAATAAATTGAAGCGTGAGTAACAGTTTAGAAGTCTTTTTTTTAAATCTAGGTTGGAGCTGGACACTCTCCAAGTTTTTCCCTTATTTGCTTGCCTGCATTTTAGGACTGATCCTACTTAAAGTAACGCTCAAACTGCGCCTGAACTTCTGGATACGCATTCCAATTGGAGTTTTACTTTTGCTCATGCCATTTTCAAGCTATTTTTTCTTCTATCCAATTTACCAACCTGACCTCTTGAATACGGCATACAAACCAAAAATATTGCCGCCACAAAAACCCAAACAAACAACCCTTGCTGTTATTGTTTTGCCGGGTTGCCCCTATTGCATGCAAACTACCGATGTCATGAATCGACTCGCTGTTCAAAACAAGCATCTGAAGATCAGCTATTACTTGGTATCAGAAGACCCTATTTCAGAGCGGCTTTTCAGAAAAAAACTCAACAGACGCATTGCTGTTCGGAATGCAAAAGATGAAACACTCTGGATGCTCGCTGCCGAAGGGGTTTTTCCGAGTTATTTACTTTTTGACAACAAGCAACTCAAGCGCGCCTGGCACAACACTACTTTTGGGGTGAGGGCTTTAGACGAATTACGCGCGTTCCGCAACGAATAATACCGGCCGGTTAATGGCTCGGATTGGCATAGCGCTGCACATCTGCAGCAGTTATACATTGATCAGATAAAATAACCAGACGTTCTATAATATTGCGTAATTCGCGAATATTACCTGTCCAGTTGAGTTCTTGAAGCGCTTTGACCCCTGCCGCTTCTATGGTTTTGAGGGCAATGCCGTGGTCTTGGCATACTAATTTCAGGAAATGCTGCACCAACAAAGGAATATCTGAACGGCGTTCGTTGAGTGCCGGCACATGAATGAGGATAACAGCCAAACGGTGAAATAAGTCTTCGCGGAAACGACCTGCTTTGATTTCTTCGCGGAGGTCTTTGTTGGTGGCGGCCAAAACGCGGCAGTCTACTTTGAGGTCTTTCTCGCCGCCGACGCGCTGAATGACGTTTTCTTGAAGGGCACGCAGCACTTTGGCTTGAGCCGACAACGACATATCGCCTATTTCGTCCAAAAAGAGCGTGCCGCCAGAAGCCAACTCAAATTTTCCTTTGCGGTCCTTGACAGCTGAGGTAAAAGCGCCTTTTTCAT
>JBIIZI010000222.1:0-2861 GCA_044346375.1 Crocinitomicaceae bacterium | reverse complement strand
TGCAATCATATTGAGTGAGTCAGTGCTTGCAATTTGGGCTTTAAGTAACTCGGCCTCAGGGGTGGTGGCAACAACATTAGTGAAGATTACTTTTGCACGTTGGTCAAAGTAACCTGCCGCCATTTTAGCTTCTGAAGGGTTGTGTTTGAGACGAAGGTCTAGTACTTTTTTAATAATGGTATCCGCAGGATTTTGAGAAAACAACTGCAACAATGGCATGAAGTAAACTTGATCGGTGTTGCCAGCATACATTAAGATTTGATCTTCTCTGAATTTGATCGGCAAGGCGTCTGACTCATAAGTCTTGAGCTTCATTTGGTTGGTATACCAGTCGGTGCCCATGAGCGAAAGGTTACAAACGCGGACATCTGTGCGCTTGCCTTCGACTTCTTGCAAGTACCATAGTGGGAAGGTATCGTTGTCTCCGTTGGTGAAGAGAATACCGTTTTTACCACAAGATTCGAGATAGTTGTGTGCGAGGTCGCGTGCGCTTGTTTTGCCGCTGCGGTCGTGGTCGTCCCAGTTTTGAACACCCATGAGTACAGGAACAATTAAACCAAGTGAGGTAGCAACTGCTGCGCGCACTTTAGTTTCTTTGAGGTACTTCTTGAGTAAATCAAAAATGGCATAAACACCGATGCCAATCCACATGGCAAAAAAGTAGAACGAACCAGCGTAAGCGTAGTCGCGCTCTCTAGGCTCGTAAGGTTTTTGATTGAGGTAAACGACAATTGCCAAACCTGTAAACAAGAACGCCAATGTAATGATAAATGCATCTTTTGGTGCTTTGCGGTAATGGAAAACCAAACCAATAAGGGCCAACAAAAGCGGCAACATGAAATAGGTGTTGCGTGAAGGGTTTTCTGAAGTAAAGTATGGAGCGTGTTCTTGGCTACCCAAGCGCGCTTCATCTAGGAAGGAGAAACCGGAAATCCAGTTGCCGTGCATGTTGTCACCGTGGCCTTGTAGGTCGTTTTGGCGTCCTGCGAAGTTCCACATGAAGTAGCGGATGTACATCCAGTTGACCTGGTAGCGGAAGAAATAGGTAAGGTTTTCGCCAAAAGTCGGAAGGCGCTTGCCGTCGCGGCCAATTTCTGTGCTTGCGCCGTCGTTTTCGTCGTAGCCAGACCACTTGGCGTAAAGTTGTCTGTGTAGGCCCGCGCCTGAACCTTCGCCGTTGTACATGCGCGGGAAGAAGGTGGTTTGGGAATAAGTAGCCACTGCACCTTCTCGGATGCTCGAATTACTTTCGTAGTATTTCTCCTCGATGCTGTAAGCGCCTTTGTTGGCTTTTACCCAAGATTCTGCTTCAGCCTCAGAAGCAAAAGCTTTGACCTCTACATCGTTTTCGATCACGACAAAACGTCGTAAATAATATGCAGAGAGATCTTTCCAAGAAGAACGGTCTAGAATTTTTGGACCGTCTTCGGTCATTTCTTCTCCGTTGCGGAAGGAATTCCAGTATTGACCAAATAAAATAGGAGCAGAACCGTATTGTTCGCGTTTGAGGTAGGAGTGGAGGGTCACTAAGTTTTCTGGGTCGTTTTCGTCAAGGGGCGTGTTCGCATTTGAACGAATCACGATGACTGCAAATGAACCGTAACCAATGAGGAGCATCACAAGACCCATCATGGCATTGTACAAAATAGTTTTTCCGCTGCGTTGCGCATAACGCACAACAAAAAGACAAGCAGCGATAAGGGCGATAAAAAAGAAGATGGTGCCGCTGTAGAAAGGCAAACCAAGGCTATTGACAAAAGAAACTTCAAAATTAGATGCCATGGCAATACTTCCTGGAATTACACCTTCTTGTATAAAGCCAAGTGCAACAATAGAGATGATGCCTGTGAGCAGTAAGCCTTTGATGCTAACCTCCTCTTGCGTGCGGAAGTAAATCATGTAACCTATTGCAGGTACGACCAAGATACCTAGTAAGTGGACACCAATGGCCAAACCAAGCATAAAGAAGATGAGCAATAACCAGCGGTTAGGACGGATATCGGAGAGTTTAGAACCGTGCTGGATGAGTTCCATTTCTTCGTCCCATTTTAAAATTGCCCAAAAAATGACAGCAGTAAACAAAGACGCCATGGCATAAACCTCGCCTTCTACGGCAGAAAACCAGAACGAATCAGAAAAAGTATAGGCGAGAGAACCGATGGCTGCTGCGCTAAAAATAGCGATTTGGTTGCCACTTGTAAGTTCATCTCCTTGCTTCAGGACTATTTTTTTAATCAAAAGTGTAAGCGACCAAAACATAAAAAGAATGGTCAGGGAGCTAGAAATAGCAGAAAGTGCATTGATATAAACAGCAACATTTTCAGGTGCTGCAAAGAATGAGAACAAGCGCCCCAGTACCATAAATAATGGCGCACCTGGCGGGTGACCTACTTCTAATTTGTATGCGGCAGTAATGTATTCACCACAGTCCCAGAGACTTGCAGTAGACTCGATGGTCATGAGGTAAACAGCCGAGGCAATTGCAAAAATAAGCCAACCAAGGTATGAGTTCCATTTTGAGTAAGTCATGAGTACAGTTTAATTGTAAATAAGTTATGCGAATTTAAGAATAATCGTTCTAAAAATTTTTACTCGAGCTATTTGCCGAGAAGAAAAAACTTATTAACTTTGCACTCGCATTGAAAGATGTAGTTTATTGGCCCATGGTGTAACTGGCAACACGTCTGATTTTGGTTCAGAAGAGTCTAGGTTCGAGCCCTAGTGGGCCAACAAGAAAGCCTCCAATTCGGGGGCTTTTTTTATTTGCGTTAACTTTGCAAAAATCTTTACCATGACCGACAATCGCACCGAACTCTCAGATCTCGGAGAATTCGCACTCATCGAGCGCATTACCCAAGATT
>JBIIZI010000221.1:0-2871 GCA_044346375.1 Crocinitomicaceae bacterium | reverse complement strand
CAAAAAAATCAAAACGAAACTAGCTCAGTTTAGCAGCAGAAATGCATGAGCGCTTGGTCACTATACATCCGTTTACGGATGGAAACGGCCGAACAGAACGTTTGGTCATGAACCTGATTTTATGGCAACACGGCTATACCACGGTCAATATCAAAGGCGGAAAGAAAAGCAGATTAGCCTACTACAACGCGCTCGAAAAAGTACAGCTCCATCACGACGCTACAGATTTTCAATTGCTCGTCGTCGACTACGCATTGGCTTCATTGAAAGCTCATCTAGAGTTGGCGCTGTAGTCTGAATTTATGCGAAAGTTGCTAAAAATTCATTTGGTGTAAAAACAGGAAGCCCCGATTTTTTGAAGTCTTTGATGTTACGTGTAATGATAGCGTCTATTTTGTTGCTATTGACTGCAGAAAAATACTGAAGTGCATCTTCAAAATCGGTGAATTTGGATTCTAGGGCTGCCAAGACTTGTTTTTGGTCCATTGCTAAAATGTGAATGGTGTTCAGTAAAACTTGTAGTCTTTCGATGACATAATGATGCGTTGCATGTCTTCTTAGAATGTAATAAGTATTGGCGACAATGACGGGCGTTATATACGCACGAAATTGTTTTTGTTCACATTTGAGTAAAAGTTGAAGGCTGTCATCAGAAAATGGTTTGCGATCTAAATAGAAATCTAACAAGACATCTGTGTCGATTAAAACTGATTTCATTCAGAAAGGTATTTTTTAGCAAGTGCTTTGGCAAGTTCTTCTTTGTAATCTCCAATTTGAGCATCCTTAAATGCTCCTTTCAAAGAATAAAGTACAGACGGCTCAGAAACAACCTGATTACTTTCTTTGACCAGTACACTCAGGTAATTTTCGATGAGTTGCGACAAGCTCTTGCCATTTGCCTTCGCATAGGCTTTGGCTTTTATAATGATTTCATCATCTAAAGAAAGGGTGAGCTTCGTGTTCATACGTATGAATTAAAAAACAAAAATACGTATAAACTTCCTTGGCTTCAAGGAAATTTACGTACCTAAAATTAATTTTCTGCTTTTAAATTCAAATACTCTTCATGAAATTTTTAATTCTCGTCGTACTTATAACATGCTCAAGTGGTTTTCTTGCTCAATCCAATCGCTCAAAAGATAAACCTCGCAAAGATTCTTTAAACATAGAGGACGCTGCTGATACAGATCCTGAATTTATAGGTGGTTTTGAGGGCCTCAGTAAATATCTCAATGACAGTTTAAGATGGGATGAGGTTACACAATGGCAAGCACGCAAGAAAAAGCCTATGGCCAACAAAGTACTCGTCAGATTTGTTGTAGAAAAAGATGGAACCATTACTCATGTCGATGTAGAATCGGCAACAATAAAATGTCCGCCCTGTAAAACGGAGGCGATTCGCGTTATTCAAGCTATGCCAGCATGGATTCCGGGGTATAAGCATGATCGGCCAGTGCGCGTTTGGATACGCATTCCCATCATCTTTTCAATGGAATAGCAGCGCTAAATCTCCGTTTTCGAATCCATAATAATCGTGACCGGCCCATCGTTCACGAGCGAAACTTGCATGTCGGCGCCGAATTGCCCGGTTTGTATTTTGCCTGAGAATTGATTTTGAAGAGAGGTTAGAAAGTACTCGTACAAGGGAATGGCTTGCTCAGGGCGTGCTGCGCGAATGTAACTGGGGCGGTTTCCTTTTTTGGTGGCGGCGTGCAAAGTAAACTGACTCACCACTAAAATGCCACCATTGACATCCTGCACCGATAAATTCATTTTACCATCGGCATCTGAAAAAATCCGTAGTTGAGTCAATTTTTGAATGAGGTACTTCGCGTCGTCTTGTCCATCCTCGTGTTCAATCCCTAACAATACGAGTAAACCTTTTTGAATTTCGCCAACTAGTTGACCTTCAATTTCAACAGCAGCTTTTTTAACACGTTGAACAACAACTCTCATAGGATCTAATAAAATCTTAAAACTCACTTCTGCGATACGGATCAGAGCTGTCCTCGTGCATCAATTGCAAATAGGTTTGGTAGCGGTGCGCTGCAATTTGTTCCTCTTCAACTGCCGCTTTTACCGCGCAATGGGGCTCATTGAGGTGCTTGCAGTTATTGAAACGGCATTCGCCTAGCAAGGCGCGCATTTCAGGAAAATAATGTGCGTAGTGTTCCTTTTCGAGGTCGACCAAACCAAAGGCGCGAATGCCGGGTGTATCTATGATGTAGCCGCCGCTCGAAAGCGCATGCATTTCGGCAAAAGTGGTGGTGTGCTTGCCCTGTTCGTGTGCTTTAGAGATTTCGCCGGTGCGGAGGTCTAAATTCGGGTCGAGGCCATTGACAAGTGTAGTTTTACCTACGCCTGAATTACCAGAAATCATGACTTGTTTACCTGCAATTTCAGTTCTAAGAAAAGCAATGGTGTTGGGATCTTCGGAGGTAATGCCGTGGCACGGATATCCTAGATTCCCATAGATGTATTGCAGGGCTTCAAAATATTCCTGATCGTCTGGATTGAAAAGATCAATTTTATTGAAGAGCAGTGTAGTTGGGATCCGAAAAGATTCTGCTGCCACCAAAAAGCGGTCAATGAAAGCAATTTGTGTCACGGGAGACTTGAGCGTAACCACCAAATAAGCGCGGTCTATGTTGGCTGCCAAAATCTGCATTTGTTTGCTGAGGTTGGTGGCCTTGCGCACAATGTAGTTGTGTCTTGGCTCTACCGAGAGAATAGCCCAGCTTTCGTCGGAACCAGATTCGATGACGACGCGGTCACCTGCAGCAATGGGGTTGGTGGTTTTGAGCCCTTCAAGGCGTAGTTTTCCACGGATACTCGCTTGCACAATTTGCCCATCTTCAAGTAAAACTTGAT
>JBIIZI010000064.1:0-10812 GCA_044346375.1 Crocinitomicaceae bacterium | reverse complement strand
TTTCTCTTGCAGGGGCAACATAGGTAAAAATATCTTGCGTAGTGCGCGGAATCAGCTGGTAGTTGGCATTGAACTGGCCCATAAGACCAATGATACTGATAGGGCCAGAAGGAATGGCAGAACCATCAATGTTCGTGCTGCCGTTGATGCGCACATCGAAGGTATTGGCGCCATCAAATATTTGTACCGTGCTGTTGCCTGTGGCAAAGTTGCCAGTTTGGACAAATGTGACGTTGTCAAAGCGGACCAATTGCCCTTCGAGGTTTTCACCTGCACTAGGAATTGGAATAATGAGCGCAGCTGGCTGAACAACAGCTTGGCCATGATTGGTAAAGCTATTTGTAGGAGAAAGCTCTAAAAGCCCACTGAATTCAAATAACACACCAGTTGCTGTGATGGAGTCTCCCTTTTGAATGGTATTCAGGTTGGTGCCATAACAAGCAATTCCGGCAGTGCCATCTTGCAAGTAACGAATAGGACCGAGTTCGCTTCCGTTGGTGACTACACCAGAAACGGTTACCGTTTGACCAATACCAAGATTGCGTACTTGCGCAATGGATTGTGCCAATGCTTGTTGGCCAATGACCAAAATAGCGAGATTGAACAGTAATTTTTTCATAAGTTAAAATTGTATGGCAAGGTTGATATTAAAACGCAAGCCTTGGCCAAACATGACCGTAGCGGAGCGCGCATCGAATTGATCGTAAATGCCATTTGCGTTGTTGGTGGCATCTGAAATAAATGAGGTATTGAGAAGGTTGGTAATGGCTCCACCGACACTAAATTGTTTGTAACGGTAACCCGCAAAAACATTAATGAGCGAGTACGTTGGGATTACCCAGGAGTCTCGACCACCGTTGGTTCCTTGAAGGGAGAAGGGGTCAAAATTCGCATAATAGCGATCAAATAATTGTCCTTGGACTTTGATGTAAGCATTTTTGATAGGTTCGTAGCGCAAAGAGGCAGCCATTGCGGTTTGTGCTGCATCGCCCACGTGTACACCTTTGGCATCAAAAGTAAATTCAAGGGAGTCGTATTGTGGGATAAATACGGTTTTGCTCGAATTCCAAATCCAGTTACCAATGGAGAACATGAAGTCAAAGGAAAGTTTGGGTGAAATTTCCCAAGCAACATCGATTTCTTGGCCCATGTGAATGGCGTCCATGCCGTTGATGTTCACACGAATGAATTCTGTAGGGTCGTTGGGGTCAGGAACAGCAACACCGTAAGGAAAGGGTTTGTTTTTCCAGTTGGTGAAGTAGGCGTTGTAGTTGACGCCAAAATGTTTGTTGGCATAATGGTAGCCACCCTCCACAGCGTATATAATTTCATTGACGATTTCTCCAAAAAAGCTATTTGTGTTGTTGTCGATGACATTCGAAAATTGTGGAGTGCGGTTAAGGTAGCCTAAATTGCAATAGACATCGTTGAATTTATTGATTTTATAGCCCAAGCCACCTTTGATCGTGACGCCCGGAATGTATTTCCAGTCTGTGGCAAAATATTCTAAACCTGCTGAGCCAGCATGGTAAGTTTGACCGTTGTATTGAATGGTGTCGAGGGCGCCAATACGGAGGATGGTATCGCCGAGGTCTAGGACTTTGCGTTGAAAGTAATCGATGCCTTTGTATCCATTCAGAATGCCAGAAACGTTGGCAAACCAATTGATGCGCTCACCGCTGTGTTCTACCTGTCCAAAAACACCGGCGTAGCTCACAACGCCATCTCGGTCGGCATTGAAAGTGTTCTTGGCGATTTTGTCGCCAACGCGTTGCATTGGGTCGGGGTCGTTGAAGTCGGCGGTGCTCACAAAGTAATCGCCACCTAAAAGATTGGTGATTACTTGGTAATGGCGTCCTTCATAATAGCGGTAGTCTAATCCGCCTGAGAAAGATGTCTTCTTTGAATAATCATAGTTGAATTGCCCTAAATAACCCAACCAAAAGTGGTTGTTCATACTGGCCAATAAAATCTGACTTGACTTGATTTCGGTCGGCGAATAAATAGGGTCGATATTTGGCGTGCCGAACAAAGAGTTGACTTTGTTTTCGGTGATCATTTGGTCCCAATCGATATTGGCGTTTGCATCGCGCAAAATGGCAGAAGAATTAAAAATACTGGTGCCTCCACCGCGTCCGATAGAAAGATAAGCTAAGTTGGATATGGCTAATTTATCATTTACAGACCAGAAATCTTTGAGTGTAATTTGCGGCTTGTTATAAAAGTTGCGTCGTTCGTTGAGTATTTCTCTTTCCCCGGCTTCGTTGGTGACATAACCCCAATGTTGGTTGTAGCGGATCCCCATGTCGTTGAGTAAAAGGGTGGAGTCGAACTGCACACCGAGGTCTTGCGAACGGTTGGCGTCCCAGTATTGGATGCCCTGAAAAAATGAACGCTGGCCGTGTTGTTGTGGTGCCGCAAAGGCAGAAAGGGTTAGCAAATGGTTGTCGAGGCGTTTGGAAATTTTTGTATAGCCAAAGAAGCCTTGTGTTGGCGTGCCCTCGACCCAACCCTGACCTTGTTTGTATGAAGCTGAAAGCGTGAGGCCCCAGCCAGATTTGGTCATGCCAGTGTTGTAAGAAAGCGAGCTGCGCAGAAAGTTGCCGGTGGCGTATTCTTGTTTGAAGCTACCGCCTTTTTTGGTGCCCACACCTTGGGTAATGATATTGATGGTGCCACCAATAGAAGGCATGGCAATTTTGGTTGCTCCTAAGCCACGTTGCACTTGCATTTGTGAAGTAATGGCGTCAAGACCAAACCAATTTGACCAGTAAACAGCGCCGTTTTCCATGTCGTTAACGGGTACGCCGTCTATCATGACACCTACATTGCGTTGGTCAAAACCCCGTACATTGATGCGCGCATCGCCGTCGCCACCTCCTTGATTGGTTGCATAAACACCAGCGGTGCCATTCAATAGCATGGGTAGATCGCGCGAGGCAAGCTCTTCAGTAATTTTTTTGGTGTCGATTTTTGTAACAGCCACCGGCACGTTTTGCCCATTGACTAAATTGCCAATGACACGGATTTCACGTACTTCTTGGGTTGCGCGAATGGTGAAATTTTGTGTAAGGTTGGCTTGATTGAGCTGAATATCCATGCGAATGGTGTCGGTCAATGGCAGCGTGAACATGATTTGGTATTTACCAAATTGAATGTTCGTTAGCTCATAAATTCCTTCGTCGTTGGTGGCAACTCTGTTTACGGCAGTTCCTTTGCTGAGAAGGGTAATTTTAGCACCTGCTACAGCGATATCTCCGGGAGACATTTTTGCGACACCACTAATATTACCTACGGTTTGGCTATAGGAAAGGACAGGAAGCGTTAAAAGCAACCCAAAAAACAGGAAACGCATCTTAGCGGATAATGACTTTGTGTAGACTTTGTTCGCCTGAGTTGGTTGTGAGGCGCAAGAAATAGACGCCTTGGTGGTTGTTGAGGTCGATTTCAATGAGTTGTTGTGTAGCAGCAACATTGATTTCTTTGATTTGCTGACCAAGTGCAGAGACAACCTGAATTTTGCGGATATCGTTTTGTGTTTTCACAAAGACAACGCCGTTGCTAGGATTCGGGTAAACACTTGGGCTGATTTTTGAAGCAGTGCTTAAACCAATGTTATTGCAGTTGCACTCGTGTGTTCCGAGCGAAGACCAATTGCCATCTAGGATTGGGTTGCCGCTGGTGCCGTAAACGATGTTGCCGTTTGCGTCCAAGCGGACAATAACAGGTGGAATGCTATCCCATTCTAAAAGTGGGTCAAAAAAGGAAGGGTTGGAGGTTTGTCCTTTGAGGATACCTGGCTTGCGGATGAGGCTGTGGTCTTTGGTGAGTAAAACACCTAGGCCCGTGCTGTAAGGAAATTGCGAAGACCAAGCGCCGTCGTTACCTGAGGATGTACCTGTTTCGTTGGCTGGGTTTTCACCGATTTTGCCAAAAACGTCTACAATTGCAAAGCCAGGAACGTTTGTGGCGTTGATTACGGCTGTAGCGTTTGCAGGCAAAGTTCCTTTTGCCAAAAGAAGGGCGTCATTGCCATTCCAGTACCAAGCATTTGAAACGTTGTAATCGGCGCAGTAGAAACCATCTGCTCTTGCTTGCAAGGAATCCCAGACAGGAGCCTCTTGACCAGTACCGTTTGGATCGAGTTTTTGAAGTACACCAACATAAACGCCTTTGGCAGGAACAGTACCTGTGAGTTGAATTGAATTGGCAACAGTAGCGGTTGTTGAACCATTCGAATAGCGACTCACAAAATAACCAGAAAGGTTGATGGGGTTATTTGTAGGGTTGTAAATTTCAAGTGCTTTGTTGTTAGACCAACCTTCGACGTACTCAGAGATAAAGAGTTCGTTACAAGTGTTTTGTGCAAAAAGACTTGCTGAAATTACAAAAGAGAGGAAAAGTAGGGTTTGCTTCATGATGTTAAGTTTAGATCAACTGACAATCAGCTTTGTGTTTAATGGTGCGTTTTTTATGGTTTCGGCACGGAATTGGCTTCAAGGAGGTCATAAAAAAGCTAGTACAAATTTAGCGCTTTTACATTTAAATATGCAAAAGTTGAGCAAAAAGTTAGGTGATTTCTTCATGAACACAAGATGAGCTCAGTATTACCTCAGAAATCTGTGTAATTTTAGGTTTCAATTAAATGGTCATGAAAATTATATTTAAAGTTCTTTTTATTGCTTTGTTTTCACAACAGGCTGTCGCTCAAAATTTAACAGTAGAGCGCATTTGGCGCAATTATGAATTCAGTGCAAAAGGAGCAAGTGCCTATCAAATGCTCAATGATGGCGTTCATTTTGTGGAATGGTCGAACGAAGGCGCTTTGATCAAAGGCGATATTTCAAATAACACATTAAAAGCAGAAGTCCTCATTTCAAAATCAGCCCTTATTTGGGAAGATAAACCTATAGAAGTTGCTGGTTTCGAATTCAACGCTAACGAGCAAAAGGTATTGCTTTGGACTGCACCCAAAGCCATTTATCGCCGCAGTTTTGAAGCTTTTTACTTTCTGTATGATTTGAACACTAAAAAACTAGAAGCGCTAGATGCCGACCACGCACCTCAAACACTTGCTGAATATAGTCCTGATGGAAGCAAGGTCTCGTTTATCCATGGCAACGATATTTTCATCAAAGATTTGTCCTCAGGAAAAGTCAGTAAGGTCACTGCTGATGGCAAGCGCAATAAAATCATCAATGGAACCACAGATTGGGTTTACGAGGAGGAATTTGCCATTACCAAAGCATATGGTTGGTCACCGGATAGTAAATACTTGGCATTTTTAAAATTCGACGAACGCGAAGTTCCCGAATTTCAAATGGCGATGTATGGTGAGCTCTACCCAGAGCAATATAAATACAAATACCCTAAAGCAGGGGAGCTCAATAGCAAAGTCACTTTAAACATGCTAGATGTGAAGAGCGCCAAAATTCAAAAAATCGATTTAGGAGCTTATGAATATATTCCACGCTTAAAATGGTCTGCTCAATCGAATCAACTTGTCGTTCAGACAATGAACAGACATCAAAACGAACTCAATTACTGGTTAATCGACGCTACCCAAAAAACGGTAGCTTCTAAGAAATTCTTCACCGAAACCTCAGCAACCTACGTTGATGTCGATAACAACTTGTTGCTCCTGCAAGATGGTAAGTCTATTCTGAGAACGAGTGAGATGAGCGGTTTCAATCATATATACAGACTTGGTTTTGACGGAAGCAGCAAAGCTATAACTGCAGGTTCTTGGGATGTCATTGAATTTATAGGAATAGACGAGTCTAGCCAAACAGTTTATTATGCGAGTGCGGAGCCAGGTGCTATTTACAAGTCAATTTACAGTATTCAACTTGACGGTACGCAAAAGAAGAACCTCACTCCAGAACTCGGTTATCACAATGCAGAATTCTTGAACGGCATGAAATACTTTGTGCACAGTTTCTCCAATGCCAATACACCTCCAGTGAGCGCACTTCGAAAAGCAAGTGGCGAATTAGTTGAAGTATTGGAAGACAATTCAATGTTGGTATCCAAAATGAAGAACGAAAAATTGAGTCCGAAAAAATTCCTGACTATCACTACCCCCAATGCAGAACTCAACGCCTCACTGATTCTTCCTACAAACTATGATCCATCCAAAAAATACCCAGTATTCGTCAATGTATACGGAGGTCCGGGGCATAACGAAGTGTTGGATAGCTGGGACGGCAATGATTACTTTTTTCACAATTTGTTAGCACAAGATGGCTATATGGTCTTGAGTATTGATCCGAGGGGAACGCAATTCCGAGGTGCTGCTTTTAAAAAGTCGACCTACTTACAACTCGGGAAGCTTGAAATTCAAGATGTATTAGATGCAACACGTGTTTTTTCGCAAAGACCCGACGTAGATGCAAGTCGTTTAGGTATTATGGGTTGGAGTTACGGTGGTTTTATGTCATCTTTAGCCATGACGAAAGGTAACGGCTTGTTCAAAGTGGGTATAGCTGTTGCGCCCGTCACCAATTGGCGTTTCTATGACAACATCTATACGGAGCGCTTCATGCGCACGCCACAAGAGAATGCAAAAGGTTACGACGACAACTCACCGATCAATTTTGCAAAGGATTTACAAGGAAAGTACTTCCTGATTCACGGCGCAGCCGACGACAACGTTCATTATCAAAATAGCATGGAAATGATCAGTGCTTTGGTCAAGGCGAATAAACAGTTTGATTTATTCATCTATCCGAACAAAAATCACGGCATCTATGGTGGCAACACCCGAAACCACCTATTTAACATGATTCACGATTATATTTTGGACGAACTCTAAACTTTCAACATCATTAATTGTTTTTATCATGATTGTTGTACAACATTTCCTGATTCTTTTGTAATTTAGGCACACATTTATCAAACGACATATTTCCATCACATGAGTGAAACAGCCAAAATCGAGCTAGACGGTAAAGTTTATGAACTTCCAGTTGTAGTCGGTACTGAAAACGAAAAAGCAATTGACATCTCCAAATTGCGCGATTTAACCGGTTATGTAACCCTAGACACCGGGTACAAAAACACCGGCGCAACAAAAAGCGCCATTACCTATCTCGACGGCGAAGAAGGTATTCTTCACTATCGCGGCTACTCCATCGAACAGCTTGCCGAGAAGGCAACTTTTGTCGAGGTGGCTTATTTGCTCATTTATGGCAACTTGCCAAACCAAACAGAACTAGATTCCTTTCAAGATAGCATCTGTAAGCACACGTTGGTCCACGAAGACATGAAACAATTCTTTGAAGCCTATCCTTCAAAGGCGCATCCAATGGGTGTACTTTCTTCAATGGTCGCTTCTTTGGCAACTTTCTATCCTGAGTCCTTAGACCCGAACCGCAGTCCAGAGGCTAAAAACCTCACCATTCATCGATTGTTGGCCAAATTACCAACACTTGCTGCTTGGTCTTACAAGAACCTCATTCGCCATCCGTTCATGTACCCACGCAACGAGTACGACTACTGCAAAAACCTTATGTACATGATGTTCTCAATGCCAACCCAAGACTACCACGTAGATCCAGTTGTCACTGACGCGCTCAACAAACTTCTTATTTTGCACGCCGACCACGAACAAAACTGTTCTACTTCTACTGTGCGCATCGTAGGATCCTCACAAGCCAATCTTTATTCATCTGTATCTGCTGGTATTTCTGCACTTTGGGGCCCTCTTCACGGTGGTGCCAACCAAGAGGTTATCGAAATGCTCGAGCGCATTCATGCCGATGGCGGCAACGTAGACAAATGGGTTGCAAAAGCAAAAGACAAAGAAGATCCATTCCGTCTCATGGGCTTTGGTCATCGCGTTTACAAAAACTTTGATCCGCGTGCCAAAATCATCAAAAAAGCGTGCGACGACGTCCTAGAAAAACTAGGCGTGAACGATCCTTTGCTAGACATCGCTAAGAAACTAGAAAAAGTAGCTCTAGAAGACGAATACTTCAAAGCGCGCAATTTATATCCAAACGTAGACTTCTACTCAGGTATCATCTACAAAGCAATGGGCATCCCAACAGAAATGTTTACCGTCATGTTTGCTATAGGTCGTTTACCAGGCTGGATTGCACAATGGAAAGAAATGACCGAAAACAAAGAGCCAATTGGCCGCCCGCGTCAGATCTACACAGGTCATACCAACCGCAACTACGTTCCAGTAGAACAGCGTTAAGAATTCTTATTTTTAATTATAGCAAAAAAGGCGCTCAATTGAGCGCCTTTTTTCCTTGAAACAAGTCGTATTGTCGGAATTCACATTCGATATCGCCATTAAAAATGCGGTCTTTTTTGGATGCCTTGAGCCCGATCGCATGAAAACCCTCTAGGCTGCCGCTAATGACACAAGCTTTGCTGCCTGCCATTTGGTGTTTGAGCCACGTACCGAAGGTTCCGTAGAGCTCCTCTATATCTGTAGACAGTCGCTCATCATAAGGTGGGTTGGTTAGAATAAAAACAGGCGGTTCAATTTTGAGTTTGTCAAAAGGAGTGGAATGGATCTCAACAAAGCGCCCAAAAGAGAAAGTGCGCAAGTTTCTACGCGCTTTCAAGACCATTTCGTCTGAGATATCCCCACCAATTAGCGTACAAGGTAGTTCGCGTACAATTCGGGGTGCATTTTGATAGAGTTCTTCCCAAACAGCGGCATCGTAATTCTTTAAATTCTTGAACGCATAATGCTGTCTTTCGATGTTACTTGGAATACCACTTGCCAAAAGACCTGCTTCCACAAGTAAAGTGCCCGAACCACAAAAGGGATCTACGAGCGTTTGTTTGCGGTCCCAGCCAGACATTCTGACCAAGCAAGCTGCAACCACTTCATTAATTGGCGCCGGCCCAACTGCTGTGCGGTAACCGCGCTGAAATAACGGTAGCCCACTGGTATTGACGGAAAGCGTCACTTCTTTGTCCTTGATATAAAGGTCAAAAAGAATGCTTGGTTTCTTGACGTCGATGTTAGGGCGCTCATCTGTTTTGGCTTTGAATACATCGACAATGGCATCTTTAATCAGCAAGAACGGATAATGTGTATTGCTGAAAATGGGCGAAAAAATGGCGCCTTTGACCGCAAAGGTTTTATGGACATCAAAGAGTTCGTTCCATTTGATGCGCATGGCGCGTTTGTAGAGGTCTTCTTCGCTCTGGATGTAGAATTTATCGATTTCGACTAAAACAGAAATGGCACAACGGCAATAAAGATTGAGTTTATAGACGTCGGCCCAAGTGCCCTTGATTTGAACCGCTCTATTGAGCAACACAGGTTCTGGATAACCAAGTTCTTTTAATTCATCGGCAAGAATGGCCTCAAAGCCAAAAAAACTTTTGAGTGTGATGGTGAGTAGGTCGCTTTTTGGGCTGGGATTTGGATGCATTGTTTGGGGATTCGTTAACTTTGTACAAAAGAACGAATTTGTCGAAGACCAAATACCTCTTATCCTTCCTTTTTTTTACACTGCAGCTCTTTGCCCAAGACAGACAGCGTGTTGGGGTGGTCTTAAGTGGTGGTGGTGCTTCAGGTGTGGCGCATGTAGGAGTGCTCAAAGCGCTCGAACAAAATCAAATTCCCATTGACTTTATTGTAGGTACTTCTGCAGGTGCTCTTGTTGGCGCTATGTATGCAAGTGGCTATTCTCCTGCCGAAATAGAAGCTTATGTACTTTCTGAATCTTTTCAACTGATGGTCAAAGGGCAAGAAGAAGCCCAGCAGCAATTTTTGTTTTACCAAGATGCTTCCAATGCGTCCATGTTCAATTTCAGTGTAGCCCAAGACAGCATTCTTCAGAAATCTTTGCCGCTTGCTTTAATTGACCCCACATATTTGGATTTCGAAATGCTCAAAATTTTTGGACGCACAAGTGCTTCCGTACAAGAAGATTTCAATCAATTATTGGTGCCATACCGCTGTGTGGCCTCTGCGGTAGAAACAAAAACAAGCGTCACATTTTCTAAGGGCAAGCTCAATCAAATAGTTCGTGCCTCCATGACTTTTCCGCTCTATTTGAATCCCGTTAGGGTAGATGGCGTGCTGTATTTTGATGGCGGCCTCTACAATAACTTTCCTATTGATGTTTTGTACAAAGAATTTCATCCCGACTTCATCATTGGCAGCAACGTTTCTAAAAACTTAGCGCCTGTTTCAGACCGCGATTTTTTTGGCTTGCTCACCAGCATGATGACCACCCCAACAAACTACACCATGCCTTGCTCTGAGGGGCTCATCATAGAACCCAATACAAGTGTTGGCACCTTCGATTTCTCTGATGTCCAGCAAGCAATTCAAGATGGCTATTTAGCCACAATGACCCAAATGGACAGCATTTTAAAGTACGTGAGCAGCAGAGCTGACCCTCAAGTATTGCAGCAAAAACGACAAAACTTCAAACAACAACTTTTACCCCTTCGTGTCAGTGAAGTGCGTGCGAGTTCTGACCGCAAACAAGATTTACCGTTTGTTCGCACCGCCATCTTACCCAAATTCAGCAAGCGAATTTTAGATAGTCTTTCTCTTGAAAAACGCTATTACAAAGCTTTGGCCGCGCCATACTATAGTTTTGTGAGTCCGAGTTTTTCAATGCAACAAGATTCGAATTTGTCTTTGCAACTCAAAGTGAACAAAGCCAATGCGTTTCGCGTCGACTTCGGCGGTATCATTTCATCAAGAGCCATCAATACGGGCTTTTTAAGTTTGGCCTATCGCAGGGCAGGCCTTGTTGGGCAACGCATAGAAGTTTCCTCTTATTTTGGCAAATTTTATGGCTCAGGTAAAGTCAATTACGAATTGGT
>JBIIZI010000219.1:0-2927 GCA_044346375.1 Crocinitomicaceae bacterium | reverse complement strand
AGCGTTTTGCGGTCTGGACGGGACTCGAACCCGCGACCCCCTGCGTGACAGGCAGGTATTCTAACCAACTGAACTACCAAACCAATTTCTTTCACTTGCGTGAGCAACGACAGTTGCTTTAGAGAATTGTGTAATGCTTTCGTTAAAGCGAGTACAAAAGTAAGGTCTTTTTTGAAATCTACAAACAAAAACATGGATATTTTTTCAGTTTTGACGGATTTCTTCTTGGTGCTTTTGTTTTGGTATGAAATTGGTAAATTTGAGGACATGAAAAAAAATGCTCCACTTTTTTTCAGTTTTCTCTTTATTTTGTCAGGTACGTTTCAGTTAAGTGCTCAAATTCAGGATATTCCAGAGAAAATTGTCATTCCGCCGTTTTGTCTGATCAATCCAGACACCTTAAATCTTGGGCCTCACGATGAGGTGCTTTGCGATTCTTATGTTGCTTTCGGAATGCCATCAGCCTACGATGCACTGCATTCCTTTAATTCTCGCCGCGTGGATAATTTTGGCGGATACATCAATGTGAAGATCAATAAAGGTTTGGAAGATATCCGTAAGAAAGGCTTCAATTCTGACCTCAAGCAATTGTATATACAGATCAATCCGCTAACACTAACAGTTTACTGGACTGCCGTAGTAGGGCCAAGTGACGATGGCCGTTGTTATGTGCGCTTGGATAGCCGCGGTTCTGCTGGTGGTGGCTTGGGGGCAGTCATGCCTCAACTGACGCGCATGCACAATTTATATCCGACCATTGAGCCAGTGCAAGTACTCGACTTTAATGAAGATGTCATTCAATGTTACGACTGGAGTAGCCGCCCCTTGGATTCCATTTGTAGGGTCATTAATATCAGGCAACAATTTTACAAATATTATGATGCTCAAATTGGTCAAGCAATTACTTTGGAGGAATACGTGCAGAGATATCCCTACACTACCAAAGGAGTTGAATTGCCCGGTGTTAAGAAGGTTGTGCAGCCAAGTTACCGAACCTACAGAGTGAAGTCAGGAGACAACCTATCCATTATTGCTGCTAGACACCGTACAACCGTAACTCAAATTAAAAAGCTAAATGGCTTGCGTTCGGATTTTATTCGAGAAGGTCAGGTTTTAAAAATTCCTTCCTGATCCTGGTGGCATTACCAACATTGGTCTGAAATGTAAACGGTTCCCTTGAAATAGGCCACCACTTTTTGATGTTGGTTTTTGATCCGAACTTCGTAAACCCCTGTAGTTTTGCCGCGGTGAACTTCAGTGCATGTTGCTGTTAGGGTGTCGCCGAGCTGTACTTTGGCAAGGTGTGCAATTTGGGTATCGATACTCATGCATTGATAACCGTAGGTGTTGGCTGCAAAAGCCAAAGCGGAGTCTGCTAAGGAGTAGGTGAGGCCACCATGAGCAATTTGAAAGCCGTTGGTGGTGTGGTTTGAAACCGGACAGCTCAATTGGCAAAAACCGAGTTCTAGCGCTAAGATTTCCATCCCAAGTAATTGGCTGAAGGCGTCGTTGTCGAGCATGCCTTGAACAATTTCTTTAGGGCTTTTCATCGTCAATTTTTAAAGTTCAGCAAAGGAAAAAGTATCCTTCAAACGGATGCCCTTCTCGGTGTGTTGGACAGTGCAACATTCGTGTTGGGAGTCGTGCTCTAGGAATAGGACATATGCGTTGTCGGCTGCCTCTTTCAAGAATCGTTCTTTTTCTGTGAGGGTGAGTAAGGGGCGGGTGTCGTAGCCCATGACGTAGGGCAGCTGAATATGTCCAGTGCTGGGCAATAAATCAGCCATGAATACGAGCGTTTTTCCTTTGTATTGAATTTGTGGGAGCATCATGCTCTCGGTATGGCCATCAAAAAAGGAGAGGTCGATGCCGGGCAAAGCATTCGTAGTTAGGAGGCCATTGCGTTCTACAAATTGAAGCTGACCACTTTCTTGAATGGGCAAAATGTTTTCAGCTAAAAAGGAGGCTTTTTCTCTTGGGTTGGGTTGGGTAGCCCACTGCCAATGGTTTTCAGAGCTCCAGTATGTGGCGTTTTTAAAAACGGTTCGGTAGGCTTCTTTTTGCGCGTCAAATGCAATTGCGCCGCCACAATGATCAAAGTGCAGGTGCGTCAGGATAACATCTGTGATATCTGAGGCATGAAAACCTAAGCGTGCTAGGTTGCCATGCAAGCTATCGCTTCCGTGCAAGTGGTAGTGCGAGAAGAATTTTTCGGATTGTTTGTCGCCGATGCCGGTGTCAACTAAAATGAGTCTTTTGCCATCTTCGATGAGCAAAGAACGCATGGCCCACGTACACATGTTGTCGGTGTCAGCAGGGTTGGTTTTTTGCCAAATGGTTTTAGGTACTACGCCAAACATAGCACCTCCGTCGAGTTTGAAAAAACCGGTATTGAGTACGTGTAGTTTCATATTAGTTGGCAATACGGGCGCTTGTTTCTGGATTTTTGATGACGTCAGCACCTATTTTGAGCACGAACATCGAAGGATTGGTGTTAGCCGTTACGGTAACGGTTTTGTCCTGACGCCCCAATTGGCCAACCTTTGGGTGGAACTCAACAGCAATTATGTCTGACTTACCTGGCGCAATCGCTTTTTCTGGTTTTTTGGGTGTGGTGCAGCCACAAGATGCTTTGACATCGGCAATGAAGAGCGGTTTTTTACCCGTGTTGGTCACGACAAAGTTATAGAGGTGTTTGGTATCTTCTTTAACAGTACCAAACTCGTGATTGAGCACATTGAAACGCATGGTGGTCATGTTTAGTTCCGCTTCTTTTGCCAGTCGCTTTTCTTCTTCAGCAACGTCCTTGAGACTTTCTTTTAACTCTTTGGTATTTTCGTCTGTTGCAACAATAGAGCTTGGTTCAGGCGCTTTGGTAGTTGGTTTGTTGTCGCAAGATTGGAATGCTAAAATTAGTCCGGAAATGA
>JBIIZI010000089.1:0-8594 GCA_044346375.1 Crocinitomicaceae bacterium | reverse complement strand
AAATCCGTCTACACAATTGCAGATCGACCATCTCGACTCAGGTATTTATATCCTGGAGCTTCAGTTTGCAAATACATTCAAAAGCATTCGTTTTATCAAAGAATAAACTTCATGAAAAGCCTCAAATATTTACTTGTTTTTAGCTTGCCTATAACAGTAAATATTGCATTTCAATCTGAAGGCTGGCTCAGTTACTTACCCGTTTATGTTTTCTTTTTATTGGTTCCTTTTTTAGAACTGATTTTGCCATCGCATTGGACAACAAACGAAGCGAGTGAAAATACTTTACAGCGGCACGCTCACTTTTACAATTACCTATTATATACATTAGTTTTTGTGCAATGGGTTTTTGTGGCTTACTTTTTAAACGCGCAAAGCAGCAGCCCTGACTCCACTACCTGGTGGGGACGCATTGTTTCAATGGGGCTCATGTGCGGCATCATCGGTATCAATGTAGGGCATGAGCTCGGACACCGTAACAAACGCTCAGAACAATTTTTAGGCGAACTACTATTGCTCAGCTCCTTAGAAAATCATTTCTTGCCCTATCACAATCGGGGGCACCACACCAATGTGGGCACTCCCTTAGATCCTGCAACCGCGCGTAAAAACGAACTCGTTTATCTCTTTTGGTTCCGTTCGCAAATTGGCAGTTATTTTCAAGCATGGCAAATAGAACTGACGCGTATGCAAATCATTGGAAAGGAAAAATATTCCTTTTACAACAAAATGGTCATTTATTCCTTTAGCCATCTCTTCCTTTTGATGGCAATTTGGCTCCTTTTTGACCTAAAAGCACTTCTTGCTTTTATGGCAGCAGCGGCAATAGGAATCTTGCTTCTTGAAACCGTCAATTACATCGAACATTATGGTTTAAAGCGCCAACTCAAAGAAAACGGTCGTTATGAGTTGGTCAAACGCAAGCACTCTTGGAATAGCAATCATCTTTTAGGCCGGCTCATTTTATTTGAACTGAGTAGACACAGCGAACACCACTACAAACCAGACAAACCATACCAACTATTACATTCCGATCCTGAAGCCCCGACCATGCCGACGGGTTATCCTGGCATGATGCTTTTGTCTTTTATACCGCCCTTGTTTTTTAAGGTGATGAATGTGAAAGTGGAACGCGCACTAAGGTCTTAGGGCTATCAATAAAGCTGCTGGCGTTTCAATAAGTATTTCAACAATACTTGATTGTAGCCTTCTTCAATTGGTGCCGGCATAAAATCAATGCCGTTATTGAGACATCTAAGGCTGAGCTCTTCAAAATAACGATCAATTGCAGCTTGGTATTTTTCTCGGACCTCACCCGGGCGCAACAGCATCCGTTCACCAGTTTCCATATCGATGAGTTGATACGGTCTGTCTTCTAATTGAAAGGATTTTTCAAAACCTTCGTGGTGCACATGAAATAAAATAACCTCGTGTTTGTTGTGCTTGAGGTGTTGCAAGGCATCAAAAAGTGCGTCGGTGTGCGAAGGATCGTCAAGCAGGTCTGAAAAAATTACAACCAAACTGCGCTTGTGTGTCAGTTCGGCAATAGCATGAAGTGCGGATATTGCAGCGGTTTGTTTCTTTGTTTTCTCTTGATATGCAGACAAACGCTTCTCGAGTTCGCTGTAGAGGTAGCGATGGTGTAATAATGACGATTTCGCGGCCGTTTGGAGCTCGAGCGTTTCGTTAAAAAAACTAAGCCCTACGGCATCGCGCTGTCTTTTGAGCAATTCAATTAAACTCGCTGCAGCATAAACGGAATATTCAAACTTGCTGATCCCTTCTTGCGGAAAGTACATTGAGCTGGAGTCATCGATAACGAGCTGACAACGCAAATTGGTTTCTTCTTCGTACTTTTTGGTAAATAATTTTTCAGAGCGACCATAAAGACGCCAATCGATGTTGCGCGTAGATTCACCAGGGTTGTAGAGCCTATGCTCGGCAAATTCAACAGAAAAACCATGAAATGGACTCTTGTGTAAGCCCGTAATAAAGCCCTCTACAACTTGTTTGGCCAAGAGTTCAAGGTTGCCAAATTGGGCCAAACGCAAGCGGTCTATTGTCTTCATGTGAAACAAAGTTAATAAAGAAGCGCAGAACCAAAGCAACCTTCTTTAAAAGGAAAGCGTTATAAAACTATAAACTATTGAAAATGAAACATTTTTTACAATTACTCATTTGTTTTACAACCCTTTACCAAATGAGTTATGCTCAAGTAACTGGCTTTGCCATTAACGGCCTTACCACTCCAACTAACATGCCCACCACAATATGTGGACTATCCGCTAACATCTCCTTTTCGGCACTTACCCCAAGCACGAACTCTACAGGCACAACTGCTACCATTCCTTACGTTATTACTGGCAATAATTTTAGCGGTTTTCAGTTTACATCGCAAGTCAACTGGGGCGATGGATTCGTCAACACATCTAATGGCGGCACCGGCACAAGCGGTACAAATATCAATATGTCGCCTGCACTCACACATACATATGCTACACCCGGCACCTACAGTGTGCTCACTACAGTTTACAATCAAGCCAACCAAACATATGCAATGGACTCAGTTCAACTCACTGTTGGTTCTTGTACGGCCTACTTCTATTGCATGATACAAGTCGATTGCAACAACGATGGCACCATAGATTCTCAAATCAACGCGCCTGTGCCCGTTACCCTTACAAATGGAACAAGTACTTATGTCGATACGCTTCAAAACAATATGTTCATTTTACCAAATGTTTGGGCCGGCAACTATACACTTGGGATCGACCCCGCATGGCTTGCAGCCAATAATTACGTCATTGGCAATATCATCCCGAGCCCAACAGTAACTGTGGGTTCAGGAGTCACAACCACGCTCATAACACTTCATTGTGCTTCGCTGACTACCATGCTGTGTGCAAATGGCCAAGTTTATTGCGACGCCAACGACAATGGCGTTTTAGACAACGGCGAAACACCAATTGCTAATGCGCCTATTTCTGTAAACGGAACCGTTGTTTATTCCAATGCCAATGGCTTCTACAACATCAGTTATTCAGGTAACATCGGCGATACCGCTGAACTCACTATCAGCTCTAATTGGCTGACACAAAATGGATATTTGATCTTGAACAATAATGGGAGTAACCTGAATTATATCACTGCCACACCTTGCAACAGCGGTGTTCCGGTTGCGAATGTCAATTTCCCACTCGCTTGTGGAGGTATCGTTTCGCCTACACTGTGCTATTCAGGATATGTATTCTGCGATGCCAATTCAAACGGCGTAATGAATGCAGGCGAACAACCATTGACTTACGCGCCAGTAACGCTTTACAACAATACGTCCAGTAATAGCTCAGTGACAGTTTACACCGATTCTACCGGCTTCTTTAGCTACTGCGGCCAATACAGCACCAGCACCTACCTCTTTGCAACCATAAGCCAAAACTGGTTAGTTTACAACGGCTACAGCCCAACAGTAGGTGTAATTACCCTTATTGGCAGTACGTCTGCGACTACCAACACAGGTTATTTAGC
Organism: Crocinitomicaceae bacterium; assembly: GCA_044346375.1. Classification (GTDB taxonomy): domain Bacteria; phylum Bacteroidota; class Bacteroidia; order Flavobacteriales_D; family Crocinitomicaceae; genus UBA952. Next base: position 5,069 of record JBIIZI010000089.1, on the reverse strand, counting down.
TGTAAATTGCGGAGGCACAGCAACTTGTTCTGACGTTTGGACCACAGTTAGCCCTTGGATTGGCTACTATCAAAATAGTACAGCCTACATCAAGCTCAATTGGGGAAGCTACGGACCGAGCGCCGTTGGTACTTACACGCTCAGCTTTACGTATCCTGCAGGGGTAAGCCCAATACTTTCCTCGATCCAAAATTCAAACTACACAATATCTGGCAATACCATTACTTGGAATTTGACCAACAACGCTACGAGCTTTACCAATTATGATGTTATACAATTCAGCGTTCCTGGTGGCCTGATCAACGGTGCGCAGCATTTCTATAGCTCTACAATTGCACCAACTGGTTCAGTTAACGATTGCGGCACCTACAATAACAACGGTTCTTTACTGCAAATCTTGGGCAATGCCTATGACCCCAACGACAAAAATGCAAGTACCGATTACATGAATGAAAATTACCCATTGGGTTATTTGGACGCATTCATCGACGACGCACTCACTTATACCATTCGCTTTCAGAACACGGGTACGGCACCAGCACAAAATGTTTACATCATCGATACCTTGAGCACTTTGCTCGATTGGACAAGTTTTACGCTCATTGAGGCTTCGCACCCTATGCAAGTAGTCAATTTAGGAAACGGCATCATGCGTTTTGAATTCAACCAAATTTGGTTGCCAGATTCTACGACCAACGAACCTGAAAGCCATGGTCAGCTCACCTATCGCATAAGCGAAATACCAACGAATGCGATCATGTCCATAATCGAAAACACAGCTTACATCTATTTTGATTGGAATGCACCTATCATTACCAACACCACCTTTCATCAAAACATGTGGCTCGACAACATCACTGAACTTGAAGGTGCACTTCGCATTCATCCAAACCCAGCCCAAACCGAAATAGAATTAAATCTGAACGAACCAAGCTGGATACGCATCCAAGACCTCAATGGCAAAACTATTTTAAATGAACAAGTTTTACCAGGTCAAAAAATTGATATTCAAGGTTTTGCAAATGGCGTTTATACAATTGAGTCCGATGAGCAGCGCGGGAAATTCGTAAAACTTTAAAAATTCAAAAGTTTGGCACTGAATTTGACATGTGCAAAGCGTAGTAGTTTATAGTTAGGTTATGGATGGGGTGGTCCACCTACCCTATCCAAAAAGCGGTTCTTCGGAGCCGCTTTTTTTTGTTTTAGGCGCTGAGTTCACCTATCTTTAGCTCGTGAAAAGATTACTTCAACAAGCTCAGAAAACGGCTATACTCAGCATCCTGACCAATACTATTCTTGCTGTAGGCAAAGGCTTTGCCGGCATAGTTGGGCATTCCGATGCACTCATTGCCGATGCCATTGAGTCTTGTGCTGATATTTTCTCGAGTTTTTTAGTACTGATTGGTATTCGTTATGCAAACAAACCTGCAGATGAAGACCACCCATATGGACATGGCAAAGCAGAACCGCTCGTCACATTTGCAGTTGTAGGCTTTCTACTGATATCAGCCACTATTATTGCCGTAGAGAGCATCAGGCATTTATCTGAAAAACAAGAACAACCCGCATTCTTCACACTATTCGTACTCGCAGCTATCATCGTCATCAAAGAATTGAGTTTTCAGTACGTCTATCGAAAAGGAGAACAAACGAACTCTACTAGCTTAAAGGCCGATGCCTGGCACCACCGCTCTGACGCACTTTCTTCACTGATTGCATTTTTAGGTATTCTTGCAACCTTCCTATTTGGCAAAGGTTTCGAAAAAGCCGATGACTGGGCAGCACTCATTGCCTCGTTTTTTATTGTTTACAACGCATACAAGATTTTTAGGCCAGCGCTCGGAGAAATCATGGACGAACACACACATCATGAGTTGATTGATTCCATTCGTGCTGAATCTGTGAAAGTACCGGGAGTGGTAGACATCGAAAAATGCTGGGCGCGCAAAAACGGAATGAGTTATGTTGTCGATTTACACCTTGAAATTGATGGTCGGTTGTCTGTAACTGAAGGGCATGCGATTTCACATGCACTCAAAGATCACCTCATGGAGGTTTATCCGTATATCACGGAAGTGCTCATTCATATTGAACCCGCACCAAAGTTTGCTTAACCTTTTTGTTTGGTTTGGCTGTATCCTTCCTTGACTAATAAGTCAAAGATTTTTTGCTTGAAGTTGCCTTGAATTAAAATCTCGTTGTCTTTGACGCTACCACCTACCCCACATTTGCTTTTCAGTATTTTTCCGAGGTCTTTGAGGTCGTCTTCGGCACCTACGAATCCTTCGATGAGTGTCACTTCCTTTCCGGCGCGTTGCTTGCGGTCTATGCTCACATAGAGGCGCTGTTGCTGTGGTGGAAGTGTCTGAATATCATCTGATTGCTCAAACTCATAAGCAAAGTTTGGATTGGTACTATAGACCACATTTTGGATTTTCTGCTGCTTTTTAGCCATGACACAAAGTTATAAATTCTTGGCTTTTCAAAAAGTTTTCCACGAAAATGCGACAGCCAATTTTATTGCGTTTTAATTGCAATGAAATTGGAAAACAAACTTCAACAACTCAGCGATGCCGCATTGCTTGCCCTCGTCTGTGGCCAAGCGCAACAGCAGCCAAAACTAAATATCGTTTTGGAGCGCACATGGCGTTGGCATCAGAAAAACTGGCGCACCCTAGCTAAAAGCAGCGAATGGGATCTACTGGAAATATACGGGCTAGACACGCAGACCGTTCAACGCATTCTGGGCGTATTTGAAATCAGTAGACGCTACCAGAGTGCCGAAGTACGGCAACGGCGCAGCATCAAAACCTCCAAAGACGTCTATGACTTGCTACAAGTCCAACTTGCCGACCTCGACCACGAACAATTTTTTGTATTGTACCTCAATTTTTCGAACGAAATTTTAGAGATTTCGCAATTGAGTATCGGTGGAAGGCATAGTACGATTGCAGATGCAAAACGTATTTTTCAGCAAGCACTGCGCTGCGCAGCGACGGGACTAATTTTGTGTCACAACCATCCGAGTGGGCAACGCAAGCCAAGCCAACAAGACGAAGCACTGACCAAAGACATCAAGGATTTTGCTAGACTCATAGACATGAAGCTCTTAGATCACGTCATTTTCACAGATAATGGCTATTTTAGCTTCGCCGATGAAGGCATCCTTTAATATGTCCAAAAAGAAAATTTTAACCGTCATTGGGGCGCGACCTCAAATCATCAAAGCTGCAGCGCTCAGCCGTGCTATACAAGCGCAATTCGCCTCACAACTAGATGAAATTTTAGTGCATACTGGCCAGCACTACGATGAAAATATGTCGGCCGTTTTCTTCGAAGAACTTGGCATTCCTCAGCCACACTACAATTTGGCTGTTGGCAGCGGCTCACACGGCCACATGACTGCCGCTATGCTCAGCGGTATAGAAGCTATTTTGGTCAAAGAGCAACCCAGCGCGGTTGTCATATACGGTGACACAAACTCAACTATCGCAGCAGCACTTGCAGCAGCAAAAATCCACATCCCTGTTGTACATATAGAGGCAGGTTTGCGCAGTTTTCACAAAGCCATGCCCGAGGAAATCAACCGCATTTCCGCCGATCACATGAGCACCTTATTATTTGTTCCGACCAAAGCCGGCATGACAAATTTAGCCAAGGAAGGTTTTGAACTTGAGCTGCAAGGAAAAGCGACCATAGACTCACCTCATATTTACCATTGCGGCGACATCATGTACGACAACAGTTTGTATTTTGCAGCGCTCAGCAAGGAAAAATCTATTTTACTCGCGCAGCTAGGACTTACCCCTGAGCAATATATTTTATGTACCATTCACCGCGACTCCAATACAGACGACCCTATTGCGCTACAAGCCATTTTTGAAGCCCTACTTACACTCATTGATCAAACCGGACTGAGTGTTGTGCTGCCCATTCATCCGCGCACCAAAAACAAAATCGAAACACTCTTAAGTCCTGACTTTCAAGACAGAATTGCCGCACAACACAAACTTTTGATTACCCCACCTGCAGGCTTTCTAGACATGATCGCCTTAGAGCAAAATGCAAGGTTAATTGTTACCGATAGCGGCGGTGTTCAAAAAGAAGCTTATTTCTTTGCCAAACCTTGCGTCATTTTACGCGAACAAACCGAATGGGTAGAGGTAGTGGAAGCAGGGGCGGCTATATTAACCGGAGCCAACCAAGAGAAAATATTAACTGCTGCTACTATTTTGCTCAAGGAACCTATTCAAACACGCTCAGATATCTTCGGCGACGGCCATGCAGCCACCTTTATCTGCGAAAAAATCCTGACTGCTCTCTAGTGCTGATCTACGTAGAATATATCACCGAGCGGCTACTCTACACATTGTCGTTTGTATTTTCCGAAAGGAAGGTTGCTTATCAGCTCACCAACGACGGCATCGCTTTTATTGCTGCAGCCGGACCAAAAATCAACTACTCGAATCGAGATTTCGAAGACGCTATTCAGTTGCTTCCGGCAACTTTGCTCTTTGATGATGAATTGCTCAAGGATACGCCAACAAAAGGGGTTTTCAATGGCACCGAGTGCCTTAGCTTCAACGGACAACCAGATCTACTCGCCAGCATCTTTTACTTACTGAGCCGCATGGAAGAATACCAAAGCATCCAGACCGATGCCCTTGAACGCTTTCAAGCCAGCGCCTCTGTTGCAGCTACACACAATTGGTTACAGGTTCCTATTTGCGACATTTGGAGTGAGGCACTGATCAAATATTTGGGTCAAGCATTTAACCAAGAGCTTCTAGCACAGCAACCACGCTTTCATTTTCAGCCCACTTTTGACATCGATAACACCTTCGCATACGCGCACAAAAACACCATTCGAACTTTTTTTGCCAATTGCAAAGACATGCTTTACCGCAGAACTGAAAGGGTAATGGATCGCAAAATGGTGCGCAAAGGTGCCAAAACAGATCCTTACGATACCTTTGATCAAATTTCAGAACTGGCCCAACACTTCCCAGACACCAAGGTTTTTTGGCTTTTAGGCAACTACACCAAACTCGATAAAAACCTCTCTCACC
>JBIIZI010000065.1:0-10560 GCA_044346375.1 Crocinitomicaceae bacterium | reverse complement strand
TATGCTATGCTTTTATAGCCAAACACCGCTACAAATGGTTTGGAAAACGCACAAGCTGTTATTTGCCAAATGCAGATGAGCGAACAAGATTCATTGGATAAATTATCGTAAATTGGACCATCAAATCAATAGTATGGTCAAGTTTTACATTTCTTTTCTCGCTTCCTTCTTCCTGTTTTCAAATATGGTTGCTGCGCAGCAAATGCACAAGCCCTCATCTGCCGAAATATCAGGTTTGCCGCACTGGGCGCAACTCATGTACGCCGACAACCCAAATGTTTTTGAAGTGAGTCAGGCCTACCAAAACTATTATAGGGTCCATTCCTTTGAAAAAAGCTACCACACACAATACTACAAGCGCTGGATGCGTCAAAATCAATATTTAACCGATGAATTGGGTTATGTAAAAACATCCACACCAGTCCAAATTCAAAATGATGCGGCGCTTTATTTCAAAAAACAAGGTGCCCAAAACAAAACAAGCAATTGGACCATCGTTGGTCCCATCACCAACTATCAAGAAGGCTTAACTCAGGGTTCCGGACAAACGAATATTTACAGTTTTGACCAGTGTGCGGCACAAACGGCTGTGTGTTACTGCGGAACCGAACCAGGTGAGGTTTACAAAAGCAGCAATGGTGGCCTAAATTGGGTTTTGTCTTCTAAAAACATCGATTTTGGCTCTGGTGTAACTGCTGTTGAAGTACATCCGAGCAATCCAAATTTTGTTATCGCAGGCGGCAATAGCGGTTTGTTTTTAAGTACCGATGGCGGCCTCAACTGGACCAACACACTTCCTAGCTCGGGCTTAAACGTCAATGAAATTTATATTTTACCCTCCGACCCTAACATTATTTTAGCAGCCACGGATAAAGGCTTGTACCGCAGCACCGACGCCGCCCAAAACTGGACTCAAATTTTTACGCAGAAATCCTACGATATCAAGCAAAAACCAGGGAGCACCCAAACGCTTTATTTACTCAAAAACAACCCGAGCCTGATCCGTTGCGAGTTTTTTGTATCCACTGACGCCGGCCTTACCTGGACCCTACAAGATGCCGGATGGTATACCTCTACCGACCCAGCCCGCATAGATGGCGGCGGTCGTTTGGCCGTGAGTGCTGCCGATCCACAAAGAGTTTATGCCTATCTAATTGGCGATGCCAAACCCAATGATTACGGTTACATTGGTTTGTACCGCAGTAACAACAGCGGCCAAAGCTGGACGCTACCAAATAGCCCGATTGGTGGCCCGTATTCTAGTGCGCATCCAAATTTAGCCATGGGAACTCCAACTTGGAACTACCACCAAGGTTTTTACAATTGTGCTATTGTAGCCAATCCCAACAACGCCGATGAAATGCTCATTGGTGGGCTCAATTTGTATCGAAGCCTTGACGGCGCCGCTACATTTGCCTCCGTTTCAGGTTATGTAGGCGGGCCACTGAATTTGCACGTCGACAACCAAGACTTTCGCGTTGTGGGCAACCACACCTGGATTACCACCGATGGCGGCATCTATCACAGCACTGATTTTGTCACAACCCAACCTGATTTCTATATGTCGGGGGTTCATGGTTCTGATTACTGGGGCTTCGATAACGGTTGGAACGAAGATGTATTGGTAGGCGGGCTCTATCACAATGGCAATTTAGCGCATCATGAAAATTACGGAGCTGGAAACTTCTTAGAATTGGGGGGTGGCGAAGCGCCGACAGGGTATGTCAATCCTGGCGATAACAAGCTTACTTATTATTCAGACGTAGATGGCAAGCGCATTCCGGCTACCTTGGATGGCGCTATTCAAAATGCATCTTTTGGCATCGACCCTAATGAAAGTTATTGGGCTGCGGAGTCTACAGAACTTGTTTTTCATCCGAATTGCTACGGTATTGCCTACACCGGTAAGGAAAACAAGCTGTACCGAAGCACCGATAAAGGCGCCTCCTTCGAGCTTGTTCAAACTTTTGGCTCTAATCCAAATGAACGTGTGAATTACATTGAAATCGCCTCAGACAACCCACAGATCATGTATTTGAATCAAAAAGCAGCTAGTGGTGGCACGGGCAAACTCTGGAAAACAACCGATGGCGGCCTCAGCTGGGTGCAACTCACCCTTCCTTCAGGCAATTCAAGCCGCATGTTACTCGCCCTCAACCCTGCTAACGCGCAAGAACTTTGGTTGGCCTATCCAAGCGGCGCAAATGGCTTTAAAGTCTTCAAAACCATCAACGGCGGTGGTTCATGGAACAACCTCACGAGCAGCTTGCTCAACAACGAGTCCGTACAGGCGCTCGTGCACATTGCGGGCACCGATGGCGGCATCTATGTTGCAACCAATAAAGCCGTTTATTACCGCAACAACCAAACCAACTTCAGTTTAGAGAACAATGGCTTGCCACTTTTTACCAACGGCAATATCCTTAAACCTTTTTACCGCGATCAAAAGATCCGTTTGGCCTCCTATGGCAAAGGCATTTACCAAAGTAATTTAGTCGAGAACCCTAGTGAGGTTATTGCGCGCATTACCGTAGACAAACTCAGCCAGACTGCAGTTTGCGCCATTGACTCTTTTTATTTCGACGACTACTCTTTCTTAAGTCATCAGAATGCATCCTGGAACTGGAGCTTTCCAACGGGTAGCCCAAGTACTTCGAATTTGCGCAATCCGGCGGTTTATTTTCAAAGCCCCGGGCAGCACCTCGCTATTTTGCAAATCACCGATGCCAATGGCCACACCGACACCGATTCCTTGTATGTAACGCTTTCTATGTTTAGCTTCCAAACCGGCATTCAAGAAGATTTTCAACAACAGTTTTTACCGCTGGGTTGGAGTGTAATAGATCATAATGGTAGTGGCACCTGGACACTCTCAACCTCGGCAGGAGGTTTTGGCGCTTCTTCGCAAGCAACTTTTTTCAATAACTACGACATCGATTCACAGGGAAGTTATGACGATTTAGTTATGCCTATTGAAACCAGTTATTTGTCTATACAACCTTATCTCTATTTTGATGTGGCTTATGCGCGCTGGGGCAGCGGTTATTCCGACTCCTTGCAAGTGGTGGTTTCTACCGACTGTTTTGCGACCGAACAAATGTTGTATTTCAAAGGTGGAGAAATGCTAGCGACCTCTCCAGATAACCAAAGTTTTTTTACACCAACAAGCGCGCAATGGCGCAAAGATTCCGTTGACTTGAGTACTTATGCCAACCTTGGTAATGTACAAATTGCCTTCAGAAACATTGGTGGTTGGGGTAATTGCATTTACCTAGACAACATCAATCTTGGTTCTTTGGCAAATCTTAACGACGTTCAAGTGGCAAAACGCTCAATTTATCCGAATCCGGCCTGCCCCGGAAGCACCATTCATATGAGTGGTCCTGCAGCCAATTTTGCACGCCTACTCGACATGAAAGGCAAGGAAGTGCTGCGCATTGACTCAGACTCCAATTTTGAACTTCCTCAAAACCTGGTGCCCGGAACTTATGTATTACAGATCCATAGCACCCAACTCATTAGCAACCATTCATTAATTATCGTGGAATAGTGGAGTTGAAATGCATAAAGATTTCGCTGATTTGGCATAATTTATGATATTTGCACAGAAATTCATGATTATGCGCATTTTACTCGTTTTTGTTTTAAGTCTGATCAGCATCAACGCCATGGGCCAAGATGCTAAAGCTCAGGGTATCCTCGATAAATTATCGACCAAAATGAAGGGCATGAAATCCTTCTACATCGAATTCAATGCGAGTGTGAAAAACAGCACAACCGGGACCAACGAAAACGAAATTGGCAAAGGTTGGGTCAAAGGCAACAAATTTTATGCATCTTACGGTGAAAACACCATGATTTGCAATGGCGTTAAAACCTGGACTATCGTCAAGGACGAACGTTCTGTCTACGAATCAGATGCCAGTGCCGATGACGAAGAATCAATCAATCCCAAACGCCTCATGACCATCTGGGAAACCGGTTTCAAAAACAAATACGATCACGAAGACAAACTCAACGGCGAGGCTGTGCACGTCATCAATCTTTATCCGAAAGTACCTTCCAAAGCAGAATACCACACCATCATTTTATACATTTCCAAAGCGGGTAATGAACTCGTGAAAGCGAGCATGAAAGCCAAAGACGGAACTGTCATGACCTACGTAGTCACTAAGTTTACAGCCAATCCGGAAATCGACGATACCAAATTTGTTTTTGACAAAAAGAAATTCCCGGGGTATCCTGTCATTAAAGATTAAGTCCAAACGACTTTTTTAAAAGCTCAGCAAAGATTGTTGAGCTTTTTTTATGGCTTGAATTCAACGTTTGAGCATGCGGTCCATTTCGCGCTTGTCGTCTTTTTCTTTGAGATCTTGGCGTTTGTCGTGGAGTTTCTTGCCCGTTGCACATGCAATTTGGAGCTTTACCCAACCTTTATCAGATAAAAAGAGCTTGAGCGGCACAAGGGTGTGGCCTTTGATTTTCAAAAACTTCTCGATGCGCACAATTTCTTTGCGCTGCAGTAATAGTTTGCGATCGGCTCTGGGTTTGTGGTTATAGAAGGACCCGTTTTCGTATTCGGTAATGTGCATGTTGCGCAACCACACCTCCCCTTTATCAAATAAGCCGTAGGCTTCGAGGATACTGGCCTTGCCGTTGCGTATACTCTTGATTTCGGTTCCGGTCAATACAATACCCGCTTCGAAAACTTCATCGAGGTGAAATTCAAAGCGTGCACGTTTATTGCGGATATTGAGCTCCTTGATAGCCATGTTGCAAAGTTAGTGTTTTGCGCAGCAGCGGGCATCAAAAGTTTCGTTAATTTTAGGCCATGGAAATCCCGTCGGTTTATCTAGAGCAGGCCGTAGACCAATTAGCGAGTTTACCGGGCGTTGGCAGGCGCACAGCCCTTCGTTTGGCGCTGGACTTACTCAAGCGCAACGATGTCGAAATCGACGACTTCGTCTCTGCCTTAAGCGCTTTAAAAGATAAAGTTTTGCGCTGCCAAAACTGCGGAAACATCACAGACACCCCTGTTTGCGGCATCTGCAGCAATCCTAAAAGAGACCCTTCCATAATTTGTGTGGTTGAAGACATCCGAGATGTCATGGCTATCGAATCGACAAGCACTTTTAACGGGATGTACCATGTGCTGGGTGGGCTCATATCGCCAATGGATGGCATTGGCCCACAAGCTTTAAATATTGCAAGCTTGCCCGTTCGCATTGAAAAAGACCAACCTAAAGAAATCATTTTGGCGCTCAGCCCCACCATGGAAGGCGACACCACCAATTTTTATATTTTCAAGAAAATAAAGGCTTACGACTTACTCGTTACGCGCATTTCTAGAGGAATCGCTGTGGGTTCTGAATTGCAGTATGCCGATGAGCTCACGCTTGGGCGTAGTTTGCAGCAAAGACAGGTTTTTGACCTTCAGCAGTAGTGCTATTAAAGCGTTAATCTACTTTGAAAACGCGGGTCTTCTTTTTGAGGTAGCGCATGCCAAAACCAAAAATCACAATAAACAGGGCCATCGCCACGAGCATGTTTTGATTGGTTTGGAGTGTGCCCAACACGTAGTTTTGAAATAACACCAACACAAAAGCTGTGGTCATGGATGCTGCCCAGCCAGAATATTCGTTTTCCATTACTACTTTTAAAGAAAAAGGTTGGTTGTTGGTTTTGTATTTCCAGAAGGCCGGCAATAAAAGCGGTGTTTGCTTTCTCCAGTCGAGGTAGTCTTGGCCAAATTTACGGGTCAAGAATTGCTCTTCAGCAAAGATGATCAGGCGGTAATAAGCTACAAACAAGACGAGGAATACCGGAACCAACCAATCGATGCCCGTAAATACAGCCCAACCGATGTAGGTGGTAATATTGCCTAAGTAAAGTGGATGGCGCACCATCGAATAAATACCGGTAGAGTTAAGTGCTTCAGCAACTTGTTCGTCGCGGTTGCGCCCTGAGGTGTGTGCGGCACGTTTACCAACAGCAAGCGCGCGAATGAGATGACCAAGAACAACCAAGCCAATTGCCACGCTTGTATAAGATGAATTGAGCCAGTTTTCTCGCATTGGGAAATAATGCATCAGGCCAAAAGCAACTAAAAAAAAGAGCACAGGAATTTGTCCGCGGTACTTAAAAAACTGATTTCCTAGCTTTTCCAACTGATTTTGTTCAGACATTGGCGAAAATTTTGTAGATTTAAAGAATGGCAAATGTAACAATAAATACCGGGGTCAATGAAAGAAAAATACAAGCTTGAGTTTCTCCTCAAAACAAATCCGCGCGTCCTTGATAAACTCATCAGCACCCCCGATGGCCTAGCCGATTGGTTTGCCGACGACGTTAGGGTCTCTGACGACATCTACACCTTTGAATGGGATGGCAATGCCGAGCCAGCGCGCTTGCTTCAACTCAAAATGAACACCAAAATTCGCTTTCAATGGCTAGAAGACGAAGAAGAAGGCCTCGATACCTATTTTGAGTTGGCCTATATCGTCGACCCAATGACCAACTCCGTTATTTTACACATCACCGATTTCGCCACACCTTCAGATCAAGAAAGCAGTGCGGCCCTCTGGAACCAAGCCATCTCCGATCTCAAACGCATCATCGGCGCCTAATCCAACCTTCAATTCTAAACCAAAGGTTCGGCTTTATTGCTTAAATTTGCCCTAAACTACGCGCTTGAAACGACTCGTTCTGTTTAGCCTTAAGTCTTTTACCGGACCATTTATCGTGACGCTTCTGATCTCGATGTTCATGCTCATATTGCAGTTTTTTTGGGTCTATATCGACGACCTCATGGGCAAAGGCTTAAGTGTTTGGGTTATTCTTGAGCTTTTAATGTACGTTTCTGCCGGAATCATCCCAATGGCACTTCCTTTGGCTATATTGCTTTCCTCACTCATGACCTTTGGTAACTTAGCTGAACACAACGAACTCACCGCCTTAAAGGCAAGTGGATTTTCTTTGTTGCGCATCATGCGGCCGCTTATTGTTATTGTTTTGCTCATTGCAGCCGCCACTTTCTTTTTTGCCAACTACGTTATTCCGGCGGCCAATTTGAAATGGCACACACTCATCTACGATATTCAAAACAAGAAAATCGCCACCATCCTTACACCTGGCGTCTACTCCAAGCATTTTGAAGGTTATGCTATTAAAATAGATTCGCTCAACGGCAATCAATGCTTGGGCGTCACGATCCACGACTACACGCAGCCAACGCAATTGCGCACCGTACGCGCCAAAGAAGCAAATGTTTACAAGTCAGTAAACGGCAGGTTTGTGTTCTTGAATTTAAAGAATGGACACATTTTAGAAGAGCTCGACCTCCAAAACCCAATGTATTTGCCCAACAACAGCATTAGCAACCCGTCGGACCGACCATCTAGGGTGTCTACATTTGATCAAGGCGTCTATAAATTAGACCTCGAAGGGCTCGACCTCAACCGCTCCAAAGAAGACCTATTCACCGATAAATACGAAATGCTCAATGTATTTCAGATAGACGCTGCCATTGACTCCATTGAAGTTAAAAAAACGCGCTTGCTCGACAACTTTGTCAAGCAAAGTGCACTTGGTTTTTTAAGTCTCAATCAACATATTCAAAAAGCAAACAACAACGATCCCCGTATTGCGTCCGGAACCAAAGAAAAGATTGAACCAATTTCCGTTAAACAACTCAGCGCCAATGACAAACAATTGGCTTATAATTTGGCCATTTCGAAAATCAGACGCAACCAACAACAATTAGACAACCAACAACAATTCCTAACAACACTTGACAGAGAAACCGACCTTTACTGGATTGAATTCCACCGTAAGTTTGCCCTCACCTACGCCATAATTGTCCTCTTTTTTGTTGGGGCTCCATTGGGTGCACTCATTAAAAAAGGTGGTTTTGGCGCGCCTGTTGTTATTGCAGCGCTCATCTTTATGCTGTATTTCATTTTAAGTTCGGTTGGCGACAACTTGGCAGACACCGGCACGGTAACACCCTTTATTGGCATGTGGATGGCAGCTGTTGTCTTTACGCCAGTCGCGTTTTTCTTTACCAAAAAAGCGTTATCCGTTTAAATTTACTAACCTTGAAAATCCTGATCCTTAGCCATAAACCGCCCTACCCCATTTTAGATGGCGGCTGCTTGGCCATGGCTAGGCTCCTCGAGGACCTACTCTCACTTCAGAAAGTCAGTAAAATCAGCTATCACAGCATCGAGACCACCAAGCATCCATTTGAGAGCAGTTCTTTTCTTCAACACGACAAACTAAAAGTGACGCCTCATTTTGTAGATACTGGCGTAACCATTTATGGTGCCATTTTAGCTTTGCTCAGACAAGAATCTTACAACCTGACGCGTTTCAAAAGCACCGAAGTACACGGAGCCATTAAGCAAGAACTCCAAAAAGAAAATTACGATTTTGTCATCTTTGAAAGTCTTTTTGCAGCGGTATACGCACCCAATTTAAGGCCTTATTCCAAAGCTAAATTTATTTACCGCGCGCACAACATCGAGCATCAAATCTGGAAAGACCTCGCTGGCAACACCAAGAATTTACCTAAAAAATGGTACCTGAACCAACTGGCCTATAGTTTGAAATGGGCGGAGCGCAGCATTTGGAGTGAAGACCAAGGTGGGTTAGACTTGATTTTAACCATCTCGGACACAGATTTATCCATCATAGAAGGCCAGACCCTCACAGCTTGTCGATATTTGCCTGCTTCTATAGCGCATCCAGCACAGCAGAGTACATTAGCGGGTCAACAGCTTTGTTTTCTAGGAGCTTTCAATTGGCAGCCAAACATTGAAGCCGTAGACTGGTTTTTAGCTCAAATTTTTCCTGCGCTCAAACAAAAGTATCCAGCCATTACATTTCATATTGCTGGCAAAGGAGCTGAACTTAACAAGCACTGGCAACAACCTGGCGTTGTGGTACATGGTTTTGTTCCGGACGCCAAAGAATTCATAGCCACCCATGGCATTTTCGTGGGTTGTTTGCAATCTGGCTCCGGTGTCAAAATGAAGATCTTAGAAGCCATGAGTGTAGGGGCTCCAATTGTTTTGAGCAGGAAATCTGCAGATGGTTTACCTGATTTAGAACCCAAGCTTGTTCAGCAAGATCAAGATGCATTTCTTTCTGATATTTTAGTACTCTTTGAAAACCAAGAAAGATTAATAGAACGTGCAAATTATTTCTTACACTACTTTGAGCGTCATTTCGAAGCCAAGGAGGTCCAAAGACAACTTTTACAAATGCTCGAAGAACTTCAAAATAATCGCTAATATTGCCATATGCTCCAGTTGTTATTTGTTCTTGGTCTGATTTTTTTACTTTACAGCTACCTTGTTTACCCCTACATATTGAAGTTTTTGCTTCAAAAACAACAAAATGCAACAGTTTATCCGGTAACAGGTGTTCTTCCCTCCCTCACCATTGTCATTGCTGCCCACAACGAAGAAAAAGTACTCCGAGACAAACTAGATTCCATACTTGCTTGCAATTATCCAGCAGAGCAAATAGAATTGCTTATTGGCATAGACAACAGCTCGGACTTCAGCGCCCTGATCGCAACAGAATACCAAACTAAATTTGCTGCTTGTCAGGTATTTCAATTTAATGAGCGGCAAGGCAAAATCAAAATTGTCAATGCGCTCGTGCCCAAAGCACAACACGACATCATTGTGCTAACAGACGCCAATGTGCTCTTTACCGAACAAACACTGCTACAGCTTCAAGCGCCATTTTCAGATGCGCAAATTGGCTTGGTAGATTCCACCATGAAACACTACGGCCTTAAGAACACTGGTATTTCTATGCCGGAGTCGACCTACATTGCCGGAGAGGTCCTGATCAAAGAAGCAGAGGGTAAACTTTGGGGCGCCATGATGGGGCCTTTTGGCGGTTGTTTTGCTTTTCGTAAAAAATGCTTCGAAAAAATCCCTGAACATTTCTTAGTCGATGATTTCTATATCAACATGACTTGCATCGAGAAAGGCTATCGCAGTGTTACCCAAACCGAAGCAATTGTGCTCGAAGATGTCTCCAACGACCTCCTCATTGAATTCCGCCGCAAAATCCGCATCTCTTCGGGTAATTTTCAAAACCTCAAACGTTTTTGGCGCTTGCTTCTACAGTTCAACTGGATATCCTTCACGTTCTTCTCGCACAAAGTATTGCGCTGGACATTACCCGTGTTTTTAGTTGCCATGGCCCTTCAAATCATTCAAAATCACGACAATTCCTGGTTTTACGAATTGCTTTATTTCGGGCTGCTCCTCATTCCCATAACATTTATTGTCGACTACCTTTCGCGTCGTCAGGGTGTTCAACTCGTTTGGCTGCGCTACATCATTCATTTTGTCAGCATGAATATGGCCTTACTAATCGGGATGTTTCGCTTTTTTGGAGGCATTCGCTCTTCTGTTTGGCAACCCACCAAGCGTCATCAGTAAGTTTTTTGTATCTTTGCAGTCAAATCCGCCTGCGTCTTGTAAGTTGCCACCCTTCCTACTTTGCTCACGGCACTTATTCTCTTAACGCAATTAAATG
>JBIIZI010000077.1:0-9298 GCA_044346375.1 Crocinitomicaceae bacterium | reverse complement strand
GAAATACAAGACCTGCGTGTTGGGGTCATAAAACCCGTAAGTTTCATCGGAAAGCAAACCATTGACACCGCCACTAATAAGCGAAAGCTCGCCCCAATTGTTGTTGGCATCTTTGCGCTGCAGGTATAAATCGAGCTGATCACCTTTAGGCCCATAAGATGCTAATATGCGGTATTTCATGCCGCGTTTGTAGGCGTAGACAGGAATGTGTTGGTGCTTGGTGTTGTTTTTACTATGGACTTCAGGTGCTTCGTAAAAAGTGTAGTCTTCGGAGCCAAAAGGATAGGTCAAATAGAACTTTTTACTTTGGGTGGTGGCTATGGAGAGCAAGGGCAAACGCTGAAAGGAGGTGATTTCTTCTAGCGCGCGTTTGCATTCGGCAATTTGAGCGCTCACGTCTTTCTTGTTTTTTTGTTCTAGGGTGAGTTTCTGGTAGGTCTCATAGGCCTCAAGCGCCTGATTAAAGAAATACTGTTCTTGGTAAATTTGAGCGCGGTAGTAATATAGTAGAGGATTTGGGATTTGTTTGAGGCCGAGCACAACATCGAAATATTTGGCGGCTTCAAAATGCTGTTGAACTTCAAAAATGCAGACCCCATAACAAAAATTTAGCTTTGGATTCTGCTGATCTTTGGCCAACAATTGACGGTAATCGGTGAGGGCAGCACTGTAGTTTTGCTGCGCAAAGGCTTGGTCTGCTCGTTTTTCAACGCTCGACTGACTTTGTGCCACAGCTGTATGGTTTTGCCACAAGAACAAAACAAAAAGGAAGAAAGAAAATAGCCTTTTTTTACCCACTATAAGTAGAATAACCTATAGGGTTACGATTTTTTAGCAAAAAGGTTCATGCGGTTTTCTGTCCCCTTCAGTAAGCGCTCGATATTTTTGCGGTGAGCCCAAATGACAAGGGTTCCGAGCACGATCGTAAAGATGATCATGATGCGGGTATCGTTGTGGATAAAGAAATACGAAACCAAAGGGAAACAAAGTGCTGAAATGATGGCGCCCAAAGAAACGTAGCGCGTGGTTAGAAAGACCACCAAAAACAGAGAAAGACATACTGCAGCTGCTGGCGGATTGATACCTATGACGATACCCAAGGATGTGGCAACGCCCTTCCCTCCCCTAAATTGTGCGAAAATGGGAAAGACATGACCGACCACGGCCGTAAAGCCACCGACTAATTGCAAGATCAAGAATTCATCTTTGTAGCCGACGAACGCAGATTGCGCTAAGAAATAAGGCAAACAAGCAGCGGTTGTTCCTTTGGCGACGTCGGTCAAAAGGACTATCCAGCCAAAGCGCTTTCCGAGAATACGAAAGGTGTTGGTGGCGCCTGCATTTTTGCTACCGTGTTCACGGATATCAATACCTTTAAAGAAGCGCCCAACCCATACTGCAGTTGGAATACTTCCAAGGAAATAGGCTGTTAATAGAACAAATAAGAGGGTCATTGATTTTATTTATTTAACAAATAAGCCCTTAATTTAGCTAAAATTAATGAAGCAGACTCCTCATTGGTCGTGAGGTAATTGAAATTTCGTGTCTTGCGCTTGTCTGGTTTGATGCCGTCAATGGCTTGCATGAATTTTACATTAGAAGAATAAATACCTAAGGTGCCATCTTTGCGGTCTTGTGTATAATCGAACACATAACGCGTGCCATCAAACGTTTCCATGGACCAATAAAAAGCCGGGAAGTTGTCTTCGCTAAAACTTTGTACATAAGCTTGCGTTAGGGTAAGCGGCTGTGTAATGGCGGTGCCTTTAATGGAAATAAGTCCTACGTTTTGTGCGGTGCTGAGCAGGCCTTTGTCTTGTTTTTTGGCGTTTGGTTTATCGCTGCCAAAGTTTTCCAAAACAATGCCGCTAATAATGAGGCTTTGGTCCAAAGAATTGGGCATTTTCTTGAGTTTTTCCTCATCAAAATCCTTAAAAACTTCTTGGGCATCTTCCTGACTTGACCAAGCTGCAAGACTATTAGCTAAACCGTCAATCGGTTTTTTAATGTTCCATTCAGGAGCTGTTTCTAAGGTCTTAAACTGCGCAATCATTTCATTCCAGACAGCGTTGTCTAGTGGCATCGTGATTTTGGCATTGGCTACAATTCTCGTTTTTCTGGTGTCGTTTTGGTAACTAATTTTGCCGTGAAGCGCGATATCGATTTCACTGGTAGGAACACCAAGCACGATGTTTCCATAGCCCTGAAGTCCGCAATTTTCGGTGTCCAGGACCAATAAATTACTGAGGCTGTCTTCGCCCAACAAGCGGGCCTTACTTGCTACCTCAAAGCGCTTTGTCTTTTGATTGTATTGCAAATAACCCGCCGCTTGAAAAAGAATGGGGTCTTCTATACTGACGCGTTGAGACAAAAACGCTGGATAAATGCGCATGCTATCCGCACGTGCGGTATTGCGCCACACAAAACCAAGCGCCAGCGCATTTCCTTTGGCATCAAGAGGTTTTTCAGCAATAGGAATTTGGATTTGCTTGGCTAAAATGGTGTCTTTGAAGGTCATCCAGGATTTATCGTAAAGACAAGGATGAAACAGTTTAGTGGAGCCATCCAGCAACAAACCAGGATGAGAAGCTTCAACCTGTACATTTCCAAAATAAGCAAATTCAGGACTCAGTTTGAAATCATCTTTATCTGAAATTTCGCCCTTAGCAATGGTTTTGGTTTGCACGTAGGCAATGGAGGCCATGTTGATCAGGCTTCTAGTGCTGTCGCGATCATAATATGGATACACACCTTTACCGTTATAGGCCATGCGGCCGGCGATAAACAATTCTGCGCGCTCAAAGCGATGAAATTTGGTGATGTAGTTGGCCAAAACTTGCGCGTTTTTGAGGGTATCCATGAGCGCAGCTTTGCGGATGCGTACCCTTGAAGAATCCGGGAAAATTCGCGCGTCGCCTACCTGGATATACTCGACGGCGTCACAGAGGATCAATTGACGCTTGAGGTCGTATTTTGCACTCAAGGATTTGAACTGCAATGAATCTTGTTTGTCGTTGGTTGAATAAAAATTATTGCGAGCAAGATCGGCTCCACTTTCAAAGGTTGTTTCTCCGCCTTTGTTCTTTTTGAAATCTAGGGATTCACCATCGATGAACCAAGTAAATTTATCCATCTGACAATAGTATTCATTGGCAGGAAACATGATGCGTTTGGTGCCGTTGGAAGTAAAATCGCCAACGCGTGTTTTGAAACTAATGTGCGCCTTCATTTCATCGGACTGAATAGCCAGCGGATTTTCGCCGTACTCTGAGAAGCGATTGCGCAGTGCAAAAGCAGCGTTGTCTGAGAAGATATCGACATCTGTGAATTTGAAATCGTTGGCCGTCAGTTGTGCTTCTTTGTAAAACAAAGTGCCCTTGCCACTCATTTCTTTTTTATCTAGTGTCAAGGCACCATCTAAAAGAACTTCTTCATTGAATAACAGCAATGGTGTGTCTCCATAAGAGGCAATGCGTAGGCGCTCTTTTCGTGGCTCAAAACTCATGTAGGCTTTTTCTGACTTCGCTAACGGGTAACGCACGCCCGTTATTTGTTCGGGACCATTAAAAGCCACTAAACCAATAGTGGAGTCAGGTAGAAAAGTAAGTTTCTTGGAAACGGCTGTGGTGTGCAGAAAGTCTATACTTCCCGCGCCTTGCAAACCATTGTGCGACAAATAAATTTGTTTGTTATAGCGCGAATTGGTCTCATAAAATGGATAACCCGCCTCAGGGGCACTAGTGATGAAGCCCAGCGAGTAGTCGTTCATGATGCGCAAGGGCTCAGGTATTTTTGGAAAGATCCCGGCTGAAATCAAGTTGCCCTCTAATTTCAAGGCTTTTTCGGCGAAATTGTCTAAGCTATCTAGTTCAAAAGCGTTGAGTTGATAATAAAACCGTGTGGAATCATAAGCGCCTTTGAGGATAGTCCGATCGCTGTAGAAAATATTGGATGGTGCAATAGAACTCAGGATCGGATACTGTGTGCTTTCGTTGGGCTTGCCCGCTTTGTTGTTGGGTTCGTCTATGCGCAAGGTGCCGCGCAAGCCGTTGATTGCACTCGATAAAAGAATAGACGCTTGCCCATCTTCTTTGCGCAACGGACGCACCCTAAAGGCCGTTCGTTCGGTGGTGAGCAAATTGACTTGGAAATTTTCGTAGTCGAATTTTGAGAATCGGGTTTGGATCTCGCATTTGCCTGCTTGAAGGGTACCCGAAAAACCGATGTCGCGATTTTGATACATAAAAACTACCGATGTGTCTGGGAAAATGCGCACTTGTTGGGCTTCAGAAAGGGTAATTTGTTCCACTTGCCTGAAAATGAGCTCTTGTTTGTCGAGATTGATGCTGGCGTAGATGGGGTCTTGGACTTTGCGTAAATCTGAAACCACTAGAATGTTGTCGTAGTCACCACTCCCCTGCACTGCAGCTGCATAGGCCAATAATTTTGGGCTCACTTGTATTTTCTTTTGTTGTGGATCTGAAATAAGCAAGCCAGCTGCTAATAAATCGACAAAAAGAGGCTTGACTTGTTCAATGGTTTTTTTCATGGCATTGGCCAATTCGCCTTCTGTAAATAAGGTTGTACCCTGTTTTTCGACTAAAAGCGAGAATTGCTTGAACGGATCATTGGTGCCTGCGCTTGCAAAACGGCTGTAGAGGGCTTTGTCGAAGTAATTCATGGATTCAAAGCGGGCCATTTTGCGCTCTTGCGCGGTACCGACATCGAAGGTGTAGAACGGATCAGGAGTGCCTTTTTTCCAGGTCAAGACCGGCGCATAACAATACAATTTAAAGTAGCTATCCACAAATGGGAAGTAGTCAGTGCCGCGCTGTGCTGCAGCCAAGCGCAATTGCTGTTGTTTCTCGTCAAAAGTAAAAAAGCACTCTTGGATACTGAGTGAATCGCCGTTTTTGTAGCGCAATACGGCAGTCGCATTTCGGGCCAAGATTTGTTGTGGCGACATCTCAAAACCCGCTGAACTAATTTCAAAAACAACCTTGGACTCGCGTTTGAAAATGAGTTTAGCAGGTTTGCCCGCAGCGCCTTTTCCGATGAAGTCGGCACCTTCTAGGGTAAAGCTTCCTTCGTAGTCCATTTGTGGTCTGAGTTCATTGATTTTCAGCCGTTTTTCATAAGACGTAAACTGAGGTGCAGACTCTTGCTCAGCCAAGTCTAGGGTGGTGAGGTCGGAGAGTTTTCCTAAAATTGGCGTGGTGAAATAAGGTGTGGAAAGCGCAACGGAATCGGCCTTAAGTTTGGCGGTTTGAAGATCTGCTTTGTAAGAACGGAGGCTGGCAAAGGTTTCGTTTTTGGGTAATTTGACTTTCTCCCAGTTGAGGGTACCGTTTTTGCCGTCGAAACGCTTGGTCTGGATGTCGAAGTTTCCAGAAGTATTGTAAACCACAATGGAGTCTTCTGGCCGCTTGTTTTCATCGTATTTAATGCACTTTAAATTGACATTCGTCGCTTCAATGATGATTTTTTTACCCTCTACCCAACGGAGATTACCGCCTTGGGTTGTCCAAGAAAAACTGCGTTCCTTGTACAAGGCGCCATATTTGAAAAAATCGACTGAGAAATCTAAAAATGTGGTGAGTTTGTCATCGGGTGATTTAGCGTAGTCAAATACATATTTGTACCATGGATTGGCTAATTCTGGGCTTACTTTGTTTTGAACTATGGCAATGCTGGCTTGCATGAAATCGAGAAGATCAGGATATGCGGGCACTTCTTTGGCTTGCAATTGGTTGCAGTTTTCCTGCAGTTTTTTAAATTGCGTGTCGTTGAGCGTAGAACCTTTGATCAGTTGCGGCAGTTGGTCTTTGAGATAGCCCTGAGCACTTTCATCCAAAACAAGTTGCTGCCAAGCCTTGACAAATTTATCGCGTTCAAGCGGAAAGGTTTGCGCTACAAAATGAGGGATACAAGTGAGTATGCCCAAGAACAGTAAAAGCTTTTTTGTCATTGTATTTTTTTTAAGAGCACAACTGCCCAGTTTTCGCGGGCGTCGGTTCTGACCCATTCAAAACCAACTTGTGCAGCAGCTGCAACGAGATCAGGTGCATCGGTTACGAAAAAACCACTCAGTAAGAGCAGTCCGCCGCCGGCAATTGCCTGGCTATAGTTGGGCAGTTGCTCAAGTAGTACGTTTTTATTGATGTTCGCTAAAATGATATCAAACTGCACTGCAGGAATGGCTTCTGCCCCTCCATGAATAGCGCTGATGCGTTGGCTGTTGTTCAGGGCTACATTTTCAAGGATGTTTTCAGCAGACCATTCTTCAATTTCGATGGCTACAATATGAGCGGCACCCAAGCGCTCTGCTAAAATGGCCAAAACACCTGTGCCCGCACCCATATCGAGTACACTTTTGCCATTCCAGTCCATGGAAAGCATGTTTTGGCAAATAAGGTGGGTGGTTTGGTGGTGCCCTGTGCCAAAACTCATTTTGGGCAAGATCGTAATTTCAATACCGTCAAAAGGGGCTAACGCATGAAACGGCGCTATAATGCGCAAGTTTTCACCAATAAAAACAGGTTCAAACTGCGCTTCCCAGGTGGCATTCCAGTTTTGCTGCGGCAGTAGTGCAAGGTCGTAACTTTGAATTTCAGCGCCTTGCTCTTGCAACTGACCCAATAAAGTCTGGAGTGCTGAACCGTTATAACTAGCTTCCTGAATATAAGCTTTGAGCTGAGGCGCTTCTTCGACAAAACTTTCGTAATCGAGTTCTGCTAAATAGGCCACAAAGATATCGTGCCAAGTGTCAAAATGACCAAGCGTCAGTTGGAGTTCGTAATAGTTCATGAGTGGAGAGCTTGCCAAAGTTGATGAAAAGTGTGTGGGTCAAGTGCTGCACCACCCACAAGTGCGCCGTCTACATCCGGACAACTGAAAATGGAGGCAGCATTCTCGGCATTGACGCTTCCGCCATATAAAATTGGCACATGCTGACCAGCTTCTCCAAAAAGTTGCTCCAAATGGTTGCGGATGGCTAGATGCATTTCGGTGACTTGAGCGATATCCGCGCTTAAACCCGTACCGATTGCCCAAATTGGCTCATAGGCCACAACCAATAAATGAAGTTGTGTTGCGCTCAACTGTCTAAGATTTTCGGTAAGTTGGGCTAATACAAATGGCAAATGCTCGCCGAGTTCTCGTGTTTGAAGCGCTTCTCCACAGCAAAGTATAAAGGGAAATGATTCTTGCGCACAGGCCTTTACTTTTTGCACAATAATATTGTTGTCTTCTGCAAAAATTTGACGGCGCTCTGAGTGCCCAAGAAGTGTAGAGTATACGCCTATATTTTTCAGTTGCTCTATTGAGATTTCACCCGTAAAAGCACCGTTTGTCTCGAAATATACATTTTGAGCGCCAACACACATACCCTTCTGAACAATTTGCTTCAAATAAATGGCGCTTGGATAAATCCTGACTTCGGCTTTCGAGGAATGCCAGTCAAGGGTTTGAAAGGTATCTAACCAGGTGTCGACTGCTGGTTGCGTCAAATTCATTTTCCAATTTGCCGCGAGTATCTTTTTTCGCATGAAACGAAAATAAGGCTTTTATCAGCGCAACTTTTGCTTTTGCAATTGGGTTTTCAAGTCTTCTTTGTTGAAAGCCTCTGCGCCCTCTGGGCCATGGTAGAGTTTCACGAGGTTGCCGTTCCACAAATAGGCCACGCCTGGCACGTCGCGGTTGCCGCCTAATACCGTCCAAAAATCAATGATATCCAACACTTTGTAGGTATACGACGCCCCAGCAAACTTAAAGAAGTCAGGGATTTCTTCAGCGGCTTCGTCCATGAATAAGATCTGTATTTCAGGAAAACCAGGGGTGCTATTTTTAAGTGCAGTAAGTTGTTTGGCGGTGGCGCGGCAGTGGTCGCAGCTTGGCGCAAAGAAACAAAGCAGCTTTTTGCCCTGATTGATGTTTGCAAAGTGCTTTTCGTAGCCCGATTTCTTCATTTTTGGACCGAGTTCTTTTGGCTTGGCCACCTTAGAGGTGTCTTTGCCAATTTCCGATGAAGTTGAAGTTTTTTCTGAACCAGTTACCGTCGGGTCAACTTGCGTCATTTCGGTGGTATCTGGAACTGAAGTGACAGCGGTTTTTTCTACAACTCTAGCAGCCCTGTAGGTTGGGATGAAGATGAACATCAGCAACATGCAGACACTTAAAATGGTCGTTAAAAACCAAATATTGGAGCGCTCAGGGAGTGTGGCGCCGTAGCGTTTCCAAAGAATAGCCAACAGGCCAATAGATAAAATGTTTTTCATGATAGCTTCTAAGGGGGTCATGGGTAAAAGTGCTCCAAAGCAACCGCAATTGCCTTTGTTGCCGGTAGTGAAAATTTCGATGGAGAGGTGTACTACAAATATGCCAAGCATGGCGATGAGTGCAGGAATAACCCATTTTTTGAGGTCAAAAGGGAAAAGCAGTAACAAACCCAAACCGAACTCTATGCCGATAAGGCTTCGGGAGAAAATTTTGGCGAGCTCTACCGAAAAACCCATTGGATACAACTGCTTGATCTCAAACATGGAGATGGTTCCGTATGCAGAAGGATCTGGATAAATTTTGCCATAGGCAGAAACGAGAAAGAGCCCTGCAATAAGGATGCGGATACTCCAAGGAAGATAGCGTTCTATTGGTTGCATGTGTTTGGTTTTGAGGTAAAATTAAACGCCTATTTGCATCAAGGCTGCACTTTAACAGCCTCTTAACAATTTTCTAAATGAATGAGTGCAAAAACGCTGTAATTAAGCATATCAAAGTAATTACCTTCCACCCCTTCAGATACTTGGGTAGCTCCAGCGTTGTCTTCGATTTGCTTGATGCGCATGATTTTACTGAGAATGAGGTCTGTAAGTGAACTCACGCGCATGTCGCGCCACGCCTCGCCGTAATCGTGGTTTTTGCGTTCCATGAGGGCTTGTGCCTCTGCGGCAATTTGCTTGTACTTTACAATAGCTTCTTGTGCTTGCATGGTGTCTTGCAAGCCTGCAGGTTCTCGGACTTGAATAATGGCCATGATACAATAATTGACAATGGCTTGAAAGGCGTCTTCAAAGCTTTCGCCAACCAAATTTTTGCCCGTTTCTTGTATAGTGCGAATGCGCTGGGCTTTGATAAAGAGTTGGTCCGTTAAAGAGCTCGGTCGCAAGATGCGCCAGGAGAGTCCGTAGTCGAGTGTTTTTTTTTCGAAAATCTCTCGACAAATAGTCATTACATTTGTGTATTGTATTTGCGTTTGTGTCATGAGTCAAGCTAAGGAACTAAGTACGGCATTTCAGAAGAG
>JBIIZI010000091.1:0-8366 GCA_044346375.1 Crocinitomicaceae bacterium | reverse complement strand
AAACAAGTAACAAAGTAAAAGAAACCTATACTTGTAAACACTAAAAAAGCCTATTTTAAAAGGATTTATATTGGTTTATTAATCGTTTAGTATTTGTTTGTTTTGCGTAGGTTACTTTCCGATACAAAACTTACTAAAAATAGTACCTAAAATATCTGTATCCACATCGATTTGACCCGTGATGTGGCCGAGTTGGCGCATGGCTTCACGGATGTCCATGGCGATGAAGTCGGCGGTGGTTTGGCCATCGAGGCCTGCTTGTGCGCGGTTGAGGGCAGCGGCGGTGAGTTCTAAGGCGGCGTGGTGGCGGGCGTTGGAGACGATTGTTTCATCTTGGATGCTGAAGTCGCCGAGAACAAGTTTGACTAATTTTTCTTTAAGATCGGAAATGCCATTGCCTGTGAGGGCACTGATTTGTAAATCGCTCCTGTTTGATTCTTTGTTTTCTTTTATTGGGTCAAGATCTGCCTTGTTTTGGATCAATAGAATATGTTTGTCTGGGTGCAGGCTTTTCAAGGAAGCTACCCAAGAGGATGTTTCAGTGAAGTTGGAAACATCGCTTGCATCTGAAAGGCAAAGGACAATTTTAGCTTGTTCGATTTTTTGCTGGGAGCGCTCGATGCCGAGTGCTTCAATGGTTTCGGTGGTTTGGCGGATGCCGGCGGTGTCGATGAGGCGAAACTGGATGCCTTCGATGTTGAGCACTTCTTCAATGACGTCGCGGGTGGTGCCCGCAATGTTAGAAACAATGGCGCGTTCTTCGCCAAGGAGCTGATTGAGTAAAGTGCTTTTGCCGGTGTTGGGCGCGCCAACGATAGCTACCGGAACGCCTTGTTTGATGGCATTGCCGAGTTCAAATGAAGCAGCCAAACGACGCACCATTTGCAAGACAGCGGCAACAAGTTGCTTGAGTGCGCTGCGGTCGGCGAACTCAACATCTTCTTCGGCGAAGTCGAGCTCTAGCTCGATAAGGGCCGCAAAATTGATGAGTTGTTCGCGGAGTTGTTGCAGCTCCGATGAGAAGCGGCCGCGCAATTGTTGCAGGGCCACTTGGTGGGCCTGCTTAGACTGCGCGGCAATGAGGTCTGCCACAGCTTCGGCCTGCGAAAGGTCTAGGCGGCCATTTAAAAATGCCCGCTTCGTGAATTCGCCAGGCTCGGCCAAGCGGCAACCCACCTCCACCAAGCGCTGCAAAAGCAACTGCTGAATATAAGGCGAGCCATGGCAGGCGAGCTCCACGCTTTCTTCACCTGTAAAGCTCTTGCCGTTGTCGAAGAGCGTGGCGAGTACTTCGTCTAGGCGCTCGCCGCTTGCGCTGCGCATCCAGCCCAAATGAACGGTGTGGCTTGGCAGTGCCTGTAAATCTTTAGAAAAGGCCTTTGAAACGAGGGCTTTTGCGCCAGTGCCCGACACGCGGATAACAGCAATTGCGCCAGTGCCGTTGGCCGTTGCAAGCGCGCAAATAGGATCGTGAGAAAGGTCATTCATGTTGCAAAGTTACACAATAAAAATTCCCTACCTTTGCCCTAAAATCAACACATTATGTCACTCCAAGCAGAAATCAAAGAAATTCTAAATCAATTAGGGATTCAAGAAAATAACCAAGGTGCCTCTACAGGCGCTAACTGGCTTACTACCTCTGGCGCTAGCATCGCTTCTGTATCGCCAGTAGACGCGCAAGTGATTGCGAACGTCACCATGGCTACGCCAGCTGAATACCATCAGGTCATCGACAAAGCACAGGCAGCTTTTGTAGAATGGCGCAAAATTCCCGCGCCAAAACGCGGCGAAATCGTGCGTCAGTTAGCTGAGCGCATTCGATTTTACAAAGAGCCTCTAGGCAAACTTGTTTCTTACGAAATGGGGAAGTCTTTACAAGAAGGTTTAGGCGAAGTACAAGAAATGATCGACATCTGCGACTTCGCAGTTGGTTTGTCTAGACAACTTTACGGCCTCACTATGCACTCTGAGCGCCCAGGTCACCGCATGTATGAGCAGTATCATCCGCTCGGTGTTGTGGGTATCATTTCTGCATTCAACTTTCCGGTTGCCGTTTGGAACTGGAACACCGCCCTTGCATGGGTTTGTGGCGACGTTTGTGTTTGGAAACCATCTGAAAAAACACCACTTACTGCGATCGCATGCCAACGCATTACCGAAGAAGTTTTTGCTGCCAATGGCGTTCCGGAAGGCGTTTCTGGCCTCGTTATCGGCGACGGCGAAATCGGTAAGCTCATGGCCAACGATACACGCGTTCCTTTAGTTTCTGCAACAGGTTCTACCCGCATGGGTAAATCAGTTGGGGCAGCAGTTGGGCAGCGTTTGGGTCGTTCTTTATTAGAGTTAGGAGGCAACAACGCCATCATCATTACACCAAGTGCAGATCTTAAAATGGTGGTTCCAGGTGCTGTATTTGGTGCTGTTGGTACTGCAGGGCAGCGTTGTACGTCAACGCGTCGCCTCATCATCCATGCATCTATCTACGACAAAGTGACCGAAGCACTTACTTCTGCGTACAAGCAATTGAGCATCGGTAACCCACTCGATCAAAACAACCACGTTGGGCCGCTAATTGACCAAGATGCCGTCAACAATTACCTCCACGCCATTGAAGCCGCTCAAAAAGAAGGCGGAAAAGTTTTGGTAGAAGGAGGCGTATTGAGTGGCCCTGGCTATGAGTCTGGCTGTTACGTGAAGCCATGTATCATTGAAGCAGAAAATCATTTTGCGATTGTACAGCACGAAACATTTGCCCCAATTCTTTACGTCATGAAATACACTGGTGATGTCCATGAAGCTATTGCCATGCAAAATGGCGTGCCTCAAGGGCTTTCTTCTGCAATCATGACCAACGACCTCAAAGAATCTGAAGCCTTCTTAAGTGCAGCTGGTTCTGACTGCGGTATCGCCAATGTAAACATCGGTACTTCAGGTGCTGAAATCGGTGGTGCATTTGGTGGTGAAAAAGAAACAGGTGGTGGCCGCGAGTCTGGCTCAGATGCTTGGAAAGTTTACATGCGTCGCCAAACCAATACTATCAATTACTCTGACTCCTTGCCGCTTGCACAAGGCATCAAGTTCGATTTATAAGCTATATTGCACTTACATTCAAAAGGGGTCTAATTGGCCCCTTTTGTTTTTTTATGCTTCACCAACAAAAAGCGCGCGGAGATAAAAAACGTATTTGAATTGAAAGAAGTGTTGTCTAGCGCATAAAACGGAGCGAGTACATACATGCCCGTTTGCACATGCAGCTGCCACACTTTGATGCCCACACTTGGGCAAACCCCAAAACGCAACTGCTTCAAGTCGGTACGCACCGCCGCGCTGAGCCCGTAAGTGAGGTCAAAATTGCCGGTGCGGCTCCAAAAACCGATGTCGTAACCCAAAATAGGCTTCAAGCGCGAAAAGTCAAAGGAAGCGTTGAAACCATGATGCACGGCTGTTGTATTCGAATGAACGAGATCTTCGCGGGTTCTTCTTTGCAATTCCCATCCGTATTCAAGCGCATAGAAACGCCCACTCTGCAAGCCAAAGTAAGGGCCAGACTTAAGTGTTCTTTTTTTCGGATAAAATAAAGAGTCGGGATTTGCGAAAAGCGTACCCGAAAGAAACACAAATAAAAATCCAAATAAAACTACTCGGCTATTGCTATTTTTCATCGGTGATTTGTTCTTTTGCTTGTTCTAAATAAGCTTCAAATAAAATGGTTTCACTCGCCTTTGGCAAGGTATTTTGAAGCATACCGGTATAGAACGGAATTGCTAAAGAGGCGTTACGCGTATCCGAACTGATGAGTTTTTGTTTGCGGTCATTGGATAGTACAAAAAGGAGAATAGTTCCAACCAAATACATCCATTGCAAGATGCCCAAGAGAGCTCCCGCAAGGTTATTGAGAATGGATAGCTTCACCACCTTTAAAGCGGTTTCAAGAAGTTTGCCAGCAAAGTAAATACCCGCGCCTATTCCTAAAAATAGGACGACGAAACTGAGCGGCATGAGGGTTGTTTTCTCCCAATGTAAGTTCTTCTCACCCCATTCCACGACAACATCAGTGAGTTGAAAAGCGGCATAAAGCCCCACAACAATGGCCAACAACATGAACAAAGACATGATCAGGCCGCGCTTGTAACCTTTATAGGCGCCATAAGCCAATGGTGCAAAAAGAAAGAGGTCTAAAAGATTCATGGCTGAAAATTAAGAGAAAGTTTGTAATCTTGTGCTATGCTGAGCCCTTTCAACGACGAATATTTCATGAAGCAAGCCTTTTTAGAGGCTCAAAAGGCTTTTGATGCAGACGAAGTTCCGGTTGGCGCCGTTATTGTCTGCAAAAATCAAATTATTGCACGTGGCCATAACCTTACCGAGCAACTCACAGACGTTACTGCTCATGCAGAAATACAAGCAATTACAGCTGCGGCGCAATATTTAGGCGCTAAATACCTCAAAGAATGCACGCTATTTGTGACCTTAGAGCCTTGCTGTATGTGTGCGGGCGCTTTGTATTGGTCTCAGATAGACCGCGTCGTTTTTGCGGCCCGAGATGCCAAAAGAGGTGCGAGCGCAACAGGGACAAGTTTGTACCATCCGGCGACCATCGTAGAAAATGGCGTTATGGAGGCCGAATGCAGCCAATTACTCAAAGATTTTTTTGCCAGAAAACGCTAAGCACAAACGAAGTGCTTAATCGTAGAGGGTATCGTGCAGAATTTCCATTGTTTTGTCGAGGTCAAAACCCGATAAATGAATTTGTGCATACTGAATGAGGATGCGCAAAGCTTCCTTATATAACAAGTTACTGCTCAATTCTTGTTCTGGATTCGGCCAAAACTGCGCCTTTAAAAAGTGCACTAGTTGTGGGTCTTGAATACAGGTGGCTCCACCTTGCGAGGCCTGACAAAAGCTTCCTTTTTGCAAATCAAAAATTGCAGCATGCTCCTCTTCCACTAAAGGCGTATATCCTAAGAGCATGAGGTATTGTGCCAAAAATTGCGTGGGGAATTTCCTTTCCGCATCTGTCGTTTCTAAATGCACCAACTGATCGCGGATAAAATAAAAGAGCTTGGGGTCGGGGCCTTGATGCCGCAGCGTTTGCTGGAGGATATCGGTCATGAAGAAGACCAACAATACCTTTTGCGGACGCTCAAAAAGGACCTGTGGTGTCCAGGCGAAATCAAGTTGATTGACAATGCCGAGGTCGGATTCAGGTCTTTTGAAGTAGCTAATTTCATAAAGCCCCATTTGGTTGAGCGCCTTGCGTTTCTTGAGAGCCCCTTTGAAAATAAAAGACTGAAAGCCGCGCTCGAGCGTATAAAAATGCAAGATCATGCTACTCTCCGAATAGGCTTGCTTATCGAGGAGTAGCCCTAGTTCTTTAGCTTTCAAGATTTTGCTTTGGCCCTAAAGTCAATTTTATAGTAGAAAATAGGGAAGAAGCCCAATTGCGTTTTCTCAGAATAAGGTAAGAAAGTACCATTCTGTTGTGCGGCAAAATCTTGGGCTGTTAGTGGCGGACGGTAAGCAAGTGTCAATAAATTCTTTGTCCCGAGAATATTCACTAAATCCAAACCAAATTCGTGCGTAACGCGGTCGGCATTCTTGCGCCAAGAAATTTTGAGGTCGGCACGGAAGTAATCGCGGAATTGAAGTTCGTTGAACATGGAATCTTGGAAGATGATTTCTTTCATTGCTGTAGAAGTTGCGACGTCTACTAGCCCGTAGCGCTTGCCTCCTGCGGCAGTAACTTTACCGCCAATTCCTATCACGCTGCGCTCTCCAACTTTGAATTCTTTACCTCCGAGTAAGTTCACAACATAATTTCCATTGTAAGAAGTGTTGCGCCAAACGAGGTCGGAGCCACGGTAACGAGAGTCGTAGACGGTTCCAGAGAACAAAAAGAAGAAAGTTTTATCAAAATACTTCTGAACTGTTAACTCCAAACCATAGTTGTAGCCATCTCCAGTATTTTGAAGTTGGTCCACAAACAAACGCGAGAAACCACTTCCTACGTTGATCATTGAGAATGAAGATGGTGCAACGGTTACTGGAATATTGTACAGGTATTGGTAATAAGCTTCTGTTTTGATATTGAAACCTTTATTGAATGATTTTTCATAGCCAATTCCTGAATGCGCACTGCGCGAGAAATCCATGTTGATATTGCTATTCGGGTTATTCGTTCCTGGCAATACTTTATAGGCATAAGTATAATATGGTTGAATCATACTGTGCATACCACCACCCGCAAAAATAGCCTGTCCTTTATCCATACGGTATTTCCAACCTAAGCGAGGTTCAAACGGGCTGATGCTATTAGTGAGGGTAAAGTACTGTGCGTGCACCCCTGCCGTGAAATCCATGTGATCAGACAAGCGCCATTTCCATTGTACAAAAGGCTGAACAATAGCCGCTGTGCCTTGGTAATTCCAACGCAATTCATAATTATCAGGATTGTCCAGATTGAACAAACATGAATCTAAGAAATTCATAGAGATGAGGTCAAAACTAAGACCTGCTTTGATGAGATGTTGCTTGTTGATTTTATGATTGATTGCCGTATAACCACTGATTTTTTGAACCTTGAAGTCATAGGCCATCATTGGGTAAAGTGTATCATAAATAATTTCTTGTGTGAGCGTATCTAAACGGCGATTGCGCAAATAGTTGTGATCTGTTTGCTGCATTTCTTGGCTGTAAGCTAAAGTCGAGGAAATAAAAGTTTTTTCGCTCAAACTCTTTTTGTAATTCAGACCAGAAGTGATCATGCTTGTACTAAAATACTGATCGCGGTCACCTTCACCGTATAAATCTTCGGTGTATTCTTTGAAAGCTGAAATTTCAATAGCGATGTCTGAGTTTCCGCCCATACCAAAGAAAGACAATTGACCGCCATTTTTAAGTATCCAATTGAATTTAAACGCACCATCAAAATACTTAGGAATGGCATCTGTACCTAAGTTGATATTCAATGCTTGAAAAATAGTGAGTGTGGAGTAACGCCCCATTACCAAATAGCTCGACTTGCTGTTTTTGCTGAGTGGACCTTCAGCTAAGAATTCGGTACCCAACAGACCAAATTGTCCTGTGAATTCATGTTGGTTGCTGTTACCGCTTCTTAATTTCAAGTCAAATACACCAGATAGACTATTGCCATATTCAGCTGGAAAGGCACTCATGAAGAAGTCAGAATTGCCTAAAATTTTATTGTTCAAGAGCGAAACAGGGCCGCCTGAGGTTCCGGAAATGGCAAAGTGATTCGGGTTCGGAATGTCGATTCCTTCAACACGGTAAATGACACCAAGTGGGGAGTTACCGCGCACCACGATATCGTTGCGGGAGTCATCGGCGCCATTTACGCCGGCAAAGTTAGATGCCATGCGCGCAGGGTCCATGCGCGAGCCAGGATAACGGTTGGTTTCTTCTACGCTAAATTGTTGAGCAGAGAGCACGGCCATTTCGTTGAGCACCTCTCCTTGTTTGCGGCCCACAACACGCACATCTTGTTGTTGGGATACTTTTTCTTGCAATGGAATTTGAACGATAAGCTCCCTTCCAGACGTTACTTCAACGGTAAGCGTTCGGGCATCGTAAAAAGGTGCAGAAGCATCTAATTGATGCTTTCCAACGGGTACCTTCACAATCGCAAAATCACCATCTGCTCCGGCTGCAGCCATGTACTTTTGGCCATTGACCTCAATGACAATTTTGGCGCCAACTAGTGGGAAATTAGATTCGCTGTCGAATACTTTTCCGCGCACGGTTTGGGTAGGTAGCTGCGCGAAAATCAATAGGTTTAGAAAGGAAAAAAGGGCTAGTAGTTGTAGTTTCATGGTTCGCAATTTGAAAACGAATATAAATAATTTTGTCCAAAAACGCGCTTTGGCAACTTTTGCATGGTTTTTGTCTATTGCCGGTTTATCATTAACTTTAGAAAAAATTTAACATGAAAACTATCGCTCTATTTACTTTACTTGTTGTTGCACAACTCAGTTTTGCACAAAAAGCAGCGCTCACTTGGTACACCGATGTCAATGAAGCCAGCGCCATCGCTAAAAAAGAAAACAAACCAATGATGTTGTTTTTTACTGGTTCTGACTGGTGCGGATGGTGCGTTCGCCTTCAAAATGAAGTGTTCAGAACACCTGAATTTGAAGCTTGGGCTAAAGAAAACGTTATTCTTGTTGAACTCGACTTCCCAAAAAATAAACCACAAAGTGAGGCCATTAAAACACAAAATCGCGCACTCCAACAACAATTTGCGGTTCGCGGCTATCCTACTTGTTGGTTTGTTCGCCCAGAAAAAATGAGCGACGGCAAAACCAATTTAGTCCAAATCGGTTCCAAAGGCTATGAAGCTGGAGGCCCTG
>JBIIZI010000247.1:0-11081 GCA_044346375.1 Crocinitomicaceae bacterium | reverse complement strand
TGTTGATGTTCCAGCCAAATTCAATTCCGCTCTGACCTGAATTATCGAGGGTCCAGTTTGCGGGGTTTGAGAAATCGTCGGACCAAAGCGTAACGCCTAAGATTTTTTCATCGGCGATAGCATGAACCCCTTCTTTTGGAGCCTTTACAAGCTCTTGAAAAGATTGAATACGCGGTGCTTTCTGAGCATAAGCAACAGATGCAAGAGCGCTTACAAAAAGTATTAGTTTTTTCATTTTCGAGTATTTAGGTAATAAAGATAGTGATTTCTATGCGTCCTTCAAAAAAGGTAGGCTTTTTCTGCCTACCGAGAGAGAATTCTTAGTTAAATGAACAACGAAGAGTCCTTCTTGTTCGTGTGGCGCTAATAGATAATTGCCGAACATGTCTATTACCTGACTATGGCCATTATAGACCAAGTCATTACCGTCTGTTCCTAAACGGTTACAAGCGGCCACATAACATTGGTTTTCTATTGCCCTTGCTTTGAGCAGTGCGTCCCAATGGGCAATGCGTTTCTCTGGCCAATTCGCCACATACAAAAGTATATCATATGCAGGTTGACCCGTTGGCTTGATTCGGTTGCGAATGAGCTCTGGAAAGCGCAAATCATAACAAATCTGTAGGTTTATATTCCAGTCTTTGTAAGCCACAATTACCTCTTGGCTACCGGGTGTAAAAAATTCATCTTCTCGTCCAAGACCAAAAGCTTTTCTTTTGTTGTAGCAATGAATATCCCCATTAGGCTCCACAAACACACCCCTATTGAAATAGCTATCTTGGTCTTGAATCATTAGGGAGGTATAAATGGCAGTTCCTTGTTTCCTTGCAAGTTCAAGCAGAAAATGAAGTCCTTCGGAATCTTGCCAATTGTCCGCATGTTCTATTTGCATAGAAAATCCGGTATGAAACATTTCAGGTAGTATGAGCAAATCTAGCTTTGGCAGCCCTTCAAGTAAAGTAAGAATATGCTTAAAATTGGCTTGTTTATCTAGCCAATTTTGCTTGAATTGCAATATACCAATGCTTAAATCTTGCATAACTTTTCGATTGCAGCCCTTAAGGTATCGTCTGTCTTGGCATAACAAAACCTGATCAAGTGGCGGTCTTCACCATTGGCATTAAAAACAGACAACGGAATTGCAGCTACACCATACTCTTTTGCCAAGCGGATACAGAAGTCGGTGTCTGGTTCGGTAGAAATACTGGCATAAGAAGCAACTTGGAAATAACTTCCCTGCGAAGGCAAAAGTTCAAAACGACTTTTTGCCATACCCGACCTGAATAGATCGCGCTTGTTTCGGTAAAATGCACTCAGGCTAGCCACATCTACGCTATTTAAATAACTCGCGAGGGCATGTTGGGCAACACTATTAACTGAAAACACTAAAAATTGGTGTACTTTATGGATCTCGGACATGAGCTCTGAAGGGCAAATGAGATAACCGAGTTTCCAACCCGTGATATGAAATGTCTTGCCAAAAGACGACACAATTATAGCGCGGTCTCGGATAAGTTCGCGTTGATGTATCGATTGATGCTCGTCAGAGAATGCAATGAACTCATATACTTCATCTGAGAGTAAAAGTAAATTTGGATGCTCAGCCATTAACCCTTCAAGCGCAAAAAAATCGGACTCGTCCCAAATGGTTCCGCTCGGATTATGAGGGTTATTGATAATGAGCATCCGGGTACGGGAACTAATATGAGCGCTGATCAGACTCCAATCCGGTTTGAAATTAGCTTTCAACGGCAATCTTACTGGTATTGCGCCACTCAATAGAACTGGCGCTTCATAGCAATCGTAGCTTGGGTCTAAAATGACTACTTCTTCGCCAGCATGTACAAGCGCTTGTATAGCCGTAAAAATAGCTTGTGTGGCACCTGCCGTAACTAAGACCTCAGAAATAGGAACTGATATGCTGTATTGTTGTGCAATCAGTTTAGCGATTTGCTCCCGCAAATAAACCAAACCGGCCATAGGCGCATACTGATGTGCATTGGCTTTTGCTGCTTCTATAAGACTGTCTTGGAGTATGGAGTCTATCTCAAAATTAGGAAAACCCTGCGCGAGGTTGATGGCACCGCATTCCTGCGCCAAAGCAGACATGGTGGTAAAGATGGTAGTACCTACATGAGGAAGCTTAGAAATCAAGCTACTTGTTTTGTCCAGTAAGTAATTTTTTAGCTTGGTCTATTGAGATGCGCGTCTTGTTATTAAACGCTACTACAAAAGCATCTGGATAACCATTTTTTCTGAGCTGCTCTTGGAGTTTAACCGCATCTTCTAAAGTGCGTAATTCACTTCCCAAACAATACTTGAACTTGTTTTCGTGCTCGTATTCATAGACATCTTCACGCTTGAATTTAGCTATAGCATTTGGAATTTGTGTGTTAGCTGACTCTACCTGCACTCTAAAATGCACACCTTTTAAATCCTCAGAATCTTCTAAATTCTTAAGTCTAAAATCGGCTGGCGCGTCGTCATTTACAACGAAGTTACGGTTACCTGTTTCCGCCTGAACACCACCTTTTGGCGCCACTTTTATAGAACCTGTTGAGATATTTAATGACTTAATGATAAATTCTGTTCTACGATTCAACTGATTCTCTTCATCTGAACATTTAGATTTCAGTCTGCCTTCACAAGGGCAATCTACTTTTAACTGATTCTCACCATAACCTTTGTAGGTAATTCTTTCAGGCTTCGAAATTCGTGCTTTAATATAATTGGCTGCACTTGCTGCGCGTCGGTCTGATAAATCTTGATTGTATGCGGCCGGCCCTCTACAGTCAGTGTGTGAACCGAGTTCTACCTCAATCTTTGGATGCTTGTTCATGAAGCGCACAACCTTGTCGAGTTCTAAAATTGCATCAGATCTGAGGTCAGCTTTGTCAAAATCATAATAAATCGACTTGAGCCCAAGTAAAGCAGTAATTTCTTGTTCTAGTGATAATGGTTCTAGCGTTAGATCAACTAAAGATCCTACTTGAATGCGAGTTGAATCCTTCACTACCAAATCGAAAATCGTCTCTTTAGATATATAGCCTTCTTTCTCCATTACGATTTTCAAGCGCACCTTCGATTCCAAAGGAATACTATCAAACATTTGAGAAAGCAAACCGATATCACTAGTTACTCCTTCGAACAATACAATTCCAGTTGAATCATTGAGGATACGAATAGTGACATCGCCAACTGGCTCACGGGTTTGCGCATCGGTAACAACGTAATCAAGTGGAAGGTCTACAAACTTTTCTTTTAGCTTAAACGCATAGATGTCGTCGGTAGCACCGGTTGTACCACGATTGGAAGTGATGTAACCGTTTTTATCGTCAGTAAAGAAAATAGCGAGGTCGTCATGAACTGAATTAAACGGCTCACCCATGCTTTTGATCTCTAGATTTTCCATGACGAACAAATCGTAACCGCCCATAGATTTGTGACCTTGAGAAGTAAAATACAATTTGTCTTTGTAGACAATTGGAAAGATGTCGTTTTTGTCGGTATTCACAAATCTTACCAACTCTTTTTGACCAAATTTCCCTTTTTCAAAAGTACATTTGTAAATATCCATTCCGCCTGCACCGCCCGGCATATCTGAAGAAAAATA
The DNA here is from genome assembly GCA_044346375.1 of Crocinitomicaceae bacterium. Taxonomy (GTDB): domain Bacteria; phylum Bacteroidota; class Bacteroidia; order Flavobacteriales_D; family Crocinitomicaceae; genus UBA952. The sequence goes on along the minus strand of JBIIZI010000247.1, from coordinate 7,468 downwards.
AAGTGACTTATTTGCTTCGTCATAGAAGGGATGAGTTACATTATACTTATCGTTGTTGAATGGAATTGGCAAAGGCTTAGACCATTCACCGTTGGCATTTTTGTTCGAAAAGTAAATCGTTAATTTCTCATTTTTATCTGATCCGTAATTGTTAGTGAAAAACAATAAATCGCCTTTTGCATTGGCGCTAATTGGCCCGTCATAAAAACAAGTATTGATGAGCATCAGGGATTTAGTCTCTTCTGACATCAGACTTGGATCAGCTAATTTGCAGCCATTTACTTCAAATAGGTCTGAGAATGGTTTCTTCGCAAATTCATCCATATCGATGTCCTCACAAGCGTTTTTAGCGGCAGATAAAACAAAGAGTTTATCACCTAGCTTACGCGTAGCAAAGTCATCAAAAGGTGTATTGAAGCAAGCTGGAGTTAGATTGATATCGTATTGATCAAAGGATTTAGTAACCTGAGACCAAGACGCCACACTTACGAGACTCGTAGCAAAAACAAAAAGAAACTGACGAAATACAGTCATTTAAATCAATTGAAAAAACGTGGACCTTGACAACGGCTTGCATTATTGTTGAACTTGTAACGCAAAGCAATTTCATGGGATTGAATAGACACTGTATTCATGTTGCTTACCGGATACGTATAAGAATAACCCAAATAAAACTTGTTATTGAAGTCATAGCCTAAGATACCACCAATAGCACTATTCAACTGATAAGACATACCAAAATCGAATCCAATTTTATGCGACATGATCATGTTCATATCCAAAGTAAATGGAAGACCAACCATGTGACGACCTACTGCATTTGGACGGAGTGTCCAAACCGGACCTAGTTTGATGTTACCACCGAGGTAACCTACATAGCCACCACGTGTATCAACAAACATATCCATGTTGCGATCTTTGAAATAGGTTTCTCCTACACGCGGCTGTGAAAAGCCGACATAGAAATTCTTGTGATACAACAAGAAACCAAATCCTGCATTGAACTGGATCCCTGTTGTCATGTTGCTTAACATGTCTGGGTCCATAGGAACGTTTGTCTCGAGATCGAGAAGATTCACAGTAGTATTACTAGCAATGGCTCTTAAACCTACTGACAAACGCCAATCGTTGTTCAATTTCAAATGGTAAGCACCGTTTACGGCAAACTGAGTTGACTTTACAGGACCTAATTCGTCTTGTAATAAAGACATTCCAAGACCAAAATTCTTGAGAATGTTAAAATTCCCAGAGAGCGTCATGGTTTTAGGAGCACCACGCAAACCTGTCCATTGTGTATTGGCCAAAGTAGTGATGTCGTTATAAGAATTAGCCCCTGCTTGTGCTGGATTCAGCATAAGCGCATTGAACTGGTTTTGACGATAGTTCGGGTCTTGTGCTTGTGATTGGAAACTCACAAGCACGACGCCCAATGTCAAGATAATGCTATTGATCTTTTTCATATCTAATTGTCTAAGACTTCTTATTGTTTAACGCGGTTGATATACACATAACCATTGAGTTGTTTACCACCATCTAAGTTAAGAATGTAGTAGTATGTGCCGTCCGGAACTGGTGTGCCTGTATTAAGAAGCGTACCATCCCAATCGTTATTGTATTGTGTACTATAGTAAACTAGTGTTCCGTAGCGGCTGTAAACTGTCAACTCTTTGGTGTTGTATCCTTCTAGCCCTGGAATTACCCATGTATCGTTGAAGTTGTTGCCATTAGGTGTAAACGCATCAGGAACTGAAGGACCCGCTACGTTTGCGCCGCCACAAGCATCAGAAGCAATTACAGTAATCATTACCTGAGCTGTAGACTGATTTCCGCTGTTATCTGTGATCGTAACCGATAGGAGATTATTACCAACATTTGAACAATCAAATACAGTCTGACTAATTACAACAGAAGCAATTCCACAATTATCGTAAGAACCGTTATCTAGGTCACCAAATGCAACTGTAGCATTTCCGTCAGCATCGAGGATAACTGAAGTATTTGCAAGCAATACAATTGGTGCTGTTTCGTCAATAACAGTTACTGTTTGATCAACGGTAGTTACGTTACCAGCAGCGTCAGTTACGGTCCAGGTCACGGTTGTTGTGCCAAGTGGGTACGTTGCAGGTGCGTTGTTCGTAATTGTCAAGTTGTTCGTACAGTTATCTGTTGCATTTGGTGTGCCTAAATCAACACCTGTTGCTTCACAGAAGTCATTCGAAGATACCGTCACATTTGCAGGTGCAAATACTGTAGGTGCAGTTTGGTCTACAACAGTTACCAACTGAGTTGCAGTTGTTGTGTTACCAGATCCATCTGTCACTGTCCAGGTTACGGTAGTTGTTCCGATTGGGAAGATAGCTGGTGCATCGTTGGTTACAGATGCAACACTACAGTTATCAGAAGTAACTGGAGTACCAAGCTCAACACCGATTGCTTCACATCCTAAGTTAGGTGTAACTGTAACGTTCAATGGTGCAGTAAGTACAGGTGCAGTGTTGTCACCGATAAATACATTCACCGGAAGTGAAGTTGCAGAACAACCATTGAGGCCTGTCGCAGTTACGGTGTATGCACCTGACTGCGTTGCTACAATGAATGGTGTTTGAGGACCGTTACTCCATTGGTAGTTAGGCGCGTTAGAAGCGAACAACACTACAGAACCTCCAGGGCAAAGTGATGTAGCACCACTAGCTGTAATTGTAGGTGTAACTGGGTTGTTCAAGATGTTAATTTGAGCAACAGCAGAAGCCGTACAACCATTTACTGAAACAGTATAAGTAATTGTTGTTGAACCTGCGTTCAAACCAGTAACATTACCTGCGCCATCGATTGTGGCAATGAAGTTGTTAGCTGAGGTCCAGACACCACCTGCAGTAGCAGATGTAAGCGTCATGTTGCCGCCTTCACAAACAGAGTTGGCACCGTTGATTGCTGCAACAACTGGAACTGCGTTGACAGTTACGTTAACCAAAGAAGACTGAGTTGTACAACCTGCTGCGTTGGTCACCGTTACGTAGTAGCTACCAGATTGGTTTACAGTTGTAGATGCGCCTTGATCACCGTTGCTCCATACGTAGTTGCTGCCACCTGTTGCTGTGAGTGTCAATGAACCACCTTGACAGAATACTGTAGGGCCATTGGCTGTAACTGTAACTGCAGGGTTTGCATTGAATGTTACGGTTTCAGATGCTGTTGAAGTACAACCCGCTGCGCTCGTTGCAGTAACTGTGTAGGTATTACCCGCAGTTACGTTGATGCTCGCTGTTGTAGCGTTGTTACTCCAAACATAGGTAGCTCCACCATTTGCTGTAAGTGTCACAGTTGATCCAAGACATGCAGTAGAACCTGATGATGTAATTGTAGCTACTGGTAATGCATTTACAGTAACTGTAATTGCATTGCTTGTAGCTGAACATCCATCAACGGTAGTTCCTACTACAGTGATCACATCTGAAGCATTAACAGTAATTGAAGGTGTTGTTGCACCGTTGCTCCATACATATGTAGCAGCACCGGTTGCAGTAAGCGTTACTGAACCACCTGTACAGAATGTAGTTGGGCCGTTTGCTGCTGCAGTTACTACAGGAAGCACATTCACTGTAACAGGAATAGCTGCTGAAGTAGCTGTACAACCATTGGCATCAGTGATAGTTAAGGTATAAGAACCAGATGCATTGGCAACATAAGTGTTGTTTGATGCACCTGTAATTGCAGTTGCACCATTATTCCAAGAATAAGTATAAGTAGAATTCAATGGAGAGATCAAAGTAACAGAACCTCCTTGGCAGAATGTTGTTGCTCCGATATTTGCAATTGATACAGTAGGCAATGCATTAACAGTAACCGCTACTGGAGCAGATGTTGCTGAACAAGCATTTGCGTTTGTAATTGTAACTGTATAATTTCCTGATGTAGAAACTGTAATTGATTGCGTTGGCTCACCTGTAGACCATGCATAGGTCATTCCAGCAGGAGCAGTAAGTGTTACTGATCCACCTGCACAGAATGTAGTTGAACCACTAGTAGTTACAGTTGCAACTGGTAGCGCATTCACTACTAAAGCTTGTGCTACACTAGAAGTACAGCCTGCTGCATTCGTGTAAGTATAAGTGATGTTCGCTGAACCAGCACTTAAGCCACTTACAACTCCATTAGCTGCTACAGTAGCAATTGCTACATCAGATGAAGACCATGTGCCACCCGCCTGCGCATTTGCAAGGGTTGTTGTTGCGCCTTCACATACGGTAGCAGTACCAGCAATTGCTGTAAGGACTGGCGCCGCATTGATGTTCATAGTAAAGCTTACTGCATTAGCACATCCATTTGCATTGGTTACAGTGTAAGTCATTGTTGCAGTTCCTGCAGCAACTCCTGTTACTTGGCCATTTGCTGCGATTGTTGCTACAGCTGTATTGTTTGAAGTCCAGACACCACCAATAGTTGTATTGGTAAGTGTTGTTGTAGATCCTGCACAAACTGTATTTGCACCTGCGATCGCTTGAACAGCTGGCACAGCTAATACCGTAATGTTTGTGTTAGGCGAAGTAGCCGTACAACCGTTACCGTTTGTAATGGTTACGCTGTAAGGGCCATCAACTGAGGCAACAATTGTTTGTGTTGTTTCACCTGAGCTCCAAAGGTATGCAGCCGCTGTAGGTGCCGTAAGAACTACAGATCCACCTGCGCAGAATGTAGTTGGGCCATTAGCTGTAACCGTTGCAACTGGTGCAGGATTCATTGTTACAGTGAACGGAGCAGATGTCGCTGAACAGCCGTTGGCATTTGTTACCGTTACTGTTACAGTTTGCGTAGAAGCAAGGGTCACACTTTGTGTGATTGCGCCGTTAGACCATGCATATGAAGCGCCTGTAGAAGCAACTAGTGTAACTGAAGCGCCTTGGCAGAATGCGTTTCCGTTGAGCGAAGTAATGTTTGCTACTGGATTCGCATTTACAACCACTGACGTTACAGTAGAAGTTGCCGAACAACCGTTCGCATTGGTTACGGTTACAGTCACGTCAGAAGAATTGCTCACCGTAATTGATTGGGTTGTAGCACCTGTACTCCATAAGTATGAAGAACCTGTGTTTGCTGTAAGTGTAACAGAACCACCTTGACAGAATGTAGTTGAACCATTTGCAGTGATGACTGCAGCTGGCAATGCATTTACTGTAAAGTTTGTAGAAACACTGTTTGTACATCCGTTCGCATTTGTAAACGTATAAGTAAGAGTTGTTGTACCAGGGTTAATACCTGTGACCACTCCTGTTACCGCATTGATAGTTGCAACCGTGTTATTTGCTGTTGACCACAAACCACCTGCTTGCGCATTTGCAAGCGTCACTGTAGCGTTTTCACAAACTGTTGTGGCACCTGTGTTGGCAGCAAGAACTGGCAATGCGTTAACAGTAACTGTTGTGTTAGCTGAAGTAGCTGCACAACCGCTGTTGGTTGTAATAGTTACAGAGTAGTTACCAGAAGCGTTAGCCACAAGTGTATTTGCAGTTGCACCGGTAATTGCTGTACCATTCAAACGCCATTGGTAAGTGTAAGTCATTCCTGCTGGAGCATTTGAAGCAAGCAAGGTAACTGAACCTCCTTGACAGAACGTTGTAGCACCTACCGTAGCAATTGCTGCTGTCGGTAATTGGTTAACTGTTACCGTTGCACTTGCAGTGTTTGAACAGCCGTTGGCATTTGTAATTGTATAAGAAACAACAACAGTACCTGCATTCACACCTGTTACAAGTCCATTGGCAGCAACTGTTGCAACCGCTGTGTTAGCCGAAGACCAAACAGGGTTAGTAGCAGTTGTACTCAATAGTGTTGTTCCGCCCATACAAACTGATGTTGTACCAGTAATAGCTGCTGTAGCAGGAAGTGGATTTACTGTAACCACGGTTGGAGCAGAAGTAACTGAACAACCATTTGCATCTGTCACTGTAACTGTGTAAGAACCAGCAGTAGAAACAGAAGCTGTTTGGTTATTGGTGTTATTTGACCACTGATAAGAATAACCTGTTCCTGCATTTGCAGTTAAGATTACACTACCGCCTTGGCAGAATGTAGTAGAACCTGTGGCTGTAATTGTAGCTGTTGGGTTCGTGAATACATTCACCGATGTAGGTAAAGAAGTTGTTGAACAACCAGCAGCACTTGTTACAGTTAAAGTGATTGTTGCACTTGCTGTAACGTTGATGCTAGATGTTGTTGCACCGTTAGACCAAAGGTAAGTGTTGCCTGCAATCACTGGGCTTGCGCTAAGTGTTACAGAACCACCTTGACAGAAAGTCAATGGTCCGTTTGCAAGGATATTTGCAGTTGGAAGTGGGTTCACCGTTACTGTAGTGGCCGCTGAAGTTGCAGAACAACCCGAAGCATTAGTTACAGTTACATAGTATGAACCACCTGCCGTTACTGTGATAGATTGTGTCTGAGCACCATTTGACCACAAGTAGCTCGCACCTGTGCTTGCTGTCAATGTTACAGAACCACCAGCACAGAATGTTGTAGTGCCACCAGCCGTAATAGTTGCTGTTGCACCTGCGTTGACATTAATGTCAGCTGATACACTGCTCACACAGCCAGAAGCATTCGTAACTGTATAGGTAATTGTCGCAAGACCTGCAGATACACCAGTTACTACACCTGAAGCAGAAACAGTTGCAATAGCAGTGTTAGATGAAGTCCAGACGCCGCCTGTAGTTGCGCTTTCTAATGTAGTTGTTGCACCTGTACAAACGTTAGTTGCACCTGTGATGGCAGCTACTACTGGAGCAGCATTGATGGTAAGGGATCCGTTCACGAATGAAGAACCATTCCAGAAACCACCACCGCCTGCGCTGTAACCTCCGTACTGATAAGTACAACCATTGAGGCTGTAACGGAACGCATAGTAGTATGTTCCAGCCGGAAGACCTGTAAAGGTACCCATGTATTCATCGTTGTTACCAACTTGCGTGTTGAACGAAGCGTTGAACCAGTTGGTCCAAGTTGCTGGGTTGGTATTTTGTGTTGAGTAACCGAACTGTGCAGTAATTCCTGCGCCTTGACCAGCCGCTGGTGTTACACCTGCCTCGAATACTTGACCATAAATATCGTAAGTACCTCCTACACAAATTGCACCTGAAGCAGGCCATTGTGTATTTGCCCAATCTAACTCAGTAAGGTTAACAGTTGTAATTGCTGAAGTAGCAATACATCCGCTGTTTGTTGTAACCGTTACTGTGTAGTTACCTGGAGCTGTTGCAAGATGTGTGTTGCCTGTTGCACCTGCGATAGCCGTACCGTTCAAGTTCCATACATAAGTGTAAGTCATACCTGCTGGTGCGCTAGGGCCTGCAAGCGAAACACTACCACCCTGACAGATTGTTGTTGAACCAGCTGCAGCAATAGTTGCTGTTGGCAAGCTGTTTACAGTTACTGTTGTTGTAGCTGTGTTTGTACATCCACCTACTGTTACTGTGTA
>JBIIZI010000063.1:0-11112 GCA_044346375.1 Crocinitomicaceae bacterium | reverse complement strand
CGGTTTATGAAAAGTATTTGTCTTTTTTACAAAAAGAGCAAACGGTTCAATTGCAGTTTGTGGATATGCACAGCACCGCAACGGCCAAAATTTATTTGATTGGTAGAGAAATCAGTACCGAGCGCACCGTCAAAGTACATTGTCATTTTGACAAACTTCCAGCAGATATTACGCCAGGCGCTTATTTAAAAGCCGAGATACGTGCAGAAGATCAGAACCAATTTACCTTGCCTGAAGAGGCTGTTGTGCAGCAAAATGGAAAAGATGTCGTTTTTATTGAAAAGGAGGGCAACTTTTTAGCCGTTGAAATCGACATACTCATGACCCAAGATGGAAGGGTTGCGATCACAAGTAAGCAACTTGCTTTACTCAAGCGCTCCTCCATAGTTGTCAAAGGCGCTTACGAGCTTTTAGCTATTTTAAACAAAGAAGAATAACCCCTTCAGAATCTATCGAATTTTACAAAAACAACAACATGAAATCGCTACACATTATCAATCGCATTATTTTCATTGGTTTTATTTCAAGCACGCTACTTTTAGGTTCCTGTAAAAAATACTGGGCCTGTAAAGAAGAAAACATCAGTTCTGCGGGTTCAAATAAGTCTCACAATAAAGGCCAAAATTGCATGCAGTGCCATACCTCAACCGGAGAAGGTGAGGGCTGCTTTAATGTTGCAGGAACACTTTATAAAGCAGATCTACAGAACGGCCAAACTGGCGGAACGGTTGAGTTATACACCGAGCCTAATGGTGCGGGCACACTGAAATATACCATTGCCATAGATGGCAAAGGAAATTTCTATACAACTGCCAATGTCGACTACACTGGTTTGTATCCAAAAGTAACTAGCCCATCTGGCGCGAGTATTTTTATGGGGTCGGCACTAAGCACAGGTGCATGCAATTCATGTCATGGTCCAAGTACGGGTAAGCTAGGTCTTGATTGATCTGCAGCAGCAGAAATTCACTTTTTATAGAGCTCAGTTTGTTTTGGCAAATTGAGCTTTTTTTTCTTCAAATAGTGCAATGAAGGCGGTTTCATCCTGAGGTGAAATCAAAAGCTCATCGTATTTGTTGTAATGCAACACAATGCATTTCCATGCGGTGCTCATTTTCCAACCGGCATATAAACCGCTGGCAGCTTCTACTTTATGAAAGGTGTTGTAATAGATTCTCTTTTTAAAGCCCAAACTCTGGCAAAGTAGATGGTCATCCAAAAATGTATAACGCGTGGTTGCAGGCAAAATCCAAACAATAAATACCGATAACAGAATCCAAATCAGTAAAAGAGCATAAAATGCATCTGGTTTTCCTTCGGTATAAAAAATGAGTAAACTTACTCCGGAATAAACCGCGAACACGAAGCCGATAATGGCCCATCTGAAACCATCTTTTTTGGCTTTAAAAAAACCATGTTGGTTGCTGTTTACCAAGCAAAAAGGGCTTTGTTGCTCATCAGTGCATTGACCTCTTTTTTTACTTCGGCGATCACTGCTTCATTGGTAGCATTCATAAGAACGCGGTCAATGAGCGCAACAATTTGCGGAATTTCAGCCTCTGTAACACCACGAGAGGTAAGTGCTGGCGTACCAATGCGAATACCTGAAGTCACGAACGGCGATTCCGTATCGAAAGGAACCATATTTTTATTGACAGTGATGTCTGCCAAAACAAGTGCGTTTTCTGCGTCTTTACCTGTAATGCCTTTGGAGCGTAAGTCGAGGAGCATGCTATGGTTGTCTGTGCCGCCTGACACAATGTTGTACCCGAGCTTGACCAATTCTGCTGCAAAAACGGCAGCATTTTTTTGAACCTGCTGCATGTAGGTTTTGTAAGACGGGTCGAGGGCTTCGCCAAACGCGACAGCTTTGGCCGCAATGACGTGCTCGAGCGGCCCACCTTGTATGCCTGGGAACACCGCAGCGTCGAGTAAAGCACCCATTGATTTGAGATTGCCGTTGTTCCAACGCAGGCCAAATGGGTTTTCAAAGTTGTGGCGCATCATAATAATGCCACCCCTAGGCCCACGCAAGGTTTTGTGCGTCGTAGAAGTAATGATATGGCAATGTTCGAGTGGATCGTTGAGTAAGCCTGCTGCAATGAGGCCAGCAGGGTGGGAGATATCGGCCAAAACCAAAGCGCCAATTTCGTCGGCAACTTTGCGGATACGCGCGTAGTCCCAATCGCGGGAGTAAGCAGAGGCGCCGCAAATGATCATTTTAGGACGTTCGCGTTTGGCTGTTTCTTCCATGACATTGTAGTCCACCAAGCCGGTCTCTTTATCGACACCATAGAAAAATGGTTTGTACAGTTTACCCGAGAAATTGACTGGTGAACCATGGGTGAGGTGCCCACCATGAGAAAGGTCAAAACCTAAGATTTTATCGCCAGGCTGCAAACAAGCTAAAAAGACCGCTGCATTTGCTTGCGCACCAGAATGTGGTTGTACGTTGGCCCAAGTGGCACCAAAAAGTTGACACAAGCGGTCAATGGCCAACTGCTCGACTTGATCCACGATTTCGCAACCGCCATAATAACGCTTCCCAGGCAAGCCTTCGGCGTATTTGTTAGTCAGTACAGAGCCCATGGCTTGCATCACTTGCTCGCTGACAAAATTTTCAGAAGCAATGAGTTCGATGCCGTGTAATTGGCGTTGTTTTTCTGCTTCAATGAGCTTAAAAATGGCTTGGTCTTTCATGGTGTCAATTTAGTGGAGCAAATATCGGAAGAATGCTAAAATAAGCGTCTAATTTCAAATAAAGAATGTGTAAAATCTGCAGCGGCCTCATTATAAATTCCAACTGCGGTAAGTTTGTCTAGGCGAACTTGGCCCGAAGCATGCAATATTTGATCGTCTGGGCCAATGATGCCGACATGATGAATGCGGCCAGCTGCGTTTTTAAAAAAGGCTAAATCTAGCTTTTGGCGGTCTTGAAAATCGATGACTGTTCCAATTTCTGCTTGCTGATAGGCGTCACGCGGTAAATTGATGTCGAGTTGGCGAAATACATTTTGTACCAAACCAGAGCAGTCGATTCCAAAAAAAGATTTGCCACCCCATAAATAAGGTGTATTCAGAAAAGCTAGGGCGTAGTGCCAAATGTCGGTTTTTTGCTGAACGGTTTGCAAGTCATAGTTGTAATTGCCAATTTTAAATGGAGCCTGACCTCCGATGAGTGCGCCACCGCTTAAAAATTGCGTTCCCATGGGTCCGGTCATTTCAAAGAAAGGCTGTTTGGCAAAAGAATAGGTGTCCATCCAGCGCTTGAGTTCTTTCTCCGTGAGGGCCAGCACTTGTTTGTGGTCAATATAGCCTTCATAACCGTCTAGAAAGCTGCGCACCTTCAGCCAAGGTTTGTCTGATAACAATACCTCTACGGGTTCTCCAAATAGGAGTTGTGATGTTTGTTCGGCGCTATCTTTAGGTTGGTCTCTTACAGGCACGACCGATAACGCACAAAAAGCATAGCGCTGTTGGGGCTCAATCCATTTGATTTTCTCACTCATTGCTTCAAATTTAGCATTTTCAAGGCGATATTTGACTAATTTTAGACCATGATTCACGGTCGTAAACCACAAATCCTCATTACCAATGACGACGGCATAAGCGCCAAAGGTATTGCATCCTTAATAGAAGCTGCCCGACCATTCGGCGATTTACATGTGCTCGCCCCAGACAAACCGCAATCTGGTATGGGGCATGCCATTACCCTTCACGACCCAATTCGCTTGTTCAAAAGTACGCTTTACCCAGGCATAGAAGCCTATGCTTGCAGCGGCACACCCGTCGATTGCGTCAAGCTCGGCATTTTCGAAATGCTCGGCGCCAAACCCGATCTCATTTTATCAGGGGTCAATCACGGAGAAAACTCCTCCACGAATGTGCTTTACTCAGGCACCATGTCTGCAGCTATTGAAGGCGCCATGGAAGGCATTCCTTCTTTCGGATTCTCCTTAGCCGATTACGCGCCTGATGCCGATTTCTCTGCTAGTCAACATTACATCGAGGTTTTACTTCGCCAATTTTTTGAAAAAGGGTTTCAAGCTGGTATCTGCCTCAATGTAAATATTCCAAAGTTGCCACTTTCCGAAATCAAAGGCATTCGATTTTGTAAGCAAGCCCACGCCTATTGGGCAGATCGCTTTGAAAAACGCCAAGATCAATACGGCCGAGACTACTTCTGGCTCACTGGAGAATTCGCCGACCTCGACCAACGCCCAGACACCGACCTCCATGCCCTCAAGTCAGGCTTTATAAGCGTTGTGCCCACACATTTTGACCTCACAGCCTACGCGCACCTCAATCATTTTAAATCATGGGAACAATAAAAAGTAATTTCAATTCTTCGTTTTTTATCGGGTTGGCAATCGGTGTATTGTCTCCTCTTATTCTTTTGCCGATCATCGTCTTCATCCTTTCGCAGTCTTACGGGCAAAGCTTTTCATATTTATGGAGCCAAACGCTACATTTTCAAGATTTCATGAGTCGTTACCTCTCTCTTGGGCTAATCGGTAACCTCGCTTGGTTTTATTTCTTTTTGAATAGAGAGCGCTATTTTCATACCCGCGGCATCATTTTTGGCATGCTGCTTTATGCGCCCTACATGATTTACGTGAACCTAGAGCGCCTCTTTTAATCGAATCCGTTGGAACAAAAACAACTTGTTTATATCGTTTGTGGTGAAGCTTCCGGCGACCTCCATGCAGCAAACTTAGTCGCTGCCTGGAAAAAAATCAACCCACAACTTCAATTCAAAGCATGGGGCGGCGACCGCTTAGCAGCACAAGGCGTTCGCATCGAGCAACACATCAGCGCCATGAGTTTCATGGGTTTCTTGGAAGTCCTTCTCAACATCAGAACAATAAATGCCCAGTTCAAACAACTCAAACAATCGTTGCTTGCTCAAAAGCCAGATGTATTGGTTTTGGTGGACTACCCAGGTTTCAATCTGAGAATGGCAAGGTGGGCCCACGAACACGGCATCAAGGTACTTTATTACATTTCACCAACGGTTTGGGCTTGGAAACAAAAACGGGTTTATACCATTCAAAAATACGTCACCAAACTTTATTGTATTTTACCTTTTGAACCTGAGTTCTATGATCGTTTTGGGATAGACGTTGCCTATTTTGGGCATCCGCTCAAAGATGAAATAGAACATTATCAAGCAACACACAACACCACCACCGCATTCAGTAAGCCTGTGCTCGCTTTGTTGCCAGGTTCGAGGCCACAAGAATTGAAAAAGAAGCTACCACTCATGTTAGCTGCCGCTGCGCAGTTTCAAGAAAGCCACCAAATTGCGGTGGCCTGCGCGGCAAGTATTCCATTGGCTGTGTATCAAACATATTGCGAAGGTTATGACGTTCATTTGAGTACAGGGCATACCTACGATCTTTTGGCTGTTGCCGAGCTCGCCTTAGTTACCTCAGGCACCGCCACCTTAGAAACTGCGCTTTTTCATGTTCCTCAGGTTGTTTGCTATAAAGGATCTGCAATCTCAATATGGTTGGCAAAAAAACTGGTCAAGATCCAATATATTTCTTTGGTCAATCTGATTTTACAACAAAACGCCGTTTGCGAACTCATTCAAGAAGCATGCACTGTTGAAAACATGCAAGCCGAATTACAAAAACTATTGCCGGGCGAGCCTCTAAGGCAAGCTCAATTGACGCATTATGCCAATTTACAAACTCTTTTGCAACAATCGGGCGTGAGTGACCGTATTGCCCATTCCATGAATACCTACTTGCCGTCGTGAAAATATTCTTAGTTGTTTTCATCTTCTTGCTTTGTACCAGCGCAAATGCTCAAAAATTGAGGGTAGGTTTGTTCACGGGCTCAAGTATCAAGGAGTTACAGTTTTCGGTAGGGAGCGGTTCTTATTTATTGTATGCCGTTCTGCCAGATGGCAGCATCCATTCTTCAAAGCTCAATCCTTTGTCTCAAGGCAAATTCAAACTGAACGGCACCATGATCCAATATTATCAAGGTGGAACATATCGTTTTCAAGCCACCCAATTTGAGTTACTGCAGTTGGCCCACGAAGATTTTTGCAGTTGGTCAGTGCCAGCCGTTTCTAGTAAAACTAGGGCTTATGAAGGCGATTTTGAAGTTCGGGTCAATAAAGCCAATCTGCAGTTGATCAACCTAATTGAGCTCGAAACCTATTTGGAAGGTGTTGTTTCTTGTGAAGGCGGTCCTGGCCATCAAAAAGCGTACTATCAAGCGCAAGCTGTTATTTCTAGAACTTATGCGCTCAATAACTTGAAGCGCCACCAAAAAGAGGGTTATGAACTCTGTGAGCGCGTCCATTGCCAATCTTATTTGCACAAACGCACTGGTTCGGCACTCATTGATACCGCTGTATTTCAGACAAAATCAGTAGTCTTACTCGATCAAGCAGGGCAATATTTTCCAACGTTTTTTCATGCCAATTGTGGCGGCCAAACCTGTGAACCTCAAGACGTCTGGAATGAGCCCATTGGTGGTCTTTCATCTTTTAGAGATACTTTTTGTGTGCACACCCAACAAGCCACTTGGGTCAAGCGTATTCCGCTGCAAACCTGGAACTCCTTTCTGTCTAAAAACTATAATTTTCCGTTGACCGATTCGATGAGTGTTGCCCTAATGCAGGAATTCAGACAGCCGGTGCGCAGCGCATTTTATTTGCATCCGGTCTATGGTATTCCTTTAAGGGATTTGCGCGATCAATTCAAGTTGAAGTCAACCTTTTTTGACGCTGTTGTAGATGGTCAAGAAGTTATTCTATACGGAAAAGGTTTCGGACATGGCGTGGGCTTGTGTCAGGAGGGGGCCATGCAAATGGCTAAGAAAGGCTATACTTACGACCAAATTTTGAGATTTTATTATTCTGGAGTGCAGTTGTCTGGCCCTCCGAAATAACAAGTAGTTTGCTTTAAAGCAATATTTATTTTTTGGTCACAACAAAAATTTCTTCGTCGTCTCGCTTGAAGAACTTTTCTGAGCGTGCATATGCCTCAAGTTCATTGAGCTGATGCAAGCGGTAAAGTGTTTTTTTGGTCTGCTTGAGTTGTTCGCTCATCTGTGCATCTTGCTGTTCAACCTGATTGAGCTTCTTTTTCTGGCGCATGAGCGTAAAGATATCCCAGTCGTCTAGGAAAAGAAAATAGATGCCAAATACAATGCTCGTAAGCACGTATTTATTTTTTAACCAAGCTGGTATGCGCTTCATGAGGCTTATTGTTCAGAAAAACTATTGTTCTTCTTTTCGTAAAAAGCAATCCAGTCTTTGTCGTACTCGAACCATTTTTCAGCTTTTTTGCAAATTGAACGAGCGTTCACAGTACTTGCATCTCTTTTCATGAGCGCTTGTGAGCTCAAGATAAGGCCAATTCGCAATGCATCTTTGTCTGCTTGGGTCCAGTTTTCGAAATCTTTGTCGGTAAGCGCCATTAGATTAGCAATTTCCGTTTTCCAGATGAGGTTTGCTGTTTTGGCATCGCGGTTGTTATAGCGGATTGCCGCTTCTATGAACTTGATGCCCATTGGGTTGCGCGTGATGGAGCTGTAAGATTCGCAAGCATCTAACATACCAGAAAGTGTTTCAGTTGCCTTTTCTTTGTTGTCGTTACTGTACATTACTGGATAGCCATCGGATTCATCTAAAATGTAACGAACGCCATTGTTGAGTAGTTCGAGCTGAAAGCTGTTCAGCCACATTTTGTGAATTGGCATTTTGAAGACGCCATTTTCGTCGCGTTCAATGGCGGTTGCACAAGCTGTAATGGCTTCTTCAAAAGGATCTTGAATCATGGGGTCTTTGAGGTCTTTGCGGTAAACCCCAAAAAGTCCTTTAGCTAAAAAGATGTAAGGAGTAGGGTCGTTGGCGTATTTTTCCTTGACCGTATAATCGCCAGAACGCTTTACTAACTTGATGAAGTTGGAGTCGGCGTGTAATTGGGTGAGTTCGTCTAGGTTGTTGGTAACGGTAATGAAATTGTCGTTGTCAACAGAAATATCGAATTCTTCTTCTTCGACTTCTCCATTTTTGAGTGTTTTTTTGACCGCGTACGTTACGTTAAGAGAAACAGAGTAGTTGCCTACACGTTTGAAATTGACTTCAATGATATCGCTTTTTTCATCGCCTTTTACAAAGTTCCAGTCTTTGTCTTTGGTGCCAGAAATAACCCATTCAGTACTTACTTTTTTAGTGCCTGCCGGAGTAAATACACTGCGCATTTCTATAGAGGTGTTTCCACCTTTTTCGTCATCGAGCGTAATGACTCTTTTGGATTCTTTTAAATGTAGTGTTGGTTTTTGGGCATAGCTATTTGCCAAAAAGACCAAAGAGAAACAGACGAAAAGTAGTATTTTCATGTGGATAGGATTTCTTGAAACGTTCATTTAATGTCGAAATTAATAAAATTTATTGATGGCTCTTGATCAAAAGGTGCAAGATTTCTTGGGCGGCCAATGCAATCTTTGTGCCAGGACCATAAATTCCGAAAACGCCAGCCTTAAAAAGGTAGTCGTAATCTTGTTGTGGAATGACGCCACCAGCCACTACCATGATGTCATTTCTACCTTGTTCTTGAAGGGCTTCAATTACTGCCGGCACTAAGGTTTTGTGACCCGCCGCTAAAGAGGACACACCTACAATATGGACGTCGTTTTCAATTGCTTGTTTAGCTGCTTCTTGTGGCGTTTGAAACAGGGGTCCAATGTCTACGTCAAAGCCGATGTCCGCAAATGAACTCGCAATCACTTTTGCGCCGCGGTCGTGACCGTCTTGTCCCATTTTGGCAATCATGATGCGTGGGCGTCGGCCTTCTAGTTCAATGAATTGCTCGAGCAGTTCTTTGGCTCGTGTAAAATCTGGATCGTTCATAATTTCTTTGGCATAAACTCCGCTGATACTTCTGATTTTTGCTTGGTAACGGCCGTACACTTCTTCAAGTGCGTCGGAGATTTCACCGAGCGTACAACGTGCCTTGGCACAACGCACAGCTATTTCTAGCAAATTGCCTCCGCCTTCAGCAGCTTGTTTCAATTCACTCAATAGTGCTTCTACCTCTTGAGAATTGCGTTGGGCTCTGATTTGCTGCAGTCTTTCAATTTGTGCTCGTCTTACTTCGGTATTGTCGACTTCTCGAATTTCGATCTGACTTTCCTCGTTGGTCTGGTATCGATTGACTCCAACGATGATCTCGTGGCCAGCATCTATGCGCGCTTGCTTTTTTGCAGCAGCTTCTTCGATCCGCATTTTGGGTAGGCCTGTTTCGATGGCTTTTGCCATTCCGCCCAAGTTTTCGATTTCACTGAGTAAGTCCCAGGCTTCGTCTATGAGTTCTTGCGTGCGTGCTTCTAAGGCTTTGCTTCCTGCATAAGGATCTATGAATTGCGTGATTCCCGTCTCTTTTTGCAGGTAAATTTGGGTGTTGCGGGCAATGCGTGCAGAAAAATCAGTCGGGAGGGCAATAGCTTCGTCAAGGGCGTTGGTATGCAAAGACTGAGTTCCGCCTAAGGCAGCAGAAAGCGCTTCTAAACAAGTGCGGGCAACGTTATTGAAAGGGTCTTGTTCGGTTAAAGACCAACCTGATGTTTGGCAATGCGTGCGCAAGGCCAGTGATTTTTGACTTTTAGGATCAAAGGCTTGTACCAATTTGGCCCAAAGGACACGGCCAGCCCTGAGTTTGGCAACTTCAGTGAGGTGATCCATGCCAATTGCCCAGAAAAAACTGAGGCGAGGCGCAAATTCGTCGATGGCCAAGCCTGCATTTAAGCCTGTCCGGATGTATTCCAAGCCATCGGCTAGGGTATAGGCCAATTCAATGGCAGCCGTTGCACCTGCCTCGTGCATATGGTAGCCCGAAATCGAAATCGAGTTGAATTTAGGCATGTGTGCCGATGTATAGGCAAAAATATCTGCAATGATGCGCATGGAAGGCGCAGGTGGGTAAATGTAGGTATTGCGCACCATGAACTCTTTCAAGATGTCGTTTTGAATGGTTCCACTCAACTGAGCGCTATCCACACCTTGTTCATGCGCACTGGCAATGTAGAAAGCCATGATGGGTAAAACAGCGCCGTTCATGGTCATAGAAACCGACATTTCATCGAGCGGAATTTGGTCAAAAAGAAGCTTCATGTCTTCGATGGAATCTATCGCTACACCAGCTTTTCCGACATCGCCGATCACGCGTTGGTGGTCTGAATCATAACCGCGGTGTGTGGCGAGGTCAAAAGCTACACTCAGGCCTTTCTGACCTGCTGCAAGATTGCGACGGTAAAAAGCATTCGATGCTTCTGCGGTTGAAAAACCAGCATACTGACGGATTGTCCAGGGCTTAGAAAGATACATCGAGGCATAAGGGCCGCCTAAAAACGGGGCTAAACCAGATCGGTAGGTGAGGGCCTGAGCTGCCTGCGTTTTCAAGGACCAATCTAGGTTGCGATAGGAATGGAGTTCTTTTCTTGGCATCAGTTTGCAGATTTTTCAAATATTAAATAGGGAAAGCCAAGGGCAGTTGGTATGGTACCCCAAGTCGCTTTAGGACTTTCGAACTCATTTTGAAAGGCATTGATTCCAATCAAAATATCTTTACCAGACTTAAAGCTTTCTAGCCGCATTGCTCTGGTCTGGTCAATTTCAGTTTTGAGTTTTTGCTGAGCTGTGGCAGGTTCAGCATCGAGTTGGCAAAGCAAAGACCAACTTTTTTTGGCGAGTGCTAAGCTCAATTGTTCGATGGCATAGGCACCACTTAAGGGGTCGTTGAGCTCAGAAAGCTGTGCTTCCTCATTGAGTAGGTTTCCGACGTTGAGGGCCATTCGTTGGGCAAAAGCGCTAGCACCGTCGGTGCTTAATGCGTCGTAAGGTTGCAAACAAACATATGCAGCACCACCCATTACAGCACTTAAACCTTCAGTAGAGAGCCTTAATAAGTTGGTGTAAGGATCAGCTAAACTTTTGTTGCAAAAGCCCGTTCTTGCAATCAATTCAAGGTTTATTCGAACTTCATGAATTTCTTCGAGTTGAGCAAGCAACATTTGGAGGGCTCGGAACTTGGCGATTTCAACTAAATATTCTTTTCCAACGCCCATTTCAAAATAGAGTGTTGTATCCTT
>JBIIZI010000062.1:0-11197 GCA_044346375.1 Crocinitomicaceae bacterium | reverse complement strand
GTACGGCGCAGACCTCATGTACACCGAATTCATTTCCTCTGAGGGCCTGATCCGCGACGCCGCCAAGAGCCGTCAAAAACTCGACATCTTTGAATACGAGCGCCCAATTGGCATTCAAATTTTTGGTTCAGAGACCGACAGCATGGTGCAATCTGCACAAATTATTGAGGCCGTACAGCCAGACCTAATCGACATCAATTATGGTTGCCCCGTCAAAAAGGTAACTTGTAAAGGCGCAGGCGCAGGCTTGCTCCAAGACATCCCCAAAATGGTACGCCTGACACAAGAAATTGTCAAGGCCACCGCTCTTCCTGTAACTGTTAAAACACGCTTAGGCTGGGACGACGACACCAAAAATGTCGTAGATGCTGCCGAACGCCTTCAAGATATCGGCATTGAAGCCATTTCTATTCATGGACGCACGCGCAAACAAATGTATAAAGGTGAAGCCGATTGGTCGCTTATTGCAGAAGTGAAAAACAATCCGCGCATGCACATTCCTGTTTTTGGCAACGGTGATATCGACAGTCCTGAAAAAGCACTTACTTACAAAAACAGATACGGCGTAGATGGCGTCATGATCGGCCGTGCTTCTATTGGGTATCCCTGGATTTTTAGAGAAATCAAGCATTATGTTCAAACGGGCGAAACACTCGCAGGGCCTACCCTTGCTGAACGTGTTTTGGCATGCCGCGAACATTTATTAATGAGCATTAAATGGAAAGGCCCTAAGCTTGGGATTGCCGAAATGAAAAGGCATTACACCAACTATTTCAAAGGGATTTCGCACTTTAAAGACTACCGTACACGTTTGGTAACGAGCTCAGAACTCGATGAAATTCTCGGCATACTTGCTTACATCGAACAACACCAAGACGAATTTATTTTCGCTTGATCCCTAGAGCACTAAATCAGCTTGTTGCGACGAAGTATTGACCTCACAGGTATTTGCAAGCTACCAAAGATTTCGTAGCGCGTAATTTTGTCAATCTTAAAATAGTATTTGGTGCCTTTATATTTCCATAGCACCTGATTTTGTTTGCTGCGCACCATAGGTGGCGATGCTGCTGCAGAAAAATACTGGTAATACGGACCCGATTTCTGAAAATGTAACAAAGGTGAAAATAGAAAACGATAGCCATTTTCATCTTGGCGCAAAAGTCCTTTTTGGGTCAATTTCCCAATGAATTGAGGCGCTAAGTTATTCATGGAGGCCAATACTGCAAAACCTGCCACGGTGTCGTAGCGCAAGCGCTCTACTTCTGTTTCATTGAAATCGTCGTCGAGGACTGTCTCGATGTAGCGCACTTCTTGTATTTGCTTACCGCCTTCTTGGTAAACGAGATCACCGTTCCAGGCCGCTAAAAAGCGCTCAAATGGGAAGCCAATTTTGCGGCTTAATTGAGCCAACTGGACATAAACGGAGTCTTGGCGTTGCTTTTTAAATTCAGTCACATCTAGATGGACGTCTATCAGGCGGTCAGTCTGCAGATTACTAACGTAGCTGAGTCCTGAGCTTTTAAGGGAAAAATAAAGGGGTGTGCGTTTTTTAATGTAACTCTTCAATTTGAAACCCAATGAGTCGCTGTCGTGGGCAAACATTGCTGTTTGTATATCAAAGCGCTTGAGTTTTGGCCAATTGGCATAAATGACGAGGTGTTCATCTTTGAATTGTTTTTGCTTTAAAAACTGTTTCCAGACTTTTTGCTGCGACCCGTGATGGGCAGAAACCACGTGATTCAAAGTTTTGATGAAGTCAGTCCCTTGATAGATCAGTGCGTAATCTTTGCCGTAATGCAAGTAAGATTGCTCCTTCTCGATATAAAAGAATTTATTGCCTCCAACAACGGAGTCTTGGAGTGCTGCATACTTTGACAAGCGCTCAATTCCGAGTTGCACTTTTGAAGAATCTGTTAAGCGTATCAACGCGCCCCAATTGCCGTCTTCATTGGCAAAAAGATAAAGATTGGATTCGAGGTCGATACCGTATTGTTTGCCCTGACCCAACAAAAATTCATAAGTAGTGAAGTCCCGCATGGACATCTTGTTGTATTGGAGCATGGAATTGGTTTCCTTAGCTAGCTCTAGGATATTGGCTTTTCCAAGAAAATCGGCACTTGGCAAGCGGTCAATGAGGCGAGGTGTTTTGGGCTGCTCAAACAAAAAAGACTTGACGAACAAAACCAAGCCCAAACTGCCCGCAATTAAAACAAGAGTTAAAAACTTACGGTACATTGTTCTAAGGATTCAATGTATAAATGAGATATAGCGAATTAACGAGGTCGAGAAGGTGTTTGCCTGTAGATTCCACACCTGTATAGCTGTAACTCAATTTAAACGTGGTGTGGGCCTCTGTTGTTTCGGAAGAAGTGAGTTCGAGGCGGCCAGATTTACCTTTGAGCGAAGATATGATTTCGGCATTGCGAGGTGTGAGTACTTCGGTTGGGAAACGGTCTAGTGTTTGGGTGATGTCTACAGACCCATACATAAAGCCGCTTTTACTGGCTGTTTTTCGCTGTTTTTTACCTAAAGATTCGGCGCCATAACCAGCTGAATGGTTTCTTGCGAGGTCTTCGTCGTTGGTGAAAATGAGTAGTTTTCCGGTATTCAATATGTAGAGTGGTGCCGCATCTAAAATGGCGTTGTCTATGCGCCAGTAATTTTCAAAGCTTTGAACGCGAGAGGTGAGTCTGGCTAAATGTTTGAGAACCATTTCTGGAATATCTTTGCGTGCAGTGGAAAAGCCTAGTGTAAAAACAGGCATATCGGCATCAGCCTCCGTTTCGCGTTCTTGGTAGGCATAGGTTTCTTCGTCGTAGTCAAAAATGATTTTTTTTGTTTTGATTTTTTTAACCCCATTGAAAGATCCAAACATGCTTCCTTTATAGGTGTCAAATAATGCATCTTTATTCACGAACTCATTGAGTAATTCTAGAGTGAGTACGTTCATGGCAATTTGGGCGTTTTTCTCATCGCTGAGAAGCGGCAACAAAATTTTGTAGGCCTGTTCGTATGCCTGTTGCAGATTGATATTATAAGTGAAGTAAGCCGGGCTCGATGCTGGAATATATGTTAGCACATTTTTATCAAAATTGGCGTCGTTCATTTGCGCATAAATACTTCCGAGCGAAGGGCCATACAAGGCTTCAACTTCGAAGTCGACTTGGTTGTCGCGCAAGAAAAGATCTCCGAGAATGACATTTCCTGCGTATAGTTCTTGAAGGTCTTTATAAAGCGTTGGCAAGACCGTCTGAAAATACCATAAGCCCTGAGATTTATCTAAGTTTCTGGCGTTATCTAGGTAAAAAGCGCCTTCCGCATTATGGGTGAGTTGTGCGGCAAATCGAGGGTCGTTATCGTAGAGATTGACACCATTTAAAAAGAGTTCATTGATGACGCGCGTGAGCTCTTTTTGCTGAAGAACAACCTGCACGCTATCGCGGAGCTCATAATAATTTTTGATGGCAGGGTTTTCAGTGGCCTCCGGAAAAACGTTGTTATTGGAGTTGTCTTCGTAGGTTTGCTCATTGAGGATTTGATCTTCTTGTGGAGTTTGGTCAAAAAACTCAAATGGCATTTCATTGCCGCGCGCATACCAAATAGAATCGGTAACCTCATCGATATGATCCATGGTTGGTTCTATTCGAAGGAGAATTGCTTTGTTGTCTTTGATCAGGAGGTTGTTGAAAAAAGTGCCGTAAATTTCCAAGCCTGGAATAGCGCTTTGTAATACTTGAAAATCATCGAAAACTTCGAAAAGTGCGGCTTTATCAGAAACGCCAAAAGTGAAGCCTGTGAGCTCGTGGGTAAAGGTTTTGCCGTAAAAAAGATTGAGTCTTTGGTTGAAGTCTAGGCCGGCGTCTTTGAGTGTTTTGCCAGAGGTAGAGCCATCGAATAATTCTTGATGAACCTCAGACATGAATTCGTAATTGACGAGGTCGTCCATGGAGATTTTTTGCAACAAACTGATATTGTTGATGCTAAAAACAGTAACGGCATCTTTTGGCAAGAGCTGTTCAGATTGGATTGCTTTGAGTTGGGCCCAAGAATTGGCAGTAGCAAGCTGGACGACTGCTAACAAAAAAGTGCACTTAATGGATATATTCACGAGTGTAAATTAGATTATGCGAAGTTAATCATAATACGATAGTATCATCTTGGTGTTAAAACAATTGTGTTGTCCAGGAGATGCTGATTTGATTTCAAATCAAAAGTGTTGGTTCTGACCATCACAGCCATTTGATTTTTGCTGAGTGTGCCCAATTTATTTTCAAAAGTGGCTACTGGTCGTTCAAAGCGCGCAATGGAAGTATACACGCCATCCTTTAGACTTTCTTCATTGTCTAACTTATAGTTCTTGATTTGCTGCGTGATGTAAGCCGGAATGGTACGCACCAATGTATTGCCGTCCCAACTGAGCCAAAATTGCTCAGCAGAGGTACTGTATTTGTCATTGGAGATTTGGGCTAAACTCAGTTTAATGCCATCTTGTAAATTTCTGACACTTGTAAAATCGCAAGAGAATTTAAAAATGTAGTCTGTGTAATTTTCTTCGATCAGCACATTCGAAATGCCTACTTGTGCGTCTAGAAGCCTGACAAATTCATTGATTTTAGCACTGATCTGGGTTTTACTTGGCACTGGCTTGCCGTCAAGGCTATCCAAGGCAAGTATGGAGTTGACTTTGATCTTGCTGGCGCTCAGGTTGATTTTATAGCGCAGGGTGCCAGAACCATCGTTGTTAAGGGTGAGGTCATCGGAGATTTCAATACAAGAAGAAACCAATCCAAAAAGCAAAAAAAGAAGCAAATATTTCATGAGGCTGCGCTGTACAATTGTAATGCCAAAGTTAGTCAAATAAGCCCTTCTGTTCAGGCAAATTGTTGCAATATCTTTGGCTTATCAATTCAGCATTTGCCTCAGGGCTCAAAATACGTTTTTTATCGATTTCCCAAGCCTCCAAATTCAATTGCGACCTATCTGAAAAGTCTGGGTTTAAAGCATGACCTCCTAACCAATCGGCCTCTTCCTGAGGCGCCAATATCAGTGGCATGCGTTGCTTTGAATTGTGTATTTCTGCCATTAATGTATTGGCTGTTGTTGTTAGAATGGTAAACGTTTGCTCAAAAGCTCCTGTGCTAGGATCTAGCCAGGTGTCGTATAGGCCGGCAATTGAAAAAATAGCTTGGTCTTTGGTTCGGATAAAATAGGGCTTTTTTAGTTTGCCAATTGTCTGCCATTCGAAAAAGCCTGAAGATGGCACCAAGCAGCGCTTGGAATCTATCAAATGCTTGAATGAAGCTTTTTCATGGCACGTTTCAATGCGCGCATTGAGCGTTTTAGCAGCGAAATCCATCCAATTAGAACCACTATACCACTTGGGCAGCAAACCCCAACGCATTTGCTCTAGGTTTGGCGCATTGGTAATGATATTCCAACTGGGAAATTGAAAGCCCGACGCAAAGTAATATTGAAGTTCTATGGGTTTGCCTGGCAGCAGCTTTTGATAGCGTTCAGCCAATTGTAAAGTGGTAGATATAGACGAATTACTGTAACACATTGCTCAAAATTACATAAAAAAGAAAGCCACCCGAAGGTGGCTCTATATAGACATTTCTCGCTATCCGTAAGAACGGGAAGAAAGAAATGAAAAAGAGCCCGAAGGCTCTTGTATACATTACATCATGCCTGGCATTCCGCCGCCCATGCCGCCCATTGCAGCTGCAGGATTCGCTTCTTCTGGTTCGTCGGCAATGACACACTCAGTGGTGAGGAGCATTGCAGCAATTGAAGACGCGTTTTCTACAGCGATACGGGTTACTTTAGTGGGGTCGATAACGCCTGATTTGTACAATTGTTCAAATTTGTCAGTGCGCGCGTTGTAGCCGAAATCGCCTTTTCCTTCGCGAACTTTCTGAACAATAACAGCCCCTTCACCGCCAGCGTTGGCAATGATTTGACGAAGTGGTTCTTCAGCAGCGCGTTTCACGATTTGAATACCGGTCATTTCGTCTTCATTGGCGCCTTTCAATTTGTCTAGGGTTTCAATGGCACGAATTAATGCTACACCTCCACCAGGAACGATACCTTCTTCGACAGCAGCACGGGTTGCCGCTAAGGCGTCATCTACGCGGTCTTTCTTTTCTTTCATTTCCATTTCGGTCGGTGCGCCAACGTAAAGCACAGCTACACCACCAGCTAATTTAGCTAAGCGCTCTTGTAGTTTTTCGCGGTCGTAGTCTGAGGTGGTTTGCTCAATTTGAGCGCGAATTTGACCAACTCTTGCTTGGATATCTGCTTTTTTGCCTTTGCCATTGACAATAGTTGTGTTGTCTTTGTCAATTTCGATTTTTTGCGCAGAACCGAGCATATCCATAGTGACATTTTCGAGGGTCATGCCACGGTCTTCGGAGACCACAACACCACCTGTCAAAACAGCGATATCTTCGAGCATTGCTTTTCTGCGGTCGCCAAAACCTGGAGCTTTGACAGCGGCAACTTTGAGTGAGCCACGCAAACGGTTTACGACAAGTGTGCCTAGTGCTTCACCATCGACGTCCTCGGCAATGATCAATAATGATTTCCCTGCCTGAACAACTGGCTCCAAAATAGGAAGCAATTCTTTCATGCTAGAGATTTTCTTTTCGGAAATGAGCACCAAAGGATTTTCCATTTCGGTGATCATTTTTTCGGCGTTGGTAACGAAATATGGCGATAGGTAACCGCGGTCAAATTGCATTCCTTCGACAGTTTTAACTTCAGTTTCTGTGCCTTTTGCTTCTTCGACGGTAATTACGCCATCGTTGCCAACAACTTTCATTGCTTGGGCGATGAGTTTACCAATTGCTTCATCGTTGTTAGCAGATATGGTAGCAATTTGCTCGATTTTGCTGTTGTCATTGCCTACTTGCTTGGAGATTTTGCGCAAGTTTGAAACAACCTCAGAAACTGCTTTGTCGATACCGCGCTTGAGATCCATTGGATTGGCACCTGCAGCAACGTTTTTAAGCCCCGCTGTTACTATAGCCTGTGCTAATACAGTTGCAGTTGTTGTTCCGTCACCCGCGATGTCTGCGGTTTTGGAAGCCACTTCCTTGACCATTTGTGCACCCATATTTTCAATTGGGTCTTTGAGCTCAATTTCTTTAGCTACGGTAACACCGTCTTTGGTAACGTGTGGTGCACCGAATTTTTTGCCGATTACGACATTGCGACCTTTCGGCCCAAGTGTAACTTTTACAGCATTTGCCAATGCATCAACTCCTTTTTTGAGTTTTTCGCGTGCTTCTACATCAAAGTGAATTTCTTTTGCCATTTTTTTTTGCTTAAATAAGATTAAAAAATACCGTAAATGTCTGATTCTCTCATGATAAGAAATGTATTCCCATCGATTTTAATTTCTGTTCCAGCATATTGACCATACAAAATAGAATCGCCAACTTTTACTGACATAGGCTCATCTTTTTTGCCCGACCCAGCCGCTACAACAGTACCGCGCAAGGGTTTTTCTTTTGCTGTGTCTGGAATGATGATTCCACTTGCTGTTTTTTGCTCTGCTGGCGCAGGTTCTACCAGAACTCTGTCTGCCAAAGGTTTGAAATTTACTGACATAAAAAATATTTTAAGTTGTTGGACGCTCTTCGAAAAACATGCCAATTGCAGTTTTGCGTCAAAATTGCATAATGGACAAAAAAAATGTCAGTATGGGTGACATACTGACATTTGAAAAATAAAGGAATATGAATTACTGACCTTGGCTTTGACCTTGTCCTTGGCCTTGACCTTGACCTTGATTAGGTGCTTGCTGTTGGGTTTGTGGTGCAACTTGTTTTGGTGGTTTAGGTTGGCTAATTGAAATGCCTAGACTAAAAACTACAATGGCAGCTGCTAAGCCCCAAGTAAGTTTGTCGATGAGTTCGTTGGTGCGCTGAACGCCACCAAGCTGTGAAGCTCCTCCGAAATCAGCGCTCAAGCCCCCACCTTTTGGATTTTGAACATAAACAACGAGAATCAGCAATGCGCTGGCTACGATGATTAAAAAAGAAAGTATTCCTGTCATGATTAAGCGTTGAGGTTTTTCTTAAGTACTTTAATTTGATTTGCAAAGAAACTCTTTTTTTCCGGATTAAGCAAAATTAATTGCTCATAAACCCCAATTGCTTTGGCAACAGCCCCTTGCATGGCGTATACTTTGGCCAGTGTTTCAGAAACAGGTATTTGTTCTGAACTTAGGCTTTCTTTTGCTTTTTTTGCCGGAGAGTAAAAGTCTTGTTTGGGTTTATCGAACTTGAGGTATTCCTTTGGATCATCTTGTGCCGTTGCATCAGTATAATGCAACCATTGCGCAAACGTCTGTCTTTCTTGCGGAACATTTGGCTTTGCGACTTCTTGAACCTCATCATTACTTTTCTCGAGCGCCATCGGCTCCTCTTGCTCTTCTTGCAAAGACTTGAGCTCATCGGTGTAGGTGAGGTCAACAAAAGAGCTACTTATCAGGCTTGCACGAAGTAATTGATCGAGCGGGTCGGGTACTATGGTTGTTTCGGTTTCTTCACTTTGGTTTTGCTCAACAACATGCGCCTCAATTGAATTTTCCGCAATTGAATTTTCTTCTAAATGTGGTTCATCGATTGGATTCTCTTGAAGAATTTCACTTTGAATTTCTTCGTATACTGAAACAGTAGATTCTTTAAATGAAGTTTCTTCATGCCTTGACTTTTCTTCAATTACTGAGCTTTCAACCAGTAAATCGTATAAAACAACTCTGTTTTGAATTGTAAAAGCATGTTGTTCGAGCGCTTTGGAGAGCCTGACGTCTTGCTCTTTAGCTAGTGTTTTCAGGTAAAGAATTGAGAAACTTGTTGCATACGGATAGGTTTGTTGCAAAGCCTCCAAATCAGAAAGAAAAGAAGCCGAACACAAATTTGGATCCGCTATTTGGGCATGAAGTTGTTCTTGACTTAACACGCTGCTAATTTACCAATTACTGTATAACTTATTGATGAGGTCTTGTACCATTTGTTCTGAGATTTCTGCAAAGAGTTTTTGCTCGACGTCGGCTAAATTGGCATTTGCAGAAAAATCGGCAAAACGCGTACTTACCATTTGCCACTCCTCCTCTTTTGGTGCCTTGATTTTTATTTTGAGTGAAAGCGCCATTGTAAGGCGGTTGCTACTTGCGTTGTCAGAACCTTGAATGGCTACTGGCTGAACTTGGTAGTTGGTTATTGCTCCTTCGATATTGACTTCTCCTGCGCCTAATTTGGTATTGAGCACAAGGCGTGTGTTGTTTTGAACGCCGTCTTTGAGCTGTTCGGTGAGCAACGGCGCAAAAGAAAGCGGACAATTGGGCGCTGTATTTTCCAAATTTTGTATCGTGAAACTCTGCCACTCTACTGGCATGCCGCCGCTGTCGCGAAAAGAAAAGCTTTCAGGCCAACAAGAGGTTAGAGCCAATGCAAGTGCGCTATATACAAACCAACGCATCATTCAACTAAATGGAATTCTTTGATTTTTCGGTACAAGGTGCGTTCCGAAATACCGAGTTCTTGGGCTGCATATTTTCGCTTTCCGCGGTGCTTTTCAAGCGCTTTTTGAATGAGTTCGCGCTCGCGGTCCTCTAGGCTTAAGGATTCTTCGAGTTCGATGTGTTCTTCGAATTCTTCGTGGCTCGGTGCACTGGAGAGTTGTGGGAGTTCTGGATGAACAGCTGGAGCAGCTAAAATTCTGGCCGGCGTTGCGGTTTCTTCGTAAACTTCTTGATAAAGACGCGTAACCGCAGCAGACTGGTCTGCACTTAAGTTGATATTTTGGGTGCCGCTGGCGATGTCTAAGACTAATTTTTTGAGTTCAGTGAGGTCTTTTTTCATGTCAAAAAGAAATTTGTACATGAGTTCTCTTTCTGAAATAGATTCGGACGTTTGATCGTTGAGTTGGAGCCCGTTGCTTTTCTCGGTAATTGGTGTGAGATAGGCATTAAGGGTGAGTGCGTCGATTTCTCTGGCTGTTTCAATGACGGAAAGTTGTTCGACTAAATTCTTCAGCTGACGGATATTTCCGGGCCAAGGGTAACTCAAGAGTAGTTCAACCGCTGAATCGGTTAATTTGATGGCTGGCATGCGGTATTTGTCTGCGAAATCATTGGCAAACTTTCTAAACAGCAGGTGGATGTCTTCGGCGCGTTGGCGCAAGGCAGGCAGCGGAATTGGAACCGTACTAAGGCGGTAGTAGAGGTCTTCGCGGAACTTGCCAGAAGCAATTGCTTTTTGCATGTTCTCGTTGGTTGCTGCTACTACACGCACGTTGGTTTTGAGCGGTTTGGATGAACCTACTCTGATGTATTCGCCGGTTTCGAGCACGCGCAACAAACGCACTTGCGTTTGCATGGGTAATTCGGCCACTTCATCCAAAAAGATGGTGCCTCCGTTTGCCACCTCAAAGTAACCCTGGCGGCTACCTTGGGCGCCGGTG
Source organism: Crocinitomicaceae bacterium (assembly GCA_044346375.1). Lineage (GTDB taxonomy): Bacteria > Bacteroidota > Bacteroidia > Flavobacteriales_D > Crocinitomicaceae > UBA952. The sequence goes on along the minus strand of JBIIZI010000062.1, from coordinate 727 downwards.
AACGAGCCTTTTTCGTGACCAAATAATTCGGAGTCGATGGTGCCTTCAGGAATAGCGCCGCAGTTGACAGCGATGTATTCACCGTGTTTTCTGGAACTCAGTTGGTGAATGACCTGTGGGATGATTTCTTTACCAGTGCCGCTTTCGCCGGTGACAAGTACAGAAATATCGGTAGGTGCCACTTGCATGGCGATTTCCAAAGCCCGATTGAGCAAAGGTGCCGAACCGATAATGCCAAAACGCTGTTTGATCTGCTGAACGTTCATGGGTGCTGAGTTGGTATTAAGGTTGCGCTACGATTTCGCCCATGAGGGTTGCGGAGGTGCAGCTGGTGATGCGCACATGCACATAATTGCCTTTTTCTTGGTTTTCTTTCGGGAAAACAACCATTGCGTTGCTACCCGTTCTGCCACAAAGGTGTTCTTCTGATCTTTTGGACTTTCCTTCGATTAGTACTTTTTGAATGGTACCCACCATGCGCTGATTCGATGCCAAAGAATGGGCAAGTTGCTTTTCGATGATCTCGTTCAGGCGGCGGCCTTTGACTTCTTCGGGAACGTCGTCGGCGAAGCGTCTTTCTGCTAAGGTTTTTGGACGCTCCGAATACTTGAACATGTAAGCAAAATCGTATTGTACGAGGTCCATGAGGCTCAGGGTTTCTTGATGCTCTTCTTCGGTTTCACCACAAAAACCTGTGATGACATCGGTTGAAATTGCACAGCCAGGA
>JBIIZI010000061.1:0-11207 GCA_044346375.1 Crocinitomicaceae bacterium | reverse complement strand
GCGTGCTTCCGGTTACAAACTCCGGCCCAACTATTGGTGTGAGCGCATGCTGTGCAAGCGCAGCAAGTGGCGAGCCCGGGTTGCAAGAAAGACCTGCGGTGAGCAAGCCTGCTTCATTGGCGGCTTGGATAGCCCCCAAAACATAGGGTGTGGTGCCCGATGCTGCAATGCCGACAATGGTGTCTAGTGGCGTGGGGTTGTGTGCTAGGATGTCTTTCCAACCTTGCTCGGTGTTGTCTTCGGCAAATTCTACGGCTTTGCGAATGGCGCTGTCGCCACCTGCAATGAGGCCAATGACGCGGCCGTGTGCAACGCCAAAGGTGGGCGGGCATTCGCTGGCATCTACGATGCCCAAGCGGCCGCTGGTTCCGGCGCCAATGTAAATGAGCCTGCCGCCTTGGTGCATGCGTTCAAAGCAGGAGTCTATAAATGCTTCGAGTTCGTTTGAGATTTGAGCAATGGCCAGCGGCACAAGTTGGTCTTGAGCATTCATGCCCTCTAGGAGCGCTTTGGTGCTCATGTGCTCGAGGTCGTTGTAGACAGAGCTAGCTTCGGTTATTTTCTCCATTTAGTAAAGGAATACTTTTGCGTCGGTAGGGCTGAGGTCAACCTCGACGTGGTTCTTGAGGGTAGTAGAAAGACTCAAGCCTGCAAAATCGGTTTTGATTGGGTAACGGCGGTGTTGGCGATCGATGAGCGCTACAGTTTTGATGGCTTTGGTGGCTTGCTCTAAAAATTTCAATAGAGCGTATTGCATGGTTTTGCCGCTGTTTACGACGTCGTCAATTAAGACGATGTATGAATTTTTGAGGTCTTTTTGAGGTATAGAAAAGGTAATTGCATCGCTCCATGGCTCGTCTTTATTGAGCTTGATTTCAAAACAAATTACTTTCAAGGGGCTATTTTGTGAAACTACATCGGAGAGCAGTTGCGCTAAAATATATCCGTTACCAACAATGCCACCTAAATAAATCACTTCTTGGTCAAATGCAGCCTCGATGAGCTGATGGCCCAAGCGAACGATTTTTTGTTGTATTTGCTGCTGATTGAGTATTGTTTGCATGGAACAAAGATAAGCAAACAGCAAAAAGGCCACTCGTTTAAGTGGCCTTTTTTCAGTGTTCGAAAAGAATTATTGCTTGATGAGCTTGATGCTGCTTTTATCGGTGTTCAAAAAGTAGATCCCGCTTTCAAAATTGCTGAGGTCCATGGTGTTGCTTTGGCTCGTCAAAATGACCTGACCTGTAGTATTTACAATTTGATAAGTTTGGTTGAAGTCAAGACCTTTGATTTGAAAAACGCCAGTAGATGGGTTTGGCGAAACACCAATCATTTCAGTGTGCTCATTGAGGCCAACGTTTGATCTGAGGTCAAAAACAATGGTGCCAGGAGATACGCCTACGGCAAATTGGTGATTTAGTGTATTGGTTGCATCATAAATATGAACCATTCCTTGTGAGAAGAAATCGGTTGTTGAAGTGTACAAAAAGCCATTGACTGGTTCTTGTGCGAGTTCGTAGAAGTTATTAACGATGCCAGCAACTGGCCCAATGTTGCTCATGCTGATGAGGTTGTAGTCGTTGAGGGTGTTTTCCATGGAAATTTGATAGACGAGTTTGTCGTCGCGGAGTGCTGAGGTGCCACAACCTGTTACTGCGCTTGCGATGTTTTGGGTGTTGACGTTGCCGTTTAAACTTACTTTTGAAACAGATGCACCGGACCAATCTTTGTTGTTAACGGTGTAAATTTCGTTATTGAACATAAACATGTTGTCTGGGTTCTTGCCCTCTGCACCGAGGTCAATTTCTGAACCATACTGCAGCGTGCTGAGGTTGAGTTGCCCAATGAGGCCTTTTTCGTTGCCCCACTCATAAGCGTTATTGACGGCGATGTAAGCGATGTCATTGGCAATTACTATATTTTGGGTAGCCCATTTTGGACCGTTGTTGGTGTCAAAAGCAACCAACAACTGAAGGCTATTTTTGTCAAATACTTGTAAGTAAGAATCGAAAGTTTGAAGGTATTCACCGCGTGTGGCAATGAGTTTGTTGCCTGAAATGGCCAAATTGCGGACACCAGGCAAGTTGATGCTGCCTACTTCTTGATGCGAGTTCAAATCAAATTTGTAGATTTTTGTGTCGGCGGCTACAAAGTAAAAGTTGCCATCTATGATCACATCTGAACTAAAGCGCTGACCAGCGAGCGTGTTGGCTACTTGATAAGTTTGTGTTTGTGGGTTGTAGGTGCCGATGGTAGCAGGTTCTACAATGTTGTTGGTTTGAAAGTCAAAGTAACCTTCGTTGGCAATGAGCACTTGGTGCACATATTGCTGGGCAAATGCGGTGGCGCAAAACAATGCTGCCGAAAATAACAATCCTTTTTTCATGTGTTGAAAATTAAAATAAATAAACAATGACATGGAAAAAAGTGGAGCGACAAGGGTATACGAAGCCCTTGGCGATACCGACTTTAATCTGAAGTCTTCACGCAGTTCGGGGGCAAGTCTTCTGGCTCGTGCCTTTTGTGGTATCGCCTTCCCGCTGGCGCAGTGGCTAATAGATACTACTTTTGAAGCACTTACAGCTGCAGATACAGCTCCGGATTCTAACCGGATTCCTTATTAAGTCCGACAAGCGAACACCCAAGAACGGCACAAAGGTAGCAATAAAAACCACATGCGATTTTTGTCTGAATCAAAAAGAGTTCGTATCTTTGCAGCCGTATTGACCAAGGTGGTCAGTCTACATAATAATCATTTACACAAATATTAGCATGTATTTAGATTCAGCAAAGAAGAAAGAGATCTTCGCCAAACACGGTGGTTCAGAAAACAACACCGGTTCTACAGAAGGCCAAATCGCCTTATTTACATTTCGTATTGCTCACCTTACCGAGCACTTGAAAAAGAACCGCAAAGACTTCGGTACCCAACGTTCACTTCAGTTGTTAGTTGGTAAACGTCGCAGCTTGTTAGACTACCTAAAGGCAAAAGACATCGAGAAATACCGCGCCTTGATCAAAGAATTAGGACTACGTCGTTAATTCTGAGATCAGCTCGGAAAATTTTATGGGAGAGGGGGCTTCGATAACATCGATAGCCCCTTCTTTTGTTTTAAAAGTTGTAAATAAATAAAGATGAATATAGGAACAAGAAAGTCAATGATGACCGGCGGCAAGGAAATCCTTGTAGAGACCGGGAAGTTGGCAAAACAGGCAGATGGTTCTGTTGTGGTGCGCATGGGCGACACCATGTTGCTCGCTACTGTAGTGGCGGCACAAGACGCAAAGGAAGGCGTAGATTTTCTTCCGCTTACGGTAGATTACCGTGAGAAATACGCGGCTGCAGGTCGTTTCCCAGGCGGGTTCTTCCGTCGTGAGGCGCGCCCTTCAGAAACCGAAATTTTAGTCATGCGTTTGGTAGACCGCGCTTTGCGTCCGCTCTTCCCAGACGATTACCATGCTGAAGTTCAGGTCATGATTCAACTCATGTCTTACGATGGTGTGCACAACCCAGACGCTTTGTGTGGTTTGGCAGCTTCTGCGGCTATTGCAGTTTCAAACATCCCGTTCAACGGCCCAATGTCTGAAGTACGCGTAGGTCGTATCAACGGAGAGTTTATCCTCAACCCAACAATGGCTGAAATCGCACTTTCAGACATCGATGTAATGGTTGCGGGTACTGCCAAAGATGTCAACATGGTTGAAGGCGAAATGCAAGAAATCTCTGAAGCCGAATTGGTAGAAGTGATCAAACTTGCGCACGCTGCAATTATTGAACAATGTAATTTCCAATTGGAGCTTGCTGCAGAAATCCCAACTGCCAATCCAAAACGCGAATACTCCCACGAGTCTCACGACGCTGACGTCCGTGCCAAAGTATTCGAACTCGCAATGGAAAAATGTAAAGACGTCGCACGTCAAGGTTTGGCTAACAAAGCAAAACGCACCGAACTTTTCGATGCCATTAAGGCTGAAGTAAAAGCTGGTTTTTCTGAAGAAGAACTCGAGCACGCTGGCAAATTTATTTCTGTATATTTCTCAGAAGTGAAGAAAAAAGCAGTTCGTTGGGTCATGCTCAATGAGCGCAAGCGCCTAGATGGCCGTCAGTTTGACGAAATTCGTCCGATTTGGGCTGAGGTAGATTACCTTCCAATGGTACACGGTTCTGCGGTCTTCACCCGTGGTGAAACACAATCGCTCACTACCCTTACTTTAGGTGGTAAAATGGACGAGCAAATGATCGACGGTGCTACTTTCCAAGGAACTGAAAAATTCTTATTGCACTATAACTTCCCTCCGTTCTCAACTGGTGAAGCCAAACCACTTCGTGGTACTTCACGTCGCGAAATCGGTCATGGTAACTTGGCGCTTCGTGCACTCAAGCCTGTCATGCCAGACGACTACCCATACGCAGTTCGTATTGTTTCTGACATCCTTGAATCAAATGGTTCGTCTTCAATGGCAACTGTTTGTGCTGGTACCCTTGCCCTAATGGACGGTGGTGTGCCTATCAAAGCTCCAGTTTCTGGTATCGCAATGGGCTTGGTTGCCGACGAAGGTAAATTTGCTGTATTGTCTGATATCCTCGGAGACGAAGATCACCTCGGCGACATGGACTTCAAAGTAACGGGTACTGCCAATGGCATCACCGCTTGCCAAATGGACATCAAAGTCGATGGTTTGCCATACGAAGTCTTGACACAAGCACTAGAGCAATCGCGTGCAGGTCGTTTGCATATCCTCGGTAAAATCACTGAGACCATGCCAGCACCGCGCCCTGAGCTCAAGCCACAAACACCACGTCTAGAAGCATTGAATGTTCCGAACGAAATGATCGGTGCTATTATCGGGCCTGGAGGAAAAATCATCCAAGGTTTACAGAAAGAAACCAAAACAACCATTACCATTGAAGAATTACCAAATGGCGAAGGTCGTGTACAAGTTCTTTCGAACAACGGTAACGACATGGCAGAAGCGATCCGCTTGATCCGTCAAATTGCATTTCCACCACAAGTAGACGAAGGTGCTACTTATGAAGGTAAAGTGAAATCTGTCAAAGAATTCGGTTGCTTCGTTGAAATCGTACCAGGAACAGATGGCCTCATCCACATCTCCGAATTTGCTTGGGAAAAAACAGCAAAAATGGAAGACGTCGTGAAGGAAGGTGAAATGCTTACTTTCAAAGTCATTGGCAAAGATCCAAAAACCAAAAAATGGAAATTATCTCGCAAAGTTTTGTTGCCACGCCCTGAGCGCCCAGCAACAGATGCTACTGCTGCAGAATAAGACCCAAAAGTAACGATAACAAAAGGGCGGAGGTAACTCCGCCCTTTTTTTTGTACGCCAGTAGACAAAATATGAACAGCTGTTTTATTCGTTCTTTCCGTATATTAACGTACAAAGTTGTACCTTTACCCAACCAAAAATATTTTTATGAAAAAAGGTTTACTTTTTATACTTACCATCTTGAGCCTTAATGCCTTTGCGCAAGCCTTTGAATCTTTTAATTTTACGGGTTCGGCCAATGCCAACGGCTGGACAACGCATAGTGGTACTGCAGCTCAGGTTGTTGCTATTTCGACACCATCGGGAAGCGGAAATAGTCTTACCTATCCTGGTCTCCAAGCTTCTGTTGGTAACCGCATTGAACTTAACTCAGCGTGGTCTGAAGATATCAATAAGCCCATTGCCATTCCTGGTACAACGGGATATTTTTCATTTTTACTCAACGTACTCAACACCACAGGATTAACAACTGCGGGTAATTATTTCATTGGCTTTGCTGCTTCTACAGGTTCAACCAACGTAACAATTTTCTTTCCGCGATTATACATTAAATTGGGCGCTACCCCAAACACTTTTCAGTTAGGTATCCTTAATACTTCAGGAGGAACCGTAACAATTTCATACGCTCCAACAGAGTATCCACTAAATACAACATTATTCGTAGTTGCCAAAGCAACAGCAACAGCTGTGGGTTCGCCAATTACCGCATCTCTTTGGGTCAATCCAATTCCAGGTGCAGCTGAGCCAGCTGCTGTTGTGACCAACGCTTCAGGTACCAGTAACTGGGCAGCCACAGGCATTCAATCCGTTTACCTCAGACAAGCAGCAGGTACTGGAAACTACGAAATCGACGAAATCCGCGCAGGCGAAACCTGGGCTTCAGTTACGCCTGGTGCAGCAGCGTCTTGTGTCACGTACAACACAATTACTGCATCGGCTTGTAACACCTATGCCTTGAATAACCAAACATACACCACGTCAGGTACGTATGTACAAACACTTGCAAACGCAAACGCAGCGGGTTGCGACTCCATCATCAACTTGAACTTGACCATTAACAATGCCAATAGTTCAACCCTGAACATCACCAATTGTGGACCTTATACTTTAAACAATCAAACCTACAGCGCTTCTGGTTCTTACACGCAACTCACTCAAAATGTAGCGGGTTGTGACAGCACCATTAACTTGAATTTAACCATTGTTGGTTCCCTGACTTACTATCAAGATCTAGACAACGATGGCTACGGGAACGCAGCAGTGTCTCAAACAGGCTGTGCTGCCATTACTGGTTATGTGACCAATAGTTCTGACTGCAATGACAACAACAACTCCATTTATCCTGGTGCAGTAGATATCGCAGGTAATGGCATCGACGAAGACTGCAACGGCTTTGATGCACCTTTGCAATTGGGCATTTATGAATTTGCTGCAACAGTAGATTGCGCTACACAAGACGTTGCCGCCACAAATACAAGTACCAACTGGACCTTCTCAGACTTCACAGCTCAAGGCAACAACTGTGCAGCTGGCGGTGGTGTTTTCAATCGCAGTGCTTGGAATCAAACCGCTATTTTAGACTTGAATCAGTACAATCAATTCACTATTAGTGGAGCAAATTGCACCAATCTCAATTTATCTAAATTGGCCTTGAACCACCGCACAAGTACAACGGGTGGAACACCAACCATCTTTGTGCGTTCTAGCTTGGATAATTTTGCTTCAGACATCGACACAATTGCTTCCTCTTGGAATGGTAACGTAGCATTGGCCGATACCGTAATTTTACCTGCAGCATTCGCAAATGTAAGTGCAGTAACTTTCCGTTTTTATGTCATCAATCAAGCAACAAATACTTCTACGCTGCGCATGGACAACGTATCGGTATGGGGGAATACAATTACCATTGTACCTACCTTGTTTTATGCCGACACCGATGGCGATGGTTTTGGAGATTTAGCCAATGACTCACTTTCTTGCGCAGCACCTGTTGGTTATGTAGCGAACAACACCGATTGCAACGACACCGATGCTTTGGTGAACCCAACTACCATTTGGTATCAAGATGCAGACAACGACCAAGTTGGCAACAGTGCTGTGAGCCAAGTTTCTTGCTTGCAACCTGCAGGTTATGTATTGGCCAACGGCGATTGCGACGACAGCAATGCGGCAATTGTTGCTCCTGTAATTTATTACACCGACGCCGACAACGATGGTTTTGGTGACGACGCTACTGCAACACCTTTTTGTCAAGCACCGGTCAACATGATCGCAATTGGAGGTGACTGCAACGATGCCAACAACGCTATTTATCCTGGCGCGCCTGAAATTTGCGATGGTTTTGACAACAACTGTAACGGCACCAATGACGAAGGTCTTACTTTCTTGAATTACTATTTCGATGGAGATGACGACGGTTATGGTATTGGTAATCCAACAGTTTCTTGTACGCCGTTAACAGGTTACGCAACCCTTACCGGCGACTGCGATGACAGCAACAATACAGTATATCCTGGCGCTACTGACACCGAAGGCAACAACGTAGACGAAAACTGTGACGGCGTAGACGGCGTTGTCGGAATTGAGGCTACAACTTTGGTTGCGCAATTGGCTCCGAATCCGACAAATGGCTTGGTTGCTATTCGCCTTTCTAAAGCGATCAATGGACAAACGACCATCACTGATCTAAACGGTAAAATCCTTCTTCAACAAGCGGCGAATGGTCTTGCTTTTGAACTTGACTTGCGTTCATTTGAGCAAGGCACTTACTTAGTTCACATTTTAGACGCAAACAACACATTGGTGCAACGCATCATTAAAATGTAAGTTTGTAACATTCTTAGGTGTTGAACGTCCTCAACTATTAAAGCCACCTACGGGTGGCTTTTTTGTGCGCAAAACTTTGTACTTTTATTTCAAATATTTCTAAATGAAAAAATTACTCTTCTTACTTCTGCCTTTTGGCGCTTTCAGCCAGTATTTTCAACAAGACGTCAGTTATCAAATAGAGGTAAAACTCGATGATAAAAATCATACTTTAAGTGGTTTTGAATCGTTTACCTACAAGAATAATTCTCCCCAAACGCTTGACGTCATCTACATGCACGTTTGGCCCAATGCCTACAAGAATAAAGAGACCGCACTTGCACAGCAGCTCAAGCGCAACGATGGCGACAAAATTGCCAAAGCTGAAGCTAAAGACCTCGGTTTTATCGATTCACTTGATTTCAAAGTCAATGGAAACAAAATAAAATGGGAATACGACCCTATGCATATCGATATCGTATTGTTGCATTTAGCAAACCCGCTGGCACCGGGTCAACAAATTCAAATTTCTACTCCATTCAAAGTAAAAATTCCATCTGGTAGCCTTTCGCGCTTGGGCCATATCGGCCAATCTTATCAAATTACACAATGGTATCCTAAGCCTGCCGTTTACGACCAAAACGGCTGGAATGCCATGCCTTATTTAAATCAAGGTGAATTCTATTCTGAATTTGGCAATTTTGATGTCAAAATTACCGTACCTGCAAACTATGTAGTTGGTGCAACAGGGGAGCTGCAAACGGCAAGTGAAATTGCATTCTTGACAGATAAAGTCAATGAAAGCAAGAAAAAATTAGAAAAGCTCCTCAACCAAGATACAGATCGTTCCAAAAACTTTCCGGAATCGGCTACAGAATGGAAAACCATTCAATACAAACAAGACCGCGTTCACGACTTCGCTTGGTTTGCCGACAAACGCTTTTTGGTCTTAAAAGGTGAAGTTGTATTGCCTCATTCCAAAGAAACAGTGACCACTTGGGCTATGTTTACACCCCAAAATGCCAAACTATGGGCCAACGCCTTGGAATACCTACACGACGGCACTTATTACTATTCATTATGGAACGGTGATTACCCATACAAACACGTTACCGCAATTGACGGTACAATCAGCGCAGGTGGAGGCATGGAATATCCCATGATCACCGTTATTGGCAATTCAAGTTCAAAGGAAGAATTAGAAGTTGTCATTGTACACGAAGTAGGGCACAACTGGTTTTACGGTATTTTGGGTTCTAACGAGCGCGTTCATGGCTGGATGGACGAAGGGCTCAACACCCTCAACGAAATGCGTTATGTGCAAACTAAATACCCAGATAACACCCGCTTTTCTGATATGGTTGCAGGTGGCCGCTTTCACTTAGGTGACCTCGATCACCACGACTCCGGCGACATCATGTACCGCACTTTAGCAAGTTTTGGCTTAGATCAACCCCTCGAAACGCACTCCGACGATTTCTCTAGTTTCAACTACGGAGCCATCATGTACCAGAAAACAGGGGTTATTTTCTTTTATTTAATGGATTACCTCGGCGCCGAAAAATTCGATGCAGCAATGTCTGCCTACTACCAACAATGGAAATTCAAGCACCCTCAACCTGCCGACTTACAAAAAACCATAGAAACCCAAACCGGCAAAGACCTCAGTTGGTTGTTCAAGGACCTCATCCAGACCACCAAGCACATCGACTACAAGATTTCAAGCGTGAAGCCAATGCTCAAAACTGGATCAGAGGTTAAACTTAAAAATCCTGGGCAAGTTAATGGCCCGATAGAAGTCAATGTTTATGGCAAAAACGGTCTCGTCGAGACCAAATGGGCAGAGCCAGGTGCAAAAAGCCTTAAACTTGAAACCAATTACAACGACATCACCAAGGTAGAGATTGACCGCGCGAACGATATCCCTGAGCTCAATCGCCAAAACAACCTTTGGGTACAAGATCAATTTTTCCATAAAGTAGAACCATTGCGTATAGAGTTCTTGTTCGGTGATCACGAAAAAGACAAAAGCACTATTTTCTGGACGCCAATGTTGGGTGGCAACGCCTACGACGGCCTCATGGCTGGCGTCACATTGCACAACATCGGATTGGCTCCAAAGAAATTCACTTATCTAGTGAGCCCTATGTTCAGTACTTCGCGCTTGCGCCCTGCAGGCATCGCAGAGTTCTCTTATCAGATCTTACCAACAAAAGCAATGGAACTCATGCGCTTGGGCTTATCTGTAAAATCGTTCGGCACCCAACGCGATGCCAACAACAACTATTTTGTAGCTTTCTCTCCTTACGTCGCTATCAATTTTGGCGAGCGCAAAGAACGCCATGCTTTTCATCATGATTTACTCATTCAAGGGATTTATAAAAGAAATGTCTTGGGTGGCGCTATTTCTTACAACGACCAAGGCGCGTTTGCTCAATTGACCACAAACTACCGCAAACCGGCTTATCAAGCCCAATGGGTCAATCGTTACGAATACTTTAAAACAGGCGATGAATTCATCTCAAGAATCTGGACCAACCTCAATCAGAACTTCTCTTACCGCCTCGGTAAACTAGACCGCGATATAACACTTAATCTTTTTGGTGGTTATACGCTCAATCATCAAATCTCGAACCTCAGTAGCGACCGCTATTTTTGGTCCATTAATGGTTTGCAGGGTCCGCAAGATTTATTCTTGGAAGACTACAACTTTGGTCGTTCTGACGTCAGTGGTTTTTGGTCGCAGCAGCGCATGGAGCGCCATGGCCAATTCCATACGGGTAATTCTGCCGGCAGCAACATCAATTGGCTCACCACCGCATCCGTATATGCGCAATTGCCAATTAAACCAAATCTCGTAGGCGTATTTGCCGATTTTGGCTTGGGTAGAGGCACTTTTCAAACAGTTGATATGTATTACAATGCTGGTCTTGCACTCCGCCTCGGAAAAGTATTGGGTGTCTATTTTCCTTTGGTATATGGCAATAATGCCTTTTCTGGTAACCTCTTCACAAACTACGCACAAAACATCCGTTTCAGCTTACGCATCAATCCGGTCAATCGCCTTGGCTTACATGCACTTTTAAATTCTTAATATGTCCGAAAATCGCCTTTCC
>JBIIZI010000218.1:0-3054 GCA_044346375.1 Crocinitomicaceae bacterium | reverse complement strand
GGTAGAAAAGTTTATTGTGGCGCGCCGCCTCATGTACTGGCAGGTGTACTTGCACAAAACGGTAGTGGCCGCAGAATTCATGCTCATACACGCACTGCGCCGCGCCAAAGAACTTACCAAAGCAGGTCACGACCTTTTTGCCAGCCCTGCGCTCAAATTTTTCCTGAGTCAGGATATCCGCTCAGAGCATTTCGAAAACGACCCAATGGTGCTCACGCATTTTTCGCGCCTCGACGACTACGATATCTGGGGCGCCATTAAAGTTTGGCAATTTGCCCCCGACTATATTTTGGCCACGTTGTGTTCGGGCCTTGTGAACCGTCAGCTCTTCAAAATAGAAATTTCAAAAACGCCATTTACCCAAGAACGTCTGGCAGAAGTGCAGCAGCGCATTCGCAACGAGCATGGTTTGAACGACCAAGAATTGCCTTATTTTGTCTATTCGGATATCCTAACCAATAAGGCCTATAACGAGCAAAAACACAATATCAATTTACTGCTCAAAAACGGCAGTATACTAGAACTTTCTAAGGCTTCAGACAACCTGAATATTTCGGCGTTGTCTACGCCTGTCGAGAAATACTTTTTGTGTTATCCGCGTTAATTGACCCGATTCGATTTGATAATCACTGTTTTGTTGAGTACTGCCGAGGTTGGGATAGTCACCAAATGCCCCTCTGCTGACCTGATATACATAAAGAAGAAACTGAGGTCGATGAGCTCGCCTTCGATGTCAAATTCTTTGTCGTAAATACGCACAATTTCGCCAATATTGAGCGGATGATTGAAATACAAAATTAAACTGGCAGTGATATTCGATAAAATGGACCAATTGGCAAAAAAGGCAATGCCAATAACGGTAATTGTTGAGGTGAAGAAAACAATAAGGTCTTTGGTTTCGATGTTCCAAATGGCCGCAAAAATCAAGATAAAGAAAATCGATAAAAAGAGGTTGATGATGCGGATAGACACGCGTTTTCTCTTGATATCGCCTTCAAATTTGGCCAAAAAGCGCGTCACCGCCTTTCCTGCAAAAAACCGGATCAATAAAGTGATGACCAAGAGAATGAGCGTTTTGATGCTGTATTGGTAGAATGCGTCCATTGTGCAAAAGTTTATTTGAACTAAACTAATTTATTTTTCGCTTTTTTTGGCGCGCTCCCAGTAAAGATCTAATTTTTCTAAGGATTGGTCCTGAGCCAGCAGGCCGTCTTTTTCCAGGAGCTGTTCCATTTCTTGGAAGCGCTTAATGAATTTTTGATTGGTTTGTGCCAAAGCGTTTTCGGGTGAAATATGCAAAAAGCGCGCATAGTTGACCAACGAGAAAAGTACGTCGCCAAATTCAGCTTCTATGCGGTCTGAGTTGTTGTCCACTTCTACTTTGAGCTCGGCAATTTCTTCCTGAACCTTATGCCAGACGTCGTCGGCTTTTTCGAATTCAAAACCAACACCTTTTACTTTTTCTTGAATGCGGGTGGCTTTCACGAGTGCGGGTAGCGAAGAGGGAACACCTTCTAATACCGACTTCTTACCTTCCTTGAGTTTGAGTTTTTCCCAGTTGGCTTTAACGGTTTCTTCGTCTTTGGCCTCGGTGTCACCGTAAATATGCGGATGTCGGTAAATGAGCTTGTCGCAAATTTTGTTGAGGACGCTTTCGACGTCAAAAAGGCCTTGTTCGCTGCCAATTTTGCTGTAGAAAACCAAATGCAGGAATAAGTCCCCGAGCTCTCCTTCTAAACCAGGATAATCTTTTTCGGTTATGGCATCAGCCATTTCGTAGGTTTCTTCGATGGTTAGGTTGCGCAGGGTTTCAAAGGTCTGTTTTTGATCCCAGGGGCAGCTCTCCCGGAGTTCGTCCATGATTTGAAGCAGGCGTGCAAAAGCAATTAAACGTGGGTCCATACTGCAAAGTTAGCAGTTGAAACGAGCTTTTGCTTAAATTTGACCATGCGCCCCATTTACTTTTTGTTATTTTCCCTCTTTTTGGGACAGTATTTGAAAGCTCAACCCGGTTTTGAGTACCGACAAAAACTTGGTTTTTTGCTTGCCCACCGCGGCCTGATGGCTCATTTACCTCAAGCACCGGCTGTGGCTGTAGAATGCTCATATATCTACCAGTCCAACCAAGCTAAAAAATGGCACCAAGCATATCGCCAGCCCTTAATTGGGGGCACGCTTTTTTTTGGTTCAGTTGGTAACAACCAAATTTTAGGCCGTTTTACAGGGCTTTATGGTTTTGTAGAGTTGCCAATTGTCAAATACAAGCGTTATCGTTTAGATTTCAAGTTTGCTACAGGTTTGGGTTATACAAACAAGCCATTTGATCCTGTTTTGAACCCCGAAAACGTAGCTATTGGCTCACGCGTCAATGCACTAATGTGTTTTGCTCTAAAGCAAAGCTGGCGTTTCTCTGATTACGGACTCACTTTTGGTATCGACATGACACACTTCTCAAATGCGAGTTACCAAATGCCAAATTTGGGGGTCAATGTGCCTTATTTATCGCTCGGGGTTCAAAAGTTTTTTAAGCCTGAAGAGAAAGAAAATCCTAGACCTGAACTAGAGCGCCCCGATTTACTTTTCGGCCTTACAGGCATTATTAGTGGCAAAGAAATGAATCCGAAAGGGGTAGGGCGCTTTCCGGTTTTTGCAGCTTCGCTTTTTGCACGCAAATATTTTGGTCCTAAAGCAGGTATGGAGGCTTCTTTAGACATTATATACAAAACCAGTTTGCTTTCGCATCCGAGTTATCCGCAAGCTGCTGGCCTAGATCCACTGCAAATCGGTTTGTTTGTGGGGTATGTCCATCCTTTTGACCGCTTGCATTTTATTTATGGAGCGGGTGTCTATTTGCGCGATGTCTTGCGTCCAGATGAGTCGGTCTACCTCCGCTTGGGAAGCCGATATGCGCTCACTTCACATTTGGAAGTGTTAGCAACCCTGAAAACCCATTACGCCAAAGCGGACTACATGGAACTAGGTTTGGCTTATCATTTTTAAATATGAGGTACTCGGTCGCCTGCATTCTGATTTTGTGCTTACTTGCCTGTAAGA
>JBIIZI010000060.1:0-11226 GCA_044346375.1 Crocinitomicaceae bacterium | reverse complement strand
GGTGCACGGTGTGTAGCATAATGAAGTCTTCCCAGTCAGACACGACAAAACCTTTGAAACCCCATTCTTTTTTGAGGGTTTGGGTAAGCAGTTGGTAGTTGGCGTGGCCTGGTATGCCATTCACGACCCCAGAATTGATCATAAGGGTGAGCGCGCCTTTTTCTACCGCTGCTTTGAATGCAGGGAAGTACAACTCCTGCATGTATTTTTCAGGAATAAATGCCGGTGTGCGGTCGCGTCCAGTGAAGCTAGCGCTGTATCCTACAAAATGTTTGAGACAAGCTGCCGCATGAAAGTCGTCTACTTTGGCTCCTTTTCCTTGGTAACCTTCCACAAGTGCCACGCCCATTCGAGCCCCTAAAACGGGGTCTTCGCCTAATGTTTCAAAATGGCGCGACCAAAGTGGTTGGCGTCCTAGATCCAATACTGGTGAAAAGTTCCAGGGAATGCCTGAAGCCCTACATTCGTAGGCGGTAACTTCACCCATTTGGCGAGCTAGCTCAGGGTTCCAAGTAGCGGCCAATCCAATTTCTTGTGGAAAGAGGGTGCCGCCAACGGTGTAATTGACGCCGTGAATAGCGTCAATGCCATAAAGAACGGGAATATTTTGTTCTTTTTGAAGATACGGTGCATGGATATCCGTCATGATGGATTTCCATTCCGAAAGGTTAAGGGTGTGCCAACCTACATTGAGTACAGAACCAACATGATACGTTTCAAGAGCTTCTTTCAGTTTGGCCTTGTCTATTTGAGTAGGAACCAAGGCTTGGCCTTTTTCATCAGTTTGATGGATGGCGTCTAGCGTAATTTGACACGTTTGTCCTACTTTTTCTTCGATGCTCATCTGAGAGATCAGCGTTTCGATATCAGTATTGTTAGGCGTTGTGAAATAGGGTTTTTCTTCACGACCAACGGAAAGTAGCGTAAGTGCTAAGAGGCCGCTATAGATCAAAGGTTTGAACATCATGCTAGTTTATTGGAATACGCGCACGTAATCGACATACATTTTTTGAGGGAAGGTAGTTGTAGCATCTGGTGCTCCAGGCCAGTTACCACCTACAGCAACATTCATAATAATAAAGAACTTCTCGCGAAATTCAGCCATTTCTGCTGGGCTAGTATCTACAGAATGAAACTCGACGTTGTCTAGTAACCAATGAATAGAGTTGGCATCCCAGGTTATTGAAAAGACGTGGAAAGAATCGGCAAATTTGCCTGAAGGAAGCGTTTTGCTACCGCCATATTGCGCATGTGAGCCGTTGTTGCTCCAGTGTACGGTGCCGTGTGTGGTACGGTCATTTGCGCCTGCTCCACCGATGAGCTCCATGATGTCGATCTCTCCACAAGCTGGCCATCCGACTGTAGTAATGTTGTCTCCGAGCATCCAGATAGCGGGCCAAATGCCTTGTCCGTATGGGAGCGCAGCACGCACATCTACGCGACCGAATTTCCAAGATTTGATGCCTTGGGTTTTGATGCGGCTAGAGGTGTAGTTCGATGTATTGAAGTTTTCGTTTTTCGCAGTGATGGTTAAAATTCCATCTGAAACCACAGCGTTTTCTTGTTTGTAGTATTGTAGTTCGTTGTTGCCCCAGCCCCAGCTTCCTGTGCCAATATCGTAGGTCCAGTCTGAGGAAAGGCTAGCGCCATTGAATTCATCTTGCCAAACCAACGTGTAATTGGGGTAGGTAAGTGGGCTGATATAACCTGATGTGGGTGCGCCCGTGTTGCCTGTTGCAATTTCAATTAAAACCTCTTCGGTTTTTTCGATGAAGGCAGTTTGCAAAGAGTGCGCACGCGTACGAATTTTGTATGTACCGCTTGTATTGAAGATATGTGTCGCTTCGCCATCTTGCGTTTCTACTGTAATGGTGTCGTTGTTGTCAAAGAAAGTAACAGTATAGAAATTGACGCTATCAGCTGTTGCTAAAACGTGCACTTCGCCATTCGTAATGGTGAGTTGTGTGTTCAGGTTACTTGGTAAGCCTGGTGCTACAGGTGCATCTGGCTCACAAGCCAAAAGTGTTAAACTCAATAAAAGAAAAGTCATGATTTTCATGGGTCGAATTATAAAGTCTTGAGTTTGAGGTACCATTTTAAACCACCGGCATGATGCCCATATTGTAAATTGAGTGTAGAGTCAGTGGCGGAAATAATTCTGTAAACGCGTGGTCCGGTAAAGAAACCAAGGAAAGCGTTTCCGGAAATAGTGATGGTGTTTTCTGCACCTTCTGTCAGCAACCAACTTTCATTCATTTGGTTGTCAAACGGAGCTGTAAAGTCAGCTAAGTTTTGAAAAGAACCAGGGAATGAACTTGCAATGGTATTGTGTACATAGACGTCGCCGTTGGTGATCATGTCAAACTTGAAGCCATTTAAATGAAATACATACTGATCGTCGTAAAGACCACAACCTGGTTTTTCACCTGCGCCAGCAGCCCACCATTCTGGTGTTGGCCCAAGTGGACTTTCGGGGTCTGGGCCTACGCCCATGTGTCCTGAAGCAGCTGAATCTACAACCCAAACTTTATAGCCAGGGCCGCTAATGCCACCCGTAAGTAAAGTGTAGTAAGGATTATTAAGTAAGCCGAAGTCGTCATTGGCAATAGTGACTTGTTGGCTTGAGCTACGGCTACCGCCTTTTGCAAATACGGTTAATTTGATGGTGTAGGTGCCGGCGTATGGATACGTTGCATTGACGTTTGGACCTTGTGCTTTGGTGCCATTGCCGAAATCCCAAACGCATTGAATATTTGGGTTATTGGCACTGAGCTCAATGATATTGGCATTGGCTGCGGAAGGCGCCATTGTAAATTGTGCATCTGCTGCAGAAGGAGCAGGGCCTAGAGTTGGTTCGTATTTTTGGCAAGCAACAAGGGCTAAACCAATACTGAGGATGCTGAGCAATAAAGTTTTCATGGTTTTAGATCTTTAAAAAATTAATAACCAGGGTTTTGTGACCAATTGCCACCAGCTAAGTCGATTTCAACTTGTGGGATCGGGAACAATTCGTGTTTACCAGTAACAAATCCAGGGATGTATTGTGCGGCCTGGCCGGTGCGAACGAGGTCAAAAAAGCGATGTCCTTCACCTGAAAGTTCTAAGCGACGCTCTAAATACACTTTTTCTATGCTGTTTACTGATGCACCAGGGATACCTGCACGTTGGCGAATTTGATTGACTAATTGGGTTGCTCTTGAAGTGTTACCAATTTGATAATTTGCTTCAGCAGCCATCAGCAGCACGTCAGCATAGCGCAAAACGCGGTAATTCACTGGGCTAGTGAGGTCGTTGTCTGGTAAGCCTATTTCACCTTGGCGCTTGATGTATTTGTTGTTGTAATAGCCGGTGTGGCCGCCCGCACCAATTGCATAAGTAATGGAAGCAGGGTTTGGTTGAGCAGCAATAAATGCTTCGATGTCTAAGACGGTTGCTGCGCGTCGTGGGTCAATTGGTGAGAACGCAGCATAAAGTTCTGCTGTTGGCAAGTTATAAGAGTTGCCGTCGCCGTAAACAGGCCCTGTATATTGGCGAATGCCTTGGAATCCGACTGCAGCGTTACCTTCTAAGCAAACCAAGCAACCGTAGCTGCCGCCTTCTAAACCTGAGTATTCGATGTCGAAAATGGTTTCAGGGTTTCCTTCTGCGGCCACACTGAATAGTTGGCTGTAGTCTTGGTAAAGGCTGTATTGGCCAGAATCTATGATTTCTTCTAGAATAGCTGCGGCTTCTGTAAATTTGTTTTGATATAAGTACACTTTACCAAGAAGGGCTTTGGCTGCACCTCTTGTTGCACGGCCTTTTTGGGCAGCTGTTGGGTTCAGTACGGCAGCTGCAGCCAATAAATCAGCTTCAATTTGGGCGTAAACTTCTGCTTTTGGCGAACGCGGAATGTTGCGCGCTTCTTCAATACCGATGCGTTTGTCGATAATGAGTGGAACGTCTCCAAAGAATTTCACCAACTCAAAGTAGTAATAGGCGCGCAAAAACTTTGCTTCAGCGAGAATGTGCGCTTTTCCTGGAAAGTCGATGTTGTCTTGGTGTTCTAAGATGTAGTTGGCGCGAGTAATACCGGTGTAGTTCCAACGGAAAAGGCTGCGTAGTTCTGCATTGACTCCTCCATGGGTCATGTTGTCGATGTCGTGCAAACCTTTGCTGTCGTTGACGCTCTCGCCGCCAGCAATTGCGTTGTCTGAGGCGATTTCACCGATCCAGAGAGAAATGAATGAGCTTTGAAGGAGGTCATACGCACCAACGAGCGCGCGTTCGAAATCTTCTTCGGTTTGAAAAAAGTTTTCTGCATCTTGCGCATAAGGCGGGTCAACAGATAAGAATTTTTCACAAGAAGGCAGTGTAGCTATCGATACAAGTGCCAAAAGCGTGTAAATCAGTTTTTTCATGACGTTTAAGCTTAAAATTTGATTTGAAGTCCGCTCATTAAAGAGCGTGCTTGTGGATACATTCCGTAATCTACACCAGCTGAAAGTACGCTAGACGATCCTAAGTCTGGATCAAAGCCCATGTAGCGAGTGAGGGTGATGAGGTTGTTGGCAGCAACATAAACACGCAAAGATTCTACGTGAATTTTGCGCAAGAGGGTACTTGGTAAAGTGTAACCAAACTGCAAGTTGCGAAGGCGCACAAAAGAACCATCTTCAACATAATAATCAGAGAAGAGGTTATTGTTGGTTGGTCCGGTGGTGAGGCGTGGGTGTTCGTTGGTAGAACCCTCGCCTGTCCAGCGGTCAATTACATAAGCCAATTGATTGGCATAAGGTTGTTGGCGCTCGTAGTTGCGGATAATTTCTTGCCCTAAAGCAGCATATACATTACCCGATAAGTCGAAACCTTTGAGTTTAAAGTTGAACGCAAAGCCCATTGTGAAGTCAGGAATAGCTGAACCAAGGTTGGTCTTGTCGGAGTCGTCTGAGAAGTTGATTTTGCCGTCGCCATTTTGATCTACAAAGATGAGGTCTCCTGGTTGTGCACCTTCCTGAACCACTGCTGCGTTGTCGATTTCTTCTTGATTTTGGAAAACGCCAGCAGTTTGATAACCAAAGAAATAACCAATTTCGTAACCTTCTTGGAAGCGGGTTGCAACGTCGCCACCAACGCTAAATGCTGCACCAGGAATGTATTGCACGCCTGTAGGCACACTTACCACTTTGTTGTTGATGGTAGTGAGGTTGAAGTTCAAGTTGGTTTGAAGTAAGTTTTTGCGATCAGACTGATATGCTACTTCAAATTCCCAACCCTTGTTAGATACGTCACCCGCATTGATAATTGGTGGGTAACCACCTGGTCCGTAAGAACCTAAGAGTGCAGATACGTCAGGTTGGAATAAAAGATCGTTGGTGTTTTTGATGAAATAGTTGGTAGTGAAATTGATGACTTTCAACCAAGTGAGGTCGAGACCAACGTTGAACTGACGGGTGGTTTCCCACTTGAGGTCAGGGTTGGCTGGGCGGCCAATAGCTACACCCTGCGTAATGAGGTCGTCGAAGACATAAACACCTTCGCCGTTGAGCAATGCGCGGTAGGCAAAGTTTGGAATTTGGTCGTTGCCAGAAACACCATAGCTCATGCGCACTTTAAGGTAGTCGATGCTTTTGCTTTTGAAGAAATCTTCTTCTGAAAGCAACCAACCACCGGAAATTGTAGGGAAAATACCCCAACGGCTGTTTGGTCCGAATTTACTTGAACCATCTCGGCGTAAGATACCTGATACTAGGTATTTTTCTTTGTACGCGTATTCTGCACGCATGAAAGCAGACAACAAGCGCTCCTTGAACTCCCAAGAATTGACATTGTTTAAAAAGCCACCTTGTGCAGTGTTTGCGGAGATATCAGCGTAATCAAGGGAGTTGTTTGGAATACCAAAAGCAATACCGTTCAAAGATTGTCCTTTGCGTTCAAATATTGACGCACCAAGCATTCCTTTGATTTTATGGACTTCGTTAAAGGTTTTGTCGTAGTTCAAAAACGCTTCGTAAGAAAGGTCTAGGAACGTAGAACGCTCTTCGTAAACAGCTGCTCCTCTTTCAATGAAGATGCTATCGCCGATTTCAACCTCTGGCGATTCGAGGGCAGCATTGGCAGCTGTATTCGCGTATTTGCCATCACCGTACCATACAAGTGGTGAAAACACCTTTGCATCTACGTTGGCATAGTTGTAATTGAAGCGGTTGGTGAGCGTTAAATTTTCGTTGAATTCATAGATAAACTCTTCTTTTCCGACAAATTTATTGGCCGTGCTCCAGTTGTACTGGTTTTGCATTTGCGCAATTGGATTGATGATATCGCTCACTTCTTCCATGTAAGAAAAAGTTCCAGGGCTGCTGTAAACAGGCTCGTTAGGGAAGGCGTTGATGGTGTTGTAAAGTACCGAACCAATGCCGTTTTCTGGAAGCGTACTGCGCATGTCTGAAGAGAAAAGTAAAACTGAGTTGAGTTTGAGTTTCTCAGACATATCGGTGCTGAAGTTCAGGCGGGCGTTGTAGCGGCCAAAGTTGGCTTTATCTGCTCCAACAATACCTTCTTGGTTGAAATAGCCCAAACCAATAGAATAACGCGTATTGAGTGTGCCACCGTTCAAAGATAGGTTATGGCTTTGCACAGGAGCTGAACTGAAAACGGAATCTTGCCAGTTGGTACCAGTACCTAAGTTGGTGTTCGCGAAAGGCATGGCCTGACCGCCAAAAGCAAAGGCTTCATTTTTGATAACTGCATATTCTTCAGCGGTGAGTAAGTCTAGTTTGCGAGCCGTTTGTTGGATTCCGTAATAGCCGTTGTATTCCATGCTTGGCTTGCGGTTAATAGCGCCATTTTTGGTTTCAACGATGATCACGCCATTGGCAGCACGCACCCCATAAATACCTGCAGTGGCATCTTTGAGCACGTTAATAGACTTGATATCAGCAGGGTTAAGTGCATTGAGGCCTTCTGAATCGTATACCACGCCGTCGACAAGAATGAGTGGGTCGTTGTCGCCGAAGGTAGATAAACCGCGGATGCGGATGTTCGCTGAACCACCTGGTGAACCTGAATTGCTAGATACCGTAACTCCGGAAACTTGACCTTGTAAGGCCTGATCCATACGGGTCATGTTCATTTTTTCGAGGTCTTCGCCCTTCACTCTAGAGGTGGCGCCTGTAATTTCTTTAGATTTAGCAGTACCGTAACCTACCACCAACACATCTTTGGTGTCTTGAGATACTTCTAAGAGTACAACCGTTAAATTGGTCTTGCCGGCAACTGGAACTTCTTGTTTTTGGTAGCCCATTGCGCTAAAAATGAGTACTTCATTGGTGAGGTCGGTGACGCTTACCTGAAAAAACCCTTTTCCATCGGCCAAAAATGGTTTGTTGTTGCTTTTAATGGTGATTTTGACGTATGGAATAGCCTCAGAGCGTTCATTTAAAACAGTTCCACTGATGGTTTGTCCATAGACTTGCGCGACACCTATGCTACATAGCAATGCCAGGACTAGTTTTCTGATCATGTAATTAGTTTTAGAGTGGGATAAATATAAGCAAAAATTAAATTATTGTACAAATAACAATAAGTTTGAAAAAGTGTTTGAAAAACAGGTATATATCAAAAGAGAAACGGAGACACTCCTCTCCGTTTCTTTGATTATTAACCTGTTTTACGCCCGACTATGAGTGAAAGCGATAGCCGAATATACAAACATTATTGTAAAAAATACAATAAGTAAAAAATTTTTACATTTTAAAGCTGTACTCGTTGGCCAACAAACGCTGATGGTAGGTGTCGCGGTCAAAGGTGAAAAGCTTTGCTGGCCTGTGTTTGACGTTCTTTTGTTTTTCGTTTAGCCCAATTAGTGGAATATACTTGATTTTTTTTCTGAAGTTGGCTTTGTCCATTTCTTGTTCAAAGGCGAATTCATATAGTTGTTGAAACTCATTGAGGGTGAAGCGCTCTGGCAATAAATCAAAACAAACGGGTTCGTTTTGCAGCTTTTGCTTGAGTATATCGTAGGTGCTTTCAAGGATATGGTTGTGGTCAAAAGCGAGGTCTGGCACTTCGTTGAGCGGCACCCAACTGATGTCGTCTGCCCAAGAGGAGGCTTTTACCTGAAAATCTTCGATGCGCACTAAAGCAAAATGCGCAATGGTAATGACGCGCCCTTGCGGGTGTCTTTTCGGGTGCCCAAAAGATTGCGATTGGTGCATTTGAATGTGATCGAGCCCGGTGAGTTCTTTTAGAATGCGCTCTGCAGCTACTGGGAGGTCTTCGTCGGGGTAGACGAGATCGCCGGGAATGGCCCAAAAGTTTTCGTAGGGTTCCATGGCGCGCTTGATGAGCAGCGCTTTGATCTGACCAGCTTCATAGCCAAAAATAATGCAGTCTACAGAGAAGGCTGCAGTGAAAAAGTCGTGAAATTCAATTTTATACATTCCCATTAGTGTCCGCTTTTTGCGGTTTCAAAGGTATGAATTCCTTTGCTTTTGAGGATACTTGAGCTGCGAATTGCAAAATAAATGAGGTATGCAAAACACACAACCCCAACCCAATACGATTGTTGGATACCCAAAAGACTGTCGTCTGAAAGCCAGCCTTGCGTCACAGAAATTACACCACCTCCCATAATCATTAAGATCATTAAGCTAGAAGCAATATTGGTTTTTGTTCCCATGCCCGCAATACCGAGTGTAAAAATACAGGGCCAAAGTGTACTGCAAAATAACCCGACAGAAATAAAGGCAAATACACTCACGTATCCTGAACTGAAAATACCAATAATGAGCGCTAATGAGCCGAGCGAGGAATAAAGAATGATCTGCCGAACAGGATTGCCATTAGAAATAAAGTCAGCTGCAATGAGTACGAAAACCAAACCAATATAAGGCATAAAAGAAGAGACGTCAGAACCACCGATGGTATTTGCAAGTGCAAATATGCCAAAAGCTACTATTGGCAAGAAAATACCCATTAAGCGATTGAATAATTTTGATTTTTCGAACACCCCAGCAGCTGAGGCCCAACGCCCGATCATCATGCTGGCCCAAAACAAAGACACAAATGGCGCCACTTCACTTTCGCTCTTGCCCAATTGTTGTTTCATGAATTCTGGCAAATTACTTTGTGTAGCAACTTCAACACCTACGTATAAGAAAATGGCAATCATGGCCAAGATGACTTGCGGTTCGCGAAGTGTTCTTAATAGTTGGCCAGGTTCATTTTGATTTTCCTCGCCAATTGAGTCTGGAACCGAAGAAAATTTGAAGAATACTGCTGCCAAAACAAACGTTGCGCCGAGGATAATATAGGGCATTTGTACTGCCGTTAAGTCTAGTACGGTGTCTTCTTTTGTAAGACCGCCAAAAATGGCGTAAGATAGAATTACAGGACCAATTGTAGTGCCGAGGTTATTGATACCACCAGCCATGCTGAGGCGCACATTTCCTTTTGCCGGATCGCCCATCTGGATGGCCAAAGGGTTAGCTGCTGTTTGTTGTAAAGAGAAGCCTAAGCCAACAATAAATAAACCGCTGAGAAGCAGTGGAAATGAACCACCGTTGGCAGATGCAGGAATAAAAAGAAGCGTACCGGCAGCAGAAATCAATAGGCCTAGGGCAAGGCCATTTCGGTACCCAATTTTATTTAAGATGTCTTGTTTCAGCGCGCCTGATATACCAAAATAAAGCAAAGAACCTACCGTGTAAGCCACATAGAATGCGAATTCAATTAGCTGAGATTGTAATTGAGAAAGGGTGAGGGCTTTCTTAAATACAGGAATCAGGATAGAATTAGAAGCGGCTACAAAGCCCCAAAAGAAAAAGATCACAATTAGCGTCCCGAAGGCGCTGTAGTTTGTTTTTTGCATGGTAGTCGTTAAAGTTTTGGTCCAAATTACAATAATTTGGTTTTAACCGACGTTTTGCTGTGCAATTTTTTCTTGATTGAGCTTAAAAATGGTAGAAATGGTGCGGATGATAGATGATGTATCGAAACCGCAGTCGGCCCAGAGTTCTTCTTGGGTGCCGTGGTGAATATACTCGTCTGGAATGCCTAAACGAATGACTTCAGCTTGGTATTTTTGATCGACCATAAATTCTAGTACCGCAGAACCAAAACCGCCCATGAGGCAGCCGTCTTCAATGGTAATGACCTTCTTGAATTTAGTGAAGATTTCGTGTAAAAGTAGTGTGTCGAGTGGCTTGACAAAGCGCATGTCGTAGTGGGCAATAGAGACGCCACTTCCTTTAAGTTTGTCAATGGCTTCTTGGGCAAAATTACCAGGATGCCCAACAGTTAAGATGGCGATGTCGTCGCCGGCAGTTACTTTGCGCCCTTGACCAATTTTAATTTCTTTAAATGGTGTTTTCCATTCGGTCATGACGCCGTTGCCACGTGGGTAGCGAATAGAGAAGGGCCCTTGATTTGGCAACTGCGCGGTAAACATGAGGTTGCGGAGTTCTTCTTCGTTCATTGGCGCGGCCACCACCATGTTGGGGATCATGCGCATATAGGCAAGATCGTAAGCGCCGTGGTGTGTAGCGCCGTCGGCACCAACTAAGCCACCGCGGTCTAGGCAGAAAACAACATTGAGGTTTTGAAGGGCGACGTCGTGTAAGACTTGATCAAACGCGCGCTGCATAAAGGAAGAGTAGATGTTGCAAAACGGTACCAGCCCTTGTGTAGCTAGGCCTGCGCTGAAGGTAACGGCATGTTGTTCGGCAATACCGACGTCAAATGCGCGTTTGGGCATGGCTTGCATCATGATGTTGAGCGAGCAACCAGAAGGCATAGCGGGTGTAACGCCCATGATTTTCTCGTTTTTTTCTGCAAGCTCGACAATGCTATGGCCGAATACGTCTTGGTATTTAGGCGGTTGCGGTGATTTAGGTACAATTTTGACGATTTCACCGGTTTCTTTATTGAAAACACCTGGCGCGTGCCATTTGGTGGGGTTGCCTTCTTCAGCGTATTTGTAGCCGGCTCCTTTGCGGGTAATGCAATGCAAGATTTTAGGGCCCGGGATGTCTTTGAGGTCAGCTAAAACTTTTGCCAAACCAATGACGTCGTGGCCATCTACAGGGCCAAAATAGCGGAAGTTGAAGGCTTCAAATAGGTTAGACTGCTTGAGTAAAGTGCCTTTCAAGGCATGCGAAACTTTTGAAGCAATTGTTTGGGCGTCTGGCCCGAATTTAGAAACCTTCCCGAGAAGTTTCCAGACTTCGTCTTTGACTTTGTTGTAGG
>JBIIZI010000250.1:0-3062 GCA_044346375.1 Crocinitomicaceae bacterium | reverse complement strand
ACTGAAGATGTAGATCCAGAGCAAATTGCTGAAAGGGTAATGGCTGCAATAGTTGGCTTCGGTTCTACCGTTACAGTAGTGCTAAACGTAGAACCAATACATGAGCCAGAAGTTGGCGTTACAGTGTAAACAACAGTCTGTACCGCATTGGTCGTATTCGTTAAGGTTTGGCTGATATTGTTTTGTGCTGATGAAACATTCGTTTCACCTGTGACATTGCCATTGGCTGTAACTGTCCATGTGTAGGTTGTTCCTGATGGTACAATGTTACCTGAACCGTTTGCCGGTGCAACTGTAAATGCATTTGAACTACAAATTGTAGCTGTTTGTGCCGTTACAAATGGCTTCGGATTAACGACTACATCAATATTAAATGGAGTACCTTGACAGCTTCCTGACAATGGTGTTACTGTATAAGTTACGGTTACCGCTTGGTTTGTTGAATTAACTAATGTTCCTGATGCAAAAGATGTTTCTGCACTACCTGAAACCATACCCGTAACGCCTATAGCTGTTGGTTGGTTCCAAGAATATGTTGTACCTGCTGGTACGATATCTGCACTATTAGCTCCTCCTCCATTTGCTGGCACTAAAGAGGCTGCGTTAGAAGAACAAATTGTTAAAGTAACGTCATCCATGAATGGCTTCGGATTCACCACAAATGGTACTGTGAAGGCATTACCCGCACAACCTACAGAACTTACAGGAAGTACTGAGTAAGATACATTCTTATTTGTATTTGTCGCATTTAAGAAGGCGTCGTTTGCTAAGGCTGTATTTGCTAAACCTGTTCCTACTGCTGCGCCACCTGCTGAAACAGTAAGGCCAGTAGCAAGGGTTAAGGTAGAAATTGAATAGGTAGCTGCTGCTACTGACGTTGATGCACTAGGATTGAAGTCTACACCAACTGCTGCTTCTGAACATACAGATGAAGAAGTATGGCTTGCAACTACTGGCTCTGGGTTAACAGTTACGGTAACTGTAAATGAATTACCCAAACAGCCGTTGCCACTCACTGGAACAACTGTATAAGTTACGTTCACAGGAAGTGCTGTTGTATTGGTAAATGCGTCATCTGCAAATGCAGAAGCTGCTAAACCAGTTCCTGTTCCTGCACCACCTGCTGAAACAGTAAGACCATTTAAGTTAAGGCCGGTTACATTGTAAGTCGCGGCCGCAACTGAAGTACTAGAATTAAAATTGACACCTGCTGCAACGTCAGAACAGATGGTAAGTGTTTGGTTAGCTACAGTTGGCTTCGGATCAACACTTACGGTTACCGTAAATGGATTACCCTCACAACCTAAAGCTGAAATAGGAACAACTGTGTATAGTACATTGACAGATCCGGTTGTAGTGTTGGTCCAGGCGTCGTCGGAAAGTTGAGTCGCAGCAACACCACTTTCTACAATTGGATTACCTGCTGATGCGCTTAAACCGCCGGTATTGATAGCGGTAATATTATATGTTGTGGCTGTTGGGCCATTTGAATCATTGTTGAGTGTAATACCGAGTGCGATATCACTACATGCGCCAGCCGATTGGTTGGCTACAACTGGTTCTGGTTTGACTGTTACGGTGTACGTAAAGTTATTGCCAGTACAGCCGTTTGCACCTATTGGTGTAATTGTATAAGTAATGGTTACATCACCTGTTGTTGTATTGGTATATGTGTCTGTAATTGGAGCAACACTTGCTGTTGTACGGGCTGCTCCAGCTGCAACAGCACCTGAATTGCTCGATGCAACCGTGTAAGTGTAGGTATCGCCTGTTTCTGAAAGTAAAGCATCTAAGCTCAAGTTCAAGGCTACATCACTACAAATAGTTGCAGATTGGTTGGCAACAACTGGTTCTGGCTTGATGGTAATATCGTAATTGAAGGTATTGCCCACACAAAGGTTTGCTCCTGTTGGCGTAATCACATAAGTAACTACTTCATTTGCACCAGAAACGTTGTTGATCGTTTGAACAATATTACCAGTTCCTGATCCTTCGCCGGTAACATTGCCATTGGCAGTAGCAGCCCAAGCGTAAGTAACGCCGGTCATGCCATTTGAAATATCGTCGTTGTTGAGTACAACTGTAAACTGAACATCTGAACATGATTCCACAGTACTGGAAGCAATTCCGATTGGTTCTGACTTCACAGTTACGGTATAAGTAAACGCATTACCCGAACAGCCGTTTGCACCAATTGGTGTAACGGTATAAGTCATGGTCACATCAGAACCTGTATTATTTGTATAAGTATCTGTAATAGCTGCAGCGCTTGCAACTGTGCGTGCAGTTCCAGCAGGTACTGATCCTTGGTTACTTGAAGCAACTGAATAAGTGTAGGTATCACCTGTACCCGTTACCAAAGCATCTAAGCTCAAGTTGAGAGCTACGTCGCTACAAATACTTGCCGTCTGTACTGAAACAACTGGTTCAGGTTTAACCGTAACGGTATATGTAAAGTTATTGCCCGTACAACCATTCGCACCAATTGGTGTAACGGTATAGGTAACTGTAACATTTGATCCGGAGGTGTTTGTATAAGTATCAGTAATATTAGCTGCACTTGCCGTTGAACGGTTAGCTCCGGCTGCAACTGCAGATTGGTTGCTAGAAGCAACCGTATAGGTGTAGGTATCGCCCGTTTCAGAAAGCAAAGCATCCAAGCTTAAGGCTAGTGCAACATCGCTACATGTCTCAGCTGTTTGGTTAGCAACAACTGGTTCAGGTTTAATTGGCAAAGTAACTGTGAATGATTCACCAGCACAACTAGCTCCACTGAGCGGAACTACTGTATACACAACATTTACAATACCTGAAGTAACATTGTTATATGTATCATTTGCCAAAGCAGTTAGGGCCAGCCCATTTGCTTGAGGTGTGCCAGATACAATTGTTGCTCCGTTAAGTGCTAATCCAGTAACATTATATGTTGCTGCTGTAACAGAAGAACTGGTATTGAAATCAACACCAGCGGCAACATCAGAACATACGTCAGCAGGTGTCTGATTGGCTACTACTGGTTCTGGATTGATCGTTACAGTAACAGTAAATGCATCACCTGTACA
>JBIIZI010000067.1:0-10514 GCA_044346375.1 Crocinitomicaceae bacterium | reverse complement strand
CGGACATGTCGCCGGGATGGTAAATTCCCATTTCTCTGAAGTAACTAGAGAGCCTACTTCCTCCCCAAAGTTGCCAATTGTTGCGCATCCACATGCCGAAACCCATATGGGCTCTGCCGATAAATTGGTCTTCTGTCCATTGCTTGACCTCATTTTTAATGGAGTCGGACCAAAATGAATCAATTTGCTTGAAACAGTCTTCGAGGTCTTTTGGAATGTACTGCCCTCGCAAACTGTCTGTGGTGAAGCGAATGCTGTCTTCTTGCGCCCATTTGTATTCAATTGCTTGGTAGGGTTTCAGCAATTCGCTTTCTGTAAAGGGCTCGTTGAGCAGCGTTTTTTTGAAGGCCAATAACAGCACATTTGCCATGTGGTTATAGTAGTCAATTCCGTTTTTAGCAAAGTACTTTTCTATCCGAGAGGGGCCATATTTGACGTCGGTCCAGTCGTAAAGCAGTACCAAATCACCCCCATTTGGGTAGCAAATATCAAAAAGCGAGTCGTTGGGCGTTTTGCAAATCTTCGCTTTTAAACTATCCGGACATTCCAGGTTCAAAATGACAAGGGCCTCACTGATATTTTTAGGTTTTTGAACCCGTTGACCAAACGCAGTATGCGCTGTCAAAAAGAAAAGGAGGATATAGAAAGGCAAAAACCAAATTTTCATGGGATACATGGGAAAAGAGAAATTCATTTGTTTGATTTTTTTCATAAACACTACTCTATCACCCGTACTATTATGGCCCGATGGTATTTTTGAGGAGCAAATTCTAAATCTTCTTTATAGGCGATGGAATCTTCTTGAAAGGCGGAACAACTTTTCTGCTTTATCCCCGTTGGGCAAGATCGGATCTTTATGGTATCTATCCCCAACTCTTTGCCTTTGAAAGTCCAATATTCCGTACCTCCAGCCCCGACATAGCCTTGCTTTTCTTTTTCACTGCTTTTATACCAACGGCCTGCTAAATTGACTGTATTGCACTTGAACTCATTGATCCAGCAAATGCCAATACCCAGCGAACCATTTGCCTCGAAACTTATGTTGAAGGTCTCGCCTTTTTGAAGGGTAATATGATTTTCCTTTAACAATATGAAACGCGGTATATCGTTGTGTCCGCAGCGACTCGAAGTTTGAGTGCAAGAAGCTAAAATGAAGGTCAAAAAAATGAAAATAAGCTTACTCATGTGGTAGTAACGATGTTTATTCTGTTAGTTCAGTTTAACAAATTTTTTGATCACTTGAACATGAGTATCTTTCAATGAAATATAATATGTTCCCGGAGGTAAATCTGAGACATCAATTGTATTGGAATTCGATCCTTCAATATGCTTAGCATATTTTAATTCCGTTGAAAAAATATCAATTTCATAATCGCTGATTGGATTTTTGGTTTCGACCCCAAGGTATGTCACTGCTGGATTCGGGTAAATTTTAAAAAATGCATCAGAATTAGGAATGGTGATGCCTCCTATTGGTTCATTGTTTCGCTCGACAGCAATAAACATAAAGAAAGAATTCGTTGTAAGGTTGTCGGCATCGAGATGGTGTGGTCCAAAAGAAATACTGTCGCCAAAATAACCAGTTACCGCATACATATGGTCATTGATAGTGCTTCCCACGATTACATCATTTTGATTATTCCCATAACAAACTACATAATTGATGCTTCCGGATGTGTCGTAACTAGCTACAAAACAATCTGAAACATTTTGTGGCACGATCGGCTGTATCGTTATGCCACCAAAATCAATTGTTCCGGAGTAGCGACCAGAATGAAGAATATTGCCGTTCAAGTCATAATCACAACCTGTAAACGCAGGTGATGTTCCGTTGTTGGCGGTATAGCGTTGTGACGCTAAAACACTGCCATCAATAGGACTAAATTTAGCATAAAATCCTCCGTTGGTATAGTTAGTAGAAGGATTCAAAATAAATTGTTTGATGTAAAAGCCATTTACATAAATATTTTCATTTTCATCTAGGGTCATCCCCAATGGCGTTCCCGTCCAATTGAAATGTGTGCTGTCTCCAAACTCTTTTTCCCAAATTACATTGCCACTTGAAGTTAATTTTCCCGTGATTAAATTACCATAATAGGTAATACTGGATGGCCCATTAATGACTGTATCTTCACAGGAGCGAATGGCTGAATAAATAAGGTTCTCCCCAGAGTCAATAGCCAAATTAACCCCTAGGTTTCCGGCAAAACTTAAAGATCTATTTTGAATGAAATGGGTCCAATTCATATGACCTGAAGTATCTAACTGAGCAATAAAAAATGCAGTTTTCATTGAACTGCTCGTATAAACAGTATCAATTAGTTCTGCATTGTTTTTACAAAAACCAGAAAAATAAATATGATTGGAATCATCGGCTGTTAGGGTAACTGTGGGCTCCAAAAAATTACTTTGTGCCAGAGATCCATTTGCGCCATATTTCACCCAAATAAAATTCCCGTTGGTGTCTAACTTGCTCACAAAATAGCAACTACTCGGTTCGCTGATTGTAATATTGCCAAAATGTGCTAGGCCGACAAAATACCCGCATACATAAATATAGCCATCGCTACCAAGCGCAATAGATTTTGCCATATCGTTGTTCGGGCCTCCAGCAGTTTTCGCCCAAATAGGATTTCCGAGCGTATCGTATTTAGCGATAAAAATATCCGAAAACCCGTAACTATTCAAAACTAAATTTCCGATTTTAGCAGGAGAACTCATGCCACCTACGACATAAGTATTGTCATTTTGATCAATTGCAATACCTGTACCCTGTGAAACGGAATAGGAATTGACACCTTTACCTCCGGCGGCAGCCCAGGTCCAATTAGGTTGGGAAAATAAAGAGCTGAAAGGCACAAAGATTATAAACAAACATATTAAGGGTGTATTCCAAGTTAAACCGTATATTTTCATGGTGCTTACATTTTTAAATAGTTGC
Organism: Crocinitomicaceae bacterium; assembly: GCA_044346375.1. GTDB lineage: Bacteria > Bacteroidota > Bacteroidia > Flavobacteriales_D > Crocinitomicaceae > UBA952. Next base: position 7,573 of record JBIIZI010000067.1, on the reverse strand, counting down.
CCTACAACAGACTACCAGTATTTGATTAAAACTAATAATAAAATTATTAACGCTAACCTGTAGTGTTGATGCGCTTCAGTTCTTTCATTAAATCTTCTAGATAGTCTATTTGAACAGCCTGAATTTCGAGTAGTTTCTTATTTTGATGGATCATGAGGTGGTCCATTTTTTCATTGACCAGGGTTATTTGGTTTGAGATTTTTTACAAAATCAGCATGAAAAAAGGCGGCCTATGGCCGCCTTTTATATCATTTGGTAAGAAATATTTCAGTTAATGTTATTCAGCTTTTGGGTCTGGTCCATATTCGTTATCACCTCTATCACCTTCTGTAACGGCAAGGACGAAGTTATAAATTGGAATCAAGATAAACCAACCACTTTTACCTACGTCATGCATTCTTCTTACTGCAACTGCAATGGATGGAAGTAGTATCAATAGGGTATATAAATTTGCTAATTCCGGTGAACCAATTAGTCCGCAAATAAACCCGAATATGAACGAAAAAATCACGTTAAACAAAACAAACATCCAGTATTCTTTTCTCCTTGCTCGTCCGTTAAATGTTGCGTAGTTCTTTAAAACACTAATGTAATAATTCATAATAATCTTTTTAATTTGTCCTACTCGTCTGGCTTTTCGGATTCCGCCATGTTTGAATTTTGAAGTTTTACCCTCATTTTGAGAACAATATAATCATTTTTTTTATGAGCAAAAATAGAATTAGTCCGATTTAATAAAATATTAATTCAATATCTACAAAGAATCAAATTGGAATATTTTTAATGTAATCTTGTCTAAAACGAATACTTTTTCTCCTCTATTCTTTGTGCCAACCCAGTCTTTAACGCATATAAAAAGCGCAAATTAACCGGGTATTTAGCTGTTGGAATTTTGATCTTGTTGAAAGTAACTTCTATGTATTGCTGCGGTCTTTTGGTTGTAGAGGAAGCTAAAAACTGACGACAAATTTCTTGAGTAACAATTGCCCCATTGGTTGCTATTTTATCTACAAATTCAGTGTTACGCTTGCCCTCAAGTAGCATGTAAATAATGGTGTCCTCTTGATAGCTGCCATCTAAGCCAATATAAGTGATGTGGCATTCATTCTTTTTTTCAAAAGCTTCTTGCCATTTTTTTTCTTTGACATCCAACTTTAAGGATGTGTCTGGTGGTGTCCAACCACCCCATGTGGTACCGCTATATATTGAAATGGTAAATATGAAAACTGCTAAAATTCCTAAGAAAATAACTAGAGCTAATATTTTGAGGGCTTTCATGAAGTGTTGGTTTTCTATCATTGATGAGTTGTGATATGTCAAGAGCATGGGCTAACTGGCAGCGAAGTATCAGATCAGTTTAACCAATCCTCTATATCCATGCTTTGATGTAGAATTCTTATGATTTCCAATATTGCATCAGACTCAACTTTGTAGAAAACGATGTGAGACTTCACAAATGCCACTCTATATCCAGGTCTAATATTGTCTGCAGATTTTCCTGCATAATAATTGGTGCGTAGAAATTCAAACTCGTCAATGAGAAGCAAGTAGTACCTATCTGCCTGTTCTTTAGACCACCTTTTTAAGGTATAGACCCAAATCTTTTCAAGGTCGGAAAACGCTTCAGAACTAATTTTAAGTTCTAGCTTTTTCATTTATACTTCATCTGAAGTGACTTTAAATGGTCTTTGGGATTAAAATCGTCTATCCACCCACTTTCTTCTCCGACGATAAGGGCATTTCGTATTTCATTTATTTTTTTTTCTTCACTTTCTAGCAGACGCAATGCATTGCGAATGACTTCACTTACCGATCCATAACGCCCAGATTTTACCTCGTTATTAATGAATTCTTCAAAGTGGTCCCCAAGCGAAATTGAAGTGTTTTTACCCATATCTTGTGTGTTTAAGAAATGAAAGTACCAAAAATTGGTAACTAATGCAAAAATCTGTTTTCCACAATGGCCATCGGTAGCCCTAAAGTATCGGTTAAGTGCTCATAGCATTCCAAGATCCCTAAATTGCTTTTACTCTTGACTGCAGGTCTTTTAAGCACGGCATACTTGTAAAAGTTACCATTATTACGGCCAGATGCTACGCTATGAAAGAAGATGCTGTCTCCTTTCATATGATAACGACCCTTTGATTCTGTAATCCCAAAGCAAATAATGCGCTCCACAAAAGAACACAGTTAAGCTCCCCAGAGAAAAGTTGTATTGATGATCAGGAAGAAAACAACAGTGGCAACAAGTAGGCGTTTTTGTTTCATGGTCGAATCTGTTTTTCAAGAGTATTTTCTTGCCACCTAATCAATACTGCTTTGATCATTTCGCTATCGATTCTTTGCTCATTGAGTACTTCAAAATCATGTTTCAAATAAAATGCCATTGGGGATTTATAAAGTTCTCCATTTAATTTTACATCGTCATCGTGATCAATTACCCAACCATAAAATTCATTGTGCTCAGCTTTTAACCTGTCAATTAACGCGCTACCCAATCCTTTTCCCTTGTGACTCGAGGATACAATTATCGAGAATCGGACTTGGTTCTCTTTCTCAAAATCTGTTGCCCAAGCAATAACAGAAGCATTCAAGTCTTCTATAATGTAATGATTGTGCCACGCTGCTCCATCTAGAAGGATAGGAAATCTATCTTTTAACTTGACCGGGTATTCACTGTTCCAGAGTACATTAATATCTTCCTTTTGTCGATCGGTTAATATTTTGGTTTTAATTATTTTCATTTGAACGGCTTGTACAGTAGATTTGAACTGTTACTCCTCATCATAGCTTGTTGGCACTTTCGGCTTGGTAAACTTAATGCGTTCACCTGTCCAAGGTGTCAAGTTTCCAGACGCATCCATGAACGAAAATTCGACTTCAAAATTTTGGCTATCGTCGTCAAAGTCAAATGCACCTGAACACATGCCATGACCAACCTTGATTTTATCGCCATCAGGTCGTATGTAGTATGTAGTTTCTTTTCTGGTCTTGAGGTCTTTGACTGTTGTTTGAACAATGATGTCAGAATTGTCTTGAGCTGGGTTGCTAAAAACAACATGAATTGAAGGTCCGCAACCATAGTAAACAAGTGATTTATCAATTTCGATCGGGTTTGTTGTAAGTTGTGGCTTTTCAGTATCTCTGTCTGCAGCAACTTTATAAATCACTGGTTCATATTTGTCGGTCGTTGTGTTGTATTTATTGAAACTTTCGTATTCAGGCAAATGATCGATATACATTCTGTATTCCAGCCCTACCACTAATTCTGTTTCCGGTTTTAATACTGCTTGCGTCAAGCTAAACTGTCCGACATTGAGTTCAGTGATAATCAATTTGATCTTTTGATTTCCGCTTTTGAGATACACAGGGTATTCCTTGTTCAGTCCTAAAATTACTTTTTGACTGTGTGCATAGCCTTCAAGAACAAAAATTGAATTTTGCTTGATTGTAGATCCGCTGGGGAAAATGCTCAGCGCGTTCCCCGCGCAGTCAGCATAGGCTGATACGGAGTAAAAAAGTAAGGTGATGAAGGGCAGAAGACCTTTATATATTTGCTTCATAAAATCTTTTATTTCCATTTTGGTTAAGTTTTCATTTGAAGTATTGAATGAGTTGATCCTATTGGTTTAGGTTAAACTCTACCGTAAGTTCAATTTATTATTGTTTTGAAGCAACTGAAATAAATTTAGCTATAATTATTTTTTGCTTTGCTTCTTTTTCCTTGTCATCGTAACTGATCTTGCGTGCTTCGATATAGATGGAGCGTAATTCTTTGCTCGGGTCGATGGCCATAATCTTTCTCATGATATCTTCCGCAAGATAATAATCAGCAAATGCTAGATTGTGAAGCAAATGATTTTTAAGGCGCTGACTACTTTGCTCTGAAACCAAATTTGCCAAACACAGTTCGTTGTAGCCAATTGTATCCGTAGCAAAAAAGGCAGCATCAAGCCGCTGCAATTGTGAACTTGAAAGTTGCTCATAAAATTGCGGATCTGTAGCGCGGTCGGAATTGGACATAAAGTCGCCTTTTCTGGATAATTCATAGGCGCCTTCCCATCTTGTGAATTTGTTTTCACTGCACTTTACTAACCATTCTACCGTGGCCGCATTCCTTTGATGAGGATTAGCTATTTTAAGAATCTCTAAATACTCAATGATTCTGGTTCTGTAGGCACTCAACGCCGCTTCACTGATCATGATTTTTGACCCATATGACAATCCTTGGGTTGAAAAAGTTGAATCAGTCTCATTTTTGTTCAAGAAAGCAAGTACTGTTCTTTGATTTGGGTATTCTGGTGGCGCCGGACAAACCAATCCCGCTTCATCCGCTACTTGAATATGCGCAGCATTTAAATCGCCTTTCAATGTTTCATTGATGTAAAGATTTGCTAGGCCAGAACCAACTTCAAAATAAATGAAGTCTCCTTTTTTTGTCCCTGGGTTATCGACTTTTGCAATAACGATGTAGGCACTACTTTCGATTAAATTGCGCAGGGTTTGTGGTTCAATTGGAAAGGCAACAACAGCCTGAGTTGTAAATTGTAAAAGAAGAAAAAGTACGAAGTGTTTCATTGTAGGTTAGTTCTTGAACTTGATTAGACGTATTTTATTCTTTTCTCTAACAATTACCCCATTGAATTTCCTGTTGCGAATGATAAAAAGATTCGGATTGTGTTGAAGGTCGCGAACGCCGTAATACCATGAAGGATGATTGCCTATTGTGTCCAGTACGACGACCTTTTTGCGATTCAAATAACCCAAGTAGGTGGTGTTTGAATCCGAAAAAATATGGTACAAATGCCCCTTGCTTTCGAATGCGCCAGTGAGGAGAATTGCTGCGGTGTCCATTAAAACTTTATATCCTTTGTCGTAGCCGACAGGATGTTTGATTTCGTCAATTTTTGGATCTTTAGAATAGATATCATACCACCCGCAATCACAGCGTTGCCTCATCTTTTTGATTTCATAAAGCTTTCGAGGGTCTGCAATTTGAAGCACTTTGCTAAAACCACAACCGTGTGCTAAAGAAGAACTTACGTAGTAAGCGCCGTCTATTTTATGCACAGCATTGACGCAATTTGATGCACAACTGTAGGTCTTGCCCGTTTTCTTGTCTTTAAAAAAGACGGCCCCTCCAAACTCACCTCTACTGCAAGCACGGACTATGAATTGCGCATCTTCGTAAATGGGAACGTTCAATTCATAGCTCATGTAATTTGTTCGATCCTCTAATGGCAGCTTCTTTTTAAAATTCCAACGCCCATTTCTCCAATACTTGACCATGGTTGCATCTATTGCAAAAAGCGTGTCATGGGCTGTCCAAATAGATTTGAGGAATTGTAGCCCTCGATTGAGCTGCATGGTTCGACGCTTCATTAGATGAAAGTTTTTGTCGAGACAGCCTATTTGTAATGTGGAATCTTCCCAATTTTCAAAATTACAGATATAACCGCCCTCAAACGCAATGATTTCTTTTACGGTTAAGGGCATCTTGACTGCTGTATGCTCTATTTCAAATTTTTCAGGAACAAATTTTTCATCCTGAACTGTACAGGAGAACAGAATGAGGCTGAAAAGGATGATGGTGTAGATTGATATCTTCGACAAATTCATTACTGTAACAATTGAGTAAAATTATCTATGGAAATGCTGTCCAATTATCATCCGCGATTTGTTGTCCGTGTTGTTTGATTAAGTTCAAATATTGCAACGCTTCTTCATTTTGATACATGCTCAAATATTGCTTCGCTGCTCTTTGGGCCTTCAGATTTGCTTCAATTGCTTGGTCTTGTTCGTCAGCTAAATAAAGGAACCAACTGTATTTATCCCAGGATTTATAAAGGATATTTCTCGTATCGCCATTTACCACGTTACTTAAATTAACAAAGTAATAGATGCGGTAAGAAGGTGTGAATGACAAGACAAAGAACAAAACAAAATAAGCCACCAAGAAGATTTGAGCAAACTTCAACGGCATCTTACGAGTGGTGTGAAGCACAAAACAAGCAATTGTCACAAGTAAACCGATGATAAAAAGGGAGGGGTATCCGAGAATTATTGGTCCTGCAGGCCAAAATTGAAGTCGGAACAAAAAATAAATCGTCAGAACTGCATAAGACAAATGCAGCAATGAAGACGGTAAATTTGTCTTTGCGTTTCTAGCTGTGTAAATGCTGCTGTGAATGAACAGTAAGAGCGCACCAAGTATGGAAATCAGCTCTGAACCAGGAAAATGCAAGAGTCGAAAAACGAGTCCAATTGCAAAGATAGTCCATGCAGAAATGAGTAGTTTTTTCATGATTTCAGGTAGTAAAGTTTTGGGATCGATGAATTAAGGATAACAGGGAAAAATTCTAATTGGGGTCAAATCCAAACATAAAGTTGTTCAAGTGTCCAGCTGAACTTTCAAGTCCTACAATGTCCATTAATTCTTCCATATAACTGCAAACTCTTTCTCTGTCTTCGGTGTCGAGTTGTACATAAAGATCGGCAAATCGGTCAAGCCCTATTTGAATTGCATTTTGTTTTGTCATTGTTTTTTCAGATGTTTTTGTTTGTCCTTGTCTGCAAGAAGTGAAAAGAAACAAAGTCAGTCCGATGATGATGTTAATTGTTTGTTTCATTTTTTCCACAGTTTAAAAATCGAAAAAATCCTTTCTGTTATCACACCATAAAACATGCAATTGATGAAAATCCCTGAAAACAACATGAAAACACCGCCATTTGCAATGAACGACCAAAACAAGGTATGTGTAGGAAAGCGCAGTATGTAAAAAATTGCTGCAAATGCCTGTCCCAGCAAATTTGAACCTAGTGTGCCTTCGTCTTGCGCCCAGGCTGCAGCAAAACTTGGAACAAAGAGCAAAACATAAAAGATAGTCGCGAAGATAAATGTAGGTCTGTTGAAGTTTTTCACTTACTAAATTTTCTTGTAATTCTTATCGAACACTTTGCCTTTGCCCCAGGTCTTGTCTAAGTAGGATTTGTCTGCAATAATTAAAGCGTCAAGTTTGCACTTACTTGCCAAGTTTTCGGCGGTCACGTTTTCGTTGAGGGCTACTTTTGTTATTGTGACAAGAATTTCATTGTTTGGGGAGTCAAACTCAAAGCAATTGAACATGATCAGATGGGTTTTCGTCGTGAAGGGGCCTCTGCTTTTATATGTAAACCCATTGGTTCCGAACTTGCTTCTGATATCGCTCAGTGTGGTCTTTCCAAAAGAAAATTCAGAGAACAACGGCTGTCTGCTTTGGGCGTCTTGTAACCAATCATTTTCCATGTAAACAATCTTTCCTTTGTCTATCGTAACCGAGAAGTCGTTGCCGTTTTCAGTCCGAAACTTTGTCATTTGCGCTTCCTTGGCTACAACAGTAAGTTTGATGTCAGCAAGTACATTTTGGTCGTCGTGAATTTTTAGCCCATACATGGAGATATCCCCTGATGGAAGGAGGCAACCACAGGTTAATAAAAGTGTCAAGATTATTTTCATCATGTAATTTTAATTCAGCTAATTTACTTTATTCTCCTTCAAAGGAACATACGTCTTAAAACGTATGTAGTTAAGGTT
>JBIIZI010000242.1:0-3118 GCA_044346375.1 Crocinitomicaceae bacterium | reverse complement strand
CTAAGTTGGTGTGGTATAATGCATTTTTATTATTTGCCATGTCGCTTATTCCGCTTCCTACTGCTTTTTTATCGAAGTATCCGGTTTTGCCTCAAGCCGTGATGTTCTATGGCTTTATTATGTTTTTAAATGCGTTTGCCTTCATGCTGCTGCGCAGATACATCGAAGTGAAAGCTAAGCTCATTCCGTACAATCAAATGGTACAAAAAAGTAACTTAATTGCTAGTTTGCTGTATTTGTTGTCAATACCACTTGCATTTTTTTCTGTTTACTTTTCCTACATCATTTTTGTGGGCATCCCAATCTGGTATTTTCTACCGGATAAATTCCATAGATAAAGCAGAAATCAATTTTTAAGACAACGCACAGAAAAACCAACAGTGCGATATGATGAGCCAAAAAGCGGATCGAATTGATTTTTGCGCAAATGAAATGCATTGGCGCTGAATCCATTGGTCGTGTCTTTACTCCAGAAACTGGCGTATTCATTTATATTTGAAAAAATCCCGCTCTCTTTACGATAGCCCGAGCCATAGGCGTGAAAATGCAAGGCATCGGCATCGGGGTACGCGCCAATAAAAGACGAATGTTGTAAGGCCATAGCATCTAAATCTTGTTTTTGGAGAGTAGCTTTTAAATCTTTCCAATCTGAATCTGCAGCCAAGCGCCAGCCCTTTGGTGCCAAACCTCTTGGGTCGTTCACGGCATACCAATTATAAAGTTTACCGAATCTTTCACCCAGTTTAGGGTCGTTGTTGTAATAACACCATGCAGGAGTAGAAGTGTTGGCTGCTTTTTGCCATTCTTCCGGAGTTTTTGCATGCATGATGGCGTCACCATTTTTAAAGTGTGGCTCGTTTAAGTTTTGATTCATCCAGGTTTGATCTCCAATAAGGCAAGTGCCATAGGTTTGGCTTGGTTCTACTTCTTTGTAGACAATTGCTTGTTTCTTTTTGTCTACGGGTTCTTTGGTGGCTGAAGAGCAAGCACCAAAGAAAAAAACTGAAAGGATAAGTAGAACGGTGTAGCGCATTTTTAAAAATATCAAAAATGTATGGAAAAGTGTAGCGCATTAAAACAAAAAACCCTCAATTCTTTAAGAATTAAGGGTTCATTTCACAATAATTGTACTCGAGGCGGGACTTGAACCCGCACGGGCAAATGCCCACAGGATTTTAAGTCCGGCGTGTCTACCGATTCCACCACTCGAGCTCAAAAGAGCGAGAAACGGGATTCGAACCCGCGACCCCGACCTTGGCAAGGTCGTGCTCTACCAACTGAGCTATTCTCGCTTGAAACTCCCATAATTGCGTAGCCGTTGCTTTGCTAGGGGCGACAAAGTTAATTATTTTTTTAATTTTTCAAAATACTAAATCAATTTTCCTTGCGATTTTTTAAATAAAAATACATCCAAGTAAGTGGCAAGAGCAAAGAATAGTTGTAGTAGAGGTCTTCAAATGGGATGCTGATCATGCGCCAGCCAATGATGTGTTGCCCACTGTACCAGACAATTGGAGCCTCTGTAAATGCTCCGGTGAGAATGCCATTGACGATAAAAAATGGAATCAGGCAGAGCAAATACGCCCACATAAAATCTTGGTACCAACTTTTGTTGCGCAATACAATTGTAAGTACGGCACTTAAAAATGTTGCTAGGAAAGTGTAGTAATTGGTGCCGTACAATAAAATCCAAAGGGAAGATGTAGCGATAAAGATAAAGGCAAAAAACGGCGCAATGCGCTTTTGATTTCTATTTGGAAAATAGGCTTGAATGACCTTTAAAATGAAAATGAAGTTGTACGGGATCACTATAAAAAATAAGACTTCTTCTAGTGGTAGATGACCCAAATAAATTTTTAAGAGGTATTTAGGATTGAAGCCCCAAACGCCCCATTGGGTAAAAAGTTCATCCCAAATTAGGAAGGGAACAGCAACCGCTAGAACAGCAAGAAATACAAAACGCCATTCTTTAAAGAACGCCACCTTTTTGTCAAAGCTGAGTGCAAAAGGCCCTGCAAAAGAAAGGATGATGACCCAAGCGTACAGACTCATGCGTTTTGTTGTTTTTTAAATTGTTTTGCGCTGTCAATGTAAAAACGAATTGGGACGAGTAGCATCCCAAAACACTCGCCATGTGCTTTACCTAAATGTTTGTGGTGCATTTTATGTGCTCTGCGTATGGCATAAAAATAAGGATGCTCGATGTCGCGCAGCCATTTAAAACGGCGGTGGATATAGACGTCGTGGATGAGGAAATAAGCCAATCCATAGGCGGCAATGCCGAAGCCAATCCAAACAGGAAGGTAGTTTTGGTTCATGAGGCCGAGCATAATACACAACCAAGATGGTATGGCATAAATTAAAAAGAAGACGTCGTTTTTCTCGAAAAAACCTGGCTCCACTTGATGGTGATCTTTATGAAAATACCACATTATGCCATGCATTACATATTTGTGCGTCGCCCACGCCATAAATTCCATACCGAAAAAAGTAGCAATTGTAACCACCGGACCCCACCAACTCATAAGCGAAAGTTTAAAAAAGTAAAAAATATCGTCATGTAAATAAACAACGCCACCGCCACATTGTTTGCCTCATTGAGGCGCCATTTGCGCAAGATAAACTGTAAAAAAACAGCGGTAACAAACCAACATACATAATTATAGATGGGTATAATTCCATCTTTCCAATACCAAAACCCGAGCTTAACAGCCACGGGCTCCATTAAGAAATCTAGAAATACCATTAAGGCTGCCGCGCCAAGCACTTCAATCCAAAAGTTCAGTTTGAGCGTGGAAAGGAGTGCTGCACTCACGATGCTAAGCATTGCCCAGTTGATGCCAATAATGAGCGGAACACCTAAGAGTTTTGGCCCTAAAACTGCACCGTATTGGTAACTCCCGAATAAATAACCAGTATGCACACCGATCCATTCAACGAGCATTCCGGTTGTAAAGGCTATGGCTATGAAAAGCCAAAAGGCGGGCGTGTGTTTTTTTCTGCCGAATAAGAGAATGCCAAAAGACAGCAATAAGTGAAAGAAGGATAAGCCTACAAAGAATGATTTGTAGGGCCCTATAGACATACCAACGATACCAACAAGGTAAAATATACCGAT
>JBIIZI010000059.1:0-11517 GCA_044346375.1 Crocinitomicaceae bacterium | reverse complement strand
TTGAATTGGATGAAAAACAATAAAAAGAAAATCCAAAATTTCATAGCGATGGGTGTTTATGCCTTTAAGTTAGGTACTTAACTGCGATTGAGCAATTTTTTCAATACAATTTAATCCGTCAATAGCCGCAGATACGATGCCGCCTGCATAGCCAGCACCTTCTGCAATTGGGAAAAGATTCGAAATTTCAATGTGTTTGAAACTGCTAGGGTCTCTAGGGATGAGCACCGGCGATGACGTTCTAGATTCGGGTGCATGAACCACTGCGTCGTTGGTGATAAAACCGGGCATTTTTTGGTTGAAATCTAGGAAAGCTTGTCTGAGACGGGTATATACAAATTCGGGCAGCACCTCTTTGAGGTTGACACTTACAATGCCGGGTTGGTAAGAAGATCTTGGAAATGTGCTGGTTTTGCTGCCCTCCACAAAATCTTTGAGACCCTGCGCCGGAACTTGTTGTGTTTGGCCAGCTGCAACCCAGCATTTGTGTTCAATTTCTTTTTGAAAATTGAGGCACACAAATGGATCATTGGCATTCGGGAAGTCGGTGGGTTCGATGCCCACAACAATACCGGAATTGGCATAAATATTATTGCGTTTGGAAGGAGACCAACCATTTGTAACTACTTCGCCATTGGCTGTGGCGCAAGGGGCAATAATGCCACCTGGGCACATGCAAAAGGAATAGACACCGCGGTCTTGCACTTGCGTCACCAAGCTGTAAGAAGCAGGCGGAAGGTAAGCGTCGTTGAGTCGGCCGTGGTATTGCAAGCCGTCTATGTATGCTTGTGTGTGTTCAACACGAACGCCAAGTGCGAAAGGTTTGGCTTTGATGGCTATTTGATGACGGTGCAATAATTCAAAGATGTCGCGGGCGGAATGCCCTGTTGCCAATACCAAGTGTTGAACAGGGATGTCAATGTGCCCATTGATTTGGATGCTCGATATAAGTTTGTTACGCACTCGGATATCGGTGAGTTTGTTTTCAAAATGGATTTCGCCACCAGCGGAAATGATTTGAAGCCGGATGGCCTCTATGAGTTGTGGTAGTTTGTTGGTGCCAATGTGCGGATGCGAATCAATTAATATGTCTTCTTTGGCACCGAATTGCACCAACCATTCGAGTACTTTTTGAACATCACCGCGTTTTTTAGAGCGCGTGTAGAGCTTGCCGTCGGAATAGGTGCCTGCGCCGCCTTCTCCAAAACAGTAGTTGGATTCGGGATTGAGCTCTTGGTTTTTACTAAGTTTAGCGAGGTCTCGACGGCGGGTACGGATATCCTTGCCGCGTTCAAATACAATAGGTTTTATGCCCCGAGCAATGGCTTCTAATGCTGCAAATAAACCTGCCGGACCTGCACCAATAATATGCACAACTGCTGCATTTGAAGGCAACTGTTCAAAATTTTGTAAAACAAAACGTGGCTCAAGTTCGGTGTCTAGGGCGACCTCAAAACTTGCATTGATTTTAATTTGTTTTTGACGCGCGTCAATACTGCGCTTGCGCCATCTGAAATTTAAATCCTGAGACGCTTTGACCTGGAGTTCTTGTCGGATGCGCTGCTCCAAGAAGTTGGGTTCTTGGGCTTCTTCCGGACTGCAAGTAAAGTTAATGATGTGCGTCATCCTTCAAAAATCAAGGAGAAATACCAAGCGCGGTTGTAGAGCTGGTCAATGGGGTTTGAAACGGGGGTGTAGTCTTGGATGAAACTACTTTTGAATCCGTGGCTATATTTCAATTCTATGGCGAATTTAAAATAAGGGGCAAAGAATTCAACGCCACCACCAATTTGACCCTGCCAATCGTTCTTTTTGATCTTGACAAAAGGGTCGTAAAAGTTTTGGGAGGCGTCTTGCTGTGATTGGAGGTCGATGCTGTATTGCATTCCCAAAAGCGAGTAGGCCGTAAAGTTGTTGTAGCGCTTGGTTCTGAACTGCAACATCATGGGAAAGTCGAGGTTGGTCGAATTGACGCGTTGTTCGCCAACGCCATTCAAAAACCAAATGGTGTCGAGGCTCTTGTAGGTGAGTACGCGCTCTTGAAAAGCTAGCGTTGGGATGAAGCGAAAACGAATGGTAGGGGTACCGAGTTTGATCGTGGTAAGGATACCAATTTGGCCACCCGGTTGTGCATCGTTGGTAAGTGATAACAATTGATATTGGTTGTAGGCTTCTTTTTTGGGCATAACGGTGAAGTCAGAGCTATTGACACCTAGCATAAAGCCAAAATGAATGAAGCGCTTGTCAAAATTTTTGTAGCGTTGTTGTTTCTGGGTTTGCGCATGTAAACCGGTCGCCAATAAACAAAAAATCAGTACAAATTTCATGAAGCCCTAACGTATATCCGTTGTATTTATTGTTTTTTAGTACCAATATAAATACTGGCGATGCCTCCACTTAGGCGAATAGGTTCAAGCGTTTGGTAGCCCACCTTTTGAAGAACCGCAACAAAAGCTGCGCCCTCAGGAAAAGCAGCTACGCTCTCTGGAAGGTAAGTATAAGCGCGTTCGTCTTTGGAAATGTACTTCCCGAATAACGGGATGAGGACTTTGGAATAAAAACCGAATAGCTGCTTGATCGGAAATGCTTTTGGTTTGGAAAATTCTAGAATGACCGCTTGCCCACCTGGCTTGAGCACACGCAGCATTTCGCCGAGTCCTTTTTCGAGGTTTTCGTAGTTGCGCACACCAAAGCCCACGGTAATGGCATCAAAAGTGTGGTCTGCGAAGGGCATGTTTTCGGAGTCTCCGAGTTGCATGTCAATGATGTTGTCAAAAGCGCGTTTTTTCATTTTTTGCTTCCCGACTTCCAACATTCCGGAAGAGATGTCCATGCCGATGATTTTTTCTGGCCTGAGTTTCAAACAAGCAATAGCGAAATCGCCGGTGCCGGTAGCGAGGTCTAGAAGCACTTTAGGTTGTTGCTTTTGGAGTTGTTTAACGGCGCGTTTTCTCCAGAGGTGGTCGATACCCAAAGACAAAAAGTGATTCAAGAAATCGTAGTTGGCAGAGATGTTGTTGAACATCTGAGCAACTTCTTCTTTTTTGGATTGGCCTGAGTCGTAAGGCTTGACAACTTTTTGAGACATGTTTTTAGGGGATAAGTTGAAGTGCTTCTTGGAGCAATTTTTCTTTGTTTATACTGACTACTCCTGGGCTTTCGCAAACCAAGCCGCCCGCTAAGTTGGCCAAAGCAGCAATTAAGGATGGGCTTGCGCCACAAATAAGACAAAGGCAGGTGGTGGCAATGACGGTGTCTCCGGCACCCGATACATCGGCAATATTGCGGATATGTGCGGGTTGGTGGTGGTGGGCTTGACCATCGTATAACTGAACGCCGTGTTCGGATAAGGTAACAAATGTATAGCGGCTGTTTAGCTGGTTTTGCAATTGTTCAATTGCATTGTGCAGCGCGGATGGTTCTTTTTGGTAGTTGAAATCGATTTGTAAACCTTCTTTGAGCTCTTTCAAATTGGGTTTGAAAAGGGTGCAGCCTTTGTAGGCAAAGAAGTTTTTCTTTTTAGGGTCAACGGCAATAGGTATTTGACGAGCATTGGCTTCTGATATGAGCCATTCGATCAGTGAGGTGGTCAGGACGCCTTTGTTATAGTCTTCTAATAACAAACCATCGATACCTTGGTCAAACAATTGAAGAATAGCCTGCTGTAGCGCTTGGCTTTCTGCATTGCTGAGGTCGTGTTGGTCTTCGGTATCTATGCGCAGCATTTGCTTGCCATTGGATAAAACCCTTGTTTTAATGGTTGTTTTTCTTTCAGCGGAAACGATAAGGGCGTCGGTTTGAATACCGGCGTTGCGGAGCATTTGTTGGAGTTCTTGACCCGGAGCATCTTGACCGATGACACTAGCGAGTATGGCATTGGCGCCAAGTGCAATTAAATTCAGCGCTACGTTTCCTGCGCCGCCAATGCGTTGTTCTTGGGTTTGTAAATCAACTACAGGAACGGGTGCTTCAGGGCTCATGCGGGTTACTTGCCCGTTGATATAAGCGTCGGTCATGACATCGCCGACGACCAAAACCCGTTTGCCATTAAAGGCTGAGAAGAGCTCTTGTAATTGCATGTTATTGAAGTTGACCTAAAGCATTTGCAATGCGGTCAACGGCTTTTTGTAGGGTTTCTTCAGAGGCGGCATAGCTGATTCTAAAGCAGTTTGGGTCGCCAAATGCGGCGCCGCCAACACAGGCAACGAGCGCTACCTCTAATAAATACATGCAGAGGTCATCGGAGTTGTTGATGGTTTGCCCGTTGTAAGATTTGCCGAAGTAAGAAGAACAGTCTGGAAAGACATAAAAAGCACCTTCAGGGTTGTTGACCTTGAGCCCCGAAATGTTGCGCAGGCCACTCAAGACCAAATTGCGGCGGCTTTCAAAGGCTGCGATCATGTCCTTGAGCACACTTGGGTCTGCGTTCATGGCTGCTATGGTGGCGCGCTGGGTAATGGAACACGTTGCTGAGGTAAACTGCCCTTGTACTTTGTCGCAGGCAGCAGCAAGGGCTTTTGGAGCGCCGATATAGCCCAAGCGCCAGCCGGTCATGGCCCAAGCTTTAGAAACGCCATTAACGGTTACGACTTGATCGTAGATTTCAGGGAACTGCGCAAGGCTTTCATGCTTGCCTACAAAATTGATGTGTTCGTATATTTCGTCGGACATCGCGACGATTTGCGGGTATTTGGCAAGTACGCGCGCGAGGTCTTGAAGTTCTTCTTTGCTGTATACAGACCCCGTAGGGTTGCATGGCGTAGAGAACATGAGGAGTTTGGTTTTGGGTGTAATAGCAGCTTCGAGGTCTGCACCCGTGATTTTGAAATCTTTGTCGATGCCAGCGGAAATTACAACCGGAACCCCTTCGGCAACCTTAACGATTTCGAGATAAGAAACCCAGTAGGGCGCTGGAATGATGACTTCGTCACCAGGGTTGATCAGGCTCAAAACCAAATTAGCGATGCTTTGCTTGGCGCCAGTAGATACAACAATTTGGTCCTTTGAATAAGTAAGGTTGTTGTCTCTTAAAAATTTGTGCGCGATGCTCTCGCGGAGGTCGTCGTAGCCAGGTACGGGTGTGTAGGTGGTGTAATTTTGAGCCAGTGCCTCAATTGCGGCGTCTTTGATGAACTCAGGTGTATGGAAATCGGGTTCTCCTAATGACAGAGAAATGACGTCTTTTCCTTGAGACTTGAGTTCGCGGCTTTTTTTAGCCATGGCAATGGTTGCGGACTCTTCCATTGCAAGTAAACGTTCGGATAATTGGATCATGGATTCGGTTTGTGCAAAGGTAGTAATTTGTGTCGAATTGACTTATCTTTGCTGCATGCGTATTGATATTATTACTGTTTTGCCCGAGCTGTTGAAAAGCCCTTTTGCAGCTTCTATAATGCAGCGAGCACAAACCAAAGGTCACGTCGAAATCCATGTGCATAATTTGCGCGATTACTCCGACGACAAACACCGCAACGTAGACGACTATCAATACGGCGGAGGCGCAGGAATGGTCATGAGTGTTGGGCCCATTTCCAAAGCAATTGAATCCCTTCAAGCGGAGCGCAAGTACGATGAGCTCATCTACATGACACCAGATGGTGACCTACTCGAGCAAAGCACATGTAACCAATTGTCGCTTGCAAAAAACATCCTGATTTTGTGTGGGCATTACAAAGGTGTGGATCAGCGCATTCGCGATCTTTACATTACTAGAGAAATTTCTATTGGTTCTTATGTGCTCAGTGGAGGCGAACTCGCTGCTGCCATTGTTGTAGATGCGGTTGTACGTCTTATTCCAGGTGTACTTAACGACGAAACCTCTGCACTGACCGATTCTTTTCAAGATGGTTTGTTAGCGCCACCGGTTTACACGCGCCCACCTGAATTCAAGGGTTTGTCAGTGCCTGAAGTACTCTTGAGTGGCAATCCAAAAGATGTAGCTGCTTGGCGTGAAGAGCAAGCATATGCGCGCACAGAAGAAAGAAGACCAGATCTACTTGGAGAGTAAGCTTCTTGCTTGGGTTCAAGCAATTCCAAATGTCATTTTATTTAATCTTCGAGTATCTGAAGATTGGCAAAACGCAACAACACCGTTTTGGATCCGTGCTGTGGAAAGAAGATTGTAGCTTTTTTATCGGCGCCTTGCCCTTCTAGCTTGAGTACTTTTCCTTTGCCGAAGCGGTCGTGGAGTACGTTATTGCCTACCATGATAGAGAGTGCTTGCGCGCCGCTATCTGCACTTGGTTTGCTTTGACTAACTTCTTTGAGCGAGCGCAACTGAGGTGCATTTGGCATAGGTTTGTTGAGGCCGCCTGTAAAGCCTCGGTCAAAACCACCAGAACCCATTAAGGAGCGGCTATTTGCTGCACGGCTCACCGATTCAAACTGCAAATATTGTGGATCAATTTCGTCGATAAAGCGGGAAGGTTCGCACATAATGGATTGCCCCCAAGTGAAACGACTCGTTGCATAAGAGAGCATGCAACTGCGCATGCCGCGCGTCAGTGCTACATAAAAAAGACGGCGTTCTTCTTCGAGTTCTGAGCGCGAATTGAGTGCCATTTGGGAAGGAAAGAGGTTTTCCTCGAGTCCTACAATGTAAATGTTTGGGAATTCCAAACCTTTACTAGAATGGATGGTCATGAGGCTGATGTGGTTGCGGTCCTCGGGTTTTTCTTGGTCGGCATCGGTGAGGAGCGCGACGTCCATCATGAAGTCTGCAAGGGTACGGGGTGCGTCTGTATCGGCGCCGCGCACAAATTCTTGTATACCCGCTAAGAGTTCTTCGATGTTCTGAAAACGCTCCACTTCTTCAGGTCCTTTATCTTTTTCGGCTAAAAGTTCGCGGATGATGCCCGAAGATTTGGCAATGCGCTCCGCTAAAGTGAAGGCGTCGGTTTTGTCGAGCTCGGCCCCAAAGCTATCGATCATGGTGACAAACTCATAGATTTTGGTGCGTGCTGCACTCCCGACGTCGGCAGGAAAGCGAGAAAAGTCTTTGATGACTTCCCACATACTGGTGTTGTAGCGGTTGGCGGCAATAATAATGTTCTCTATTGTGGTTTTGCCAATGCCGCGCTTCGGGTAGTTGATGACGCGCTTGAGCGCTTCTTCGTCATGGGGGTTGGCACTCAGCCGAAAGTAGGCGAGGAGGTCTTTGATTTCTTTGCGCTGGTAAAAGGACAGCCCGCCGTAAATTTTGTAAGGCATGTTGAGCTTGCGCAGGGCTTCCTCAAAAGCACGAGATTGCTTGTTGGTACGGTACAGAATGGCAAAATCTTGAAAGCGTGCACCTTCGGCAGTTTTACGCTCAAATATGGCTTGGGCAATTGTTCGGCCTTCTTCGTTGTCGGTTAAGGAGCGCTGTACTTTGATTTTGGCGCCTTCGTTGTTGTCGGTCCAGACCGTTTTGGTGATTTGGTCTTTGTTTTTCTTGATGATACTGTTGGCTGCTTCTACGATATTTTTGGTGCTGCGGTAATTTTGTTCGAGTTTGTAGAGCACAAAATCAGGGTAATCTTTTCTGAAGTTAAGGATGTTTTCGATGTTCGCACCCCTAAAAGAGTATATGCTTTGGGCGTCGTCGCCAACAACACAAATGTTTTGGTAGGCAGCGGCTAATTTCTTTACGATGAGGTACTGAGCGTAGTTGGTATCTTGGTACTCATCGACTAAGATGTACTGGAACTTTTGTTGGTAGTAGTGTAGCACATCTGGGAAGTCACGGAGGAGGACATTTGTAAAGTAAAGGAGGTCGTCGAAGTCCATGGCGCCTGCTTTGAGGCAGCGGTTGGCGTAGGTTTGAAAGATACGGCCGAGTTCTGGTCTGCGCGATTGTTTGTCTTCTAGTTGGATTTCGGTATTGGCCGCATAGGCTTCTGGAGAAATGAGGTTGTTTTTGGCCGCCGAAATGCGTCCAAAAACCATGCTTGGTTTGTAGGTTTTGTCGTCGAGGTTGAGTTCTTTGATGATGTCTTTGATGAGGCTTTTGGAGTCTTGGGTGTCGTAGATAGTGAAATTGTTTGGAAAGCCAATGCGTTCTGCGTTAAAGCGCAAAATTTTGGAGAACACCGAGTGAAAGGTACCCATCGAGATGTTTTTGGCTTCGCCAGCACCAACGATATGGCCAATGCGCTCGGTCATTTCTTTGGCTGCCTTGTTGGTAAAGGTAAGCGCTAAAATATTGAATGGGTCAATTCCTTGCTCCATCATGTGTGCAATGCGGTAGGTGAGTACGCGCGTTTTGCCAGAGCCGGCACCGGCAATGACCATTATGGGGCCAAAAATGTGTTCAACGGCGACGCGCTGACTTTCGTTTAATTCGTCTAGATAGGACATGTAAAAAATGCTGTTTTCAAAAGTACTATTTTAAGTTGCGCTGCATCCACTCAAATTGCAGTATTTTTGCACAAATTTTAGCCTCAAACCGAAACTAACGTTAGCCCTTTGCGTATAAACCGTTTTTGAATTTCCAAGCATGAGAACAAAATACATAGACCTGATCGAACAAACTTTTGATTTTCCTCAAAATGAATTCTTCTTGCGCGAAGAGCGCTTGTTCTTTCACGGTATCGACCTCATGCGCTTGGTTCATGAACATGGCACACCACTCAAGTTTCATTACTTGCCGCAAATCTCAAATAATATCCAGCGCGCAAAAGGCTGGTTCAGAGAAGCCATCATGAACCTCGGTTACCAAGGTAACTACTACTATTCTTACTGTACCAAAAGTTCCCATTTTGCTTTTGTTCTCGACGAAGTCCTCAAAAACGATGTGCACATCGAAACTTCATCGGCTTTTGACATCGATATCGTAAGAAGCTTGCAAGCCGCAGGAAAGCTAAAGCACAAGAGTTATGTCATTTGCAATGGCTACAAACCCGCTCCGTATCTACAGAAAATTGCCGACCTCATCGAAGAAGATGACTTGCGTTTGGTACCAGTCGTAGACAACATAGATGAGCTCAAGCAACTCATTAGCCTCACCACCAAAGAACTCAATATAGGCATCCGTATTGCCTCTGAAGAAGAACCAAAGTTTGAGTTTTATACTTCGCGTTTAGGGATTCGCTACCGCGAAATTGTTCCTTTTTACAAAGCAATTCTCAAAGAAAATCCAAGGGTGAGGGTCAAGATGCTGCACTTTTTCATCAATACCGGGATCAACGACACCGCTTATTACTGGAACGAACTTACCAAGTGTTTGCGCGTCTATTCCGACCTCAAAAAACTTTGCCCTGAGCTAGACTCCCTCAATATTGGCGGCGGTTTCCCTATTAAAAAATCTTTGGCTTTTGATTTTGACTACGCCTATATGGTGCGTGAAATCCTGACGCAAGTAAAGCGTGTTTGCCAAGACAACGACATTCCTGAACCCAATATTTTTACCGAATTTGGTTCGTTTACAGTAGGCGAGAGCGGCGGAGCCATTTTTAGCGTCTTGCATCAGAAGCAGCAAAACGACCGCGAAAAATGGAACATGATCGATTCTTCGTTCATGACCAACTTACCAGACACCTGGGCTATAAACCAGCGCTTCATTATGCTTCCGATCAACCGTTGGAACGACGACTACGAGCGCGTGCTTTTAGGTGGGCTCACCTGTGATTCCGATGACTACTACAACTCTGAGCAGCATTCCAATGCCATTTACTTGCCTAAATTCGATAAAAACAACACTTTATACATCGGATTCTTTAACACAGGCGCTTATCAAGAAACTATTGGTGGCTACGGCGGTCTCAAACATTGCCTCATTCCAGAGCCTAAACACATCCTTATTACCCGCGACGAAAACGGAAAAATTCAGACCGAAGTGTTTAGCAATGAGCAAACTGCACAAGACTACTTAAAAATATTAGGCTACGACAAGTAAGTGAGGCGTTATTCGTGGTATATTTGCGCACAATTACAAAAAAATGAAAGTAGCGTCTATCTCTTTATTAGCTTCCAACAAATTTTCTTCAAAGGTTCAATCTTGGGCTGCGAATGTAGCTACAGAGGTATTATCTGTTACAGATAAAAACGCCGACTTCTTTGAAAACACAGATAGCCTACTGATATTCAATCAGAACCAAGAGCTTGGTCAGGAAATTTTGGAGATCAAGGCCCGCTACGACAAACAACAAAAGCCGGTTCACAAAATTGATATCAACGGCACTTTGCGTGTGGGTATAACCAATTTTGACCTCTGGCTAGACAGCACCAAATCTAAAAACCTTATGGTTATTGGAGCTGAAGAACTCGCCGATAACCCTAACCTAGACCGCTACCTCGACGCCGTTTAGTTCCCTATTGTTTCTTCTGCTTCTTAGTTCCTTAATTGCGCTTCGCAATCTTTTTCTAATGCATTCAGGATGCGTTTCATGGATTTTTCAATCTGCGTTTCGCTGAGCGTTTGGTGTCCGTCTTGTAGGTAAAATGCCAAGGCATATGATTTTTTACCACTCGGGAGGTTCTTGCCTTCATAGACATCGAACAATTGAACATCTTGAAGCAATTTGGTTTCAGCTCTTTTTGCGCTAGACTCCAGGGCTTGATACGTAGTTTGTTGGTCTACGAGCAAGGAGAGGTCGCGTCTGACCGCAAATGATTTAGGAACTTCTTGGAAACGGATTTTTTGTTTGTTCGCTTCTTTGACAAGGAGTTTCCAGTCGAATTGTGCATAGTATACAGCTTGCTTGACGTCAAATGCTTGTTGGATCTGCGGATGAATTTTGCCGAGTTCTACAAGCGTTTTGCCATTGATTTGAATAGCGTAGCCCTGTTCAAATAAAACATTAGCTTGCGCTACTTCTTTGCAGGTCGAGGCCAAGCCAAAACGCTGCAGTATAGCCACCACTTCTTTTTTGAGTTCAAAAAAGCTGAATTCCTGAGGTTTGGTGTTGTTCCAGTTTTCAGTATTTTGTTTGCCCACTAGTGCAAGAGCCAAACGCTGGGTTTCTATGCGCTTTTGGTTGTGTTGTTGGTAATCTTGCCCAAATTCAAAGAGTTGAAGATCGGGTTGTTGGCGGTTTTGGTTATAGGCGATGTTTTCTAGTAAGCCAAAAACTAGACTTTGGCGCATGTTAGCGAGGTCTTGGCTCAGTGGATTGAGCATGCTGATGGCCTCACCAAAAGAAGTGTCGAGTAGGGTGCTGTATTGTTTTTTGGTAAGCGAGTTGTTCATCACTTCTAAATAAGCTCTACCGACCAAAAATCCAGCGCAGGCTTCTTTTTCAAAATCGCTTGTAGGTGCTAATTGCGGGCTCAGGCTAAAATTCCATTTGTCTGGGAGCGCAACACTATTGAGTCCGTAAATACGCAGGATTTCTTCAATGACATCTACAGGGCGTGTAACGTCGATGCGGTAGGTCGGGACACTAAGGCTCCAGGTTTCGGCAGCGAAGGAAATGATCTGAAAATCGAGGTCAGTTAAAATCTGCTCAATTTGTGTGTTGGGAAGGTCGTTCCCTATGAGTTTGGTGATTTCTTGTTTGCTGATGTTTAGAACAATAGGCTTAGGCACTTCGCCTAAAT
>JBIIZI010000058.1:0-11522 GCA_044346375.1 Crocinitomicaceae bacterium | reverse complement strand
TTTCCATTTTTCAAGTACCAAAGCGTTTAGCGACACCCTTTCTTTTCAAAAAACAGACTTTATATTAGACAGCACCACGAATATTTTTCAATGGATCAAAGTGCCAACTGATACCATTTACCTGCGTTTTCAAGTCTTTCCACTAACCCTTCAGCAAAGCTTTCAGCGCTATACACTTCAAAAAGTAACTCCAGAGAACGGCTTTGAAAAAGAACGCGAAAAATTCCAAATTGGATCGAACTCAACACCTGATATATTTGGAGGAAGCGCCATGCACAAAAGCGGCAGTTTAGCTAGAGGTATTGGTTTTGGAAACAACCAAAGTCTTGGCCTCAACTCGGCGCTCAACCTACAACTCAATGGGCAAATTGCGCCCAACCTCATGCTCACGGCAGCGCTTTCCGATGCCAACATACCATTTCAAGCCTCTGGCACAACCAATCAACTCCGCGAGTTTGATCAAGTCTTTATTCAAATTCACAACGACCAACTCAAAATTACGGCTGGCGACTTCTGGATCGATAAGCCAGACGGCCAATTTATGAGCTATCGCAAACGCGCACAAGGCCTCACAGGACAGTATAACTGGCAAACAGCGCACGGTGCCAAACTCTACACGCAAAGCAGTGTTGGTTTGTCCAAAGGAAAGTTTCAAAGACAAATCATTCAAGGATTAGAAGCCGTTCAAGGGCCCTACCGCCTAGTTGGTGCCAACAACGAACCCTACATTTTAATTCTTGCCGGTACCGAACGCATTTACATCGATGGCCAACTCATGCAGCGCGGTCAGGAATTCGATTACGTCATAGACTACGCAAGTGCCGAGCTCACCTTTACCTCGAGGCACCTCATCACCAAAGACAGCAGAATTGTAGCTGAGTTTCAATATGCCGACCAAAATTACGCCCGCAGCTTACTACAACACACCACGCGCTATGAAAGCCAAAAACTCAAAACTTGGGTGGCGCTTTATCAAGAGCAGGACCTCAAAAACCAACCGCTGCAGCAGCTTCTCTCCGATCAGCAACTCTTGCAAATAAGTCAAATTGGCGATCAGCTGAACCAAGCCTTTGTACTAGGTTATGACTCTTCTGGATATCTTGAAAACGCCAATATGTATCGCCTGATCGACACACTTGGTTTTCAAAATGTTTTGGTCTTTAGTGTTGATCCTTCAATTGCACTTTACCGTTGTACGTTTAGCGACGTTGGTCCAAATGAGGGCGATTACGTATTGAGTGGCGTCAGTGCATCGGGCAATTACTACAAGTGGGTGGCACCAATCAACGGCGTGTCGCAAGGAAATTTTGCGCCTATTAGACGGGTGCAGACCCCTAAAAGAAAACAAATGGTAAGTACGGGGCTTGCTTACCAATTGCATCCGGGATGGTTGGTTTATACGGAAAACGCGCTCAGTGAAAACGACCTCAATTTGTATTCAAAATTAGACGACCAAAATAACCTTGGTTTTGCCTCTAAAGGCGGCCTGCGCTTCCTGCAAACAACAGCCATAGATAGCAATAAACGCAGCCTTGAAACATCCTTGGAATACCTGTATTTGAATACACAATTTGAACCAATTGAGCAATTTCGAGCGGTCGAATTTGACCGAGATTGGAACATCCGCAACCAAAACTATCTTGGGGCTCAAAAACAACTTGAATTCAAACAAAGTTTAGCGCATAGTTCAAAAGGGCAGTTCAATTTGACCGGACAAATCTTGGCTATTGACACTGTTTTTCAAGGACAAAGGTTGTATTCAGAGGGACATTGGAAAGAAAATAAGTGGAACGCCAAATGGGATGCGTCTGCGCTGCGATCCCAAACCCAGGCCGGCCAAAATTATTTTGTAAGACACCGCTTGCAGCTCAACAAACAACTCGGCATCTTTAAAATTGGTTGGATAGACGACCACGAATGGAACCAGTATAGCGGGCAAGCACAAGGAAATTCCTATCAATTTTACGACGCCCAAGCATTTGTTGCCATACAAACGACAAGCAAGCTTGATTTGAAAATTTTTTATCGCGAAAGGTATGATTGGCGACCAGATAGCTTGCTGCAACTTGCTGCCAAAGCCAAAACAACAGGTCTAGAACTCAAGTGGGATCCGAAAGCTGGGCAAAACCTTCAAATTTTACTAGGCGCAAGGCAATTAGCCATTCTTGATTCAGCTTTAATAGATCAAAAAGCCGAAAAAAGCTTGGTGGCTCGTTTGGATTACAATGCGCGCTACTTTAAAAATGCGCTCACACTCAACACGTTTTATGAAATTGGGTCGGGACTGGAACAAAAACGCCGTTTTCAATACATCCGCGTCAACGACGGGCAAGGGATTTATACTTGGATAGACTACAACGGAGATGGTATCAAGGACCTCAATGAATTTGAACAAGCCATTTATGCAGATCAAGCCGATTACATCCGCGTTTTTGTGCCAAGTGCAAGTTATGCACCGGTGTTTTCTAATGAATGGAACCAAAGTATATTATGGCGGCCAGAACTCCTTTGGCGCCAACGCAACGGTGTTTTAGGTGTTCTTGCGAAGTTCTCTAACCAAACCCGAATCAGAGTAAAACGCAAATTACAAGATGCTAGTACGTTGCAGTGGGTCAATCCGCTAGCTGCTGACATTTCAGAACTTGCTTTGCAATCGGCCAATGCGCAGTTCTCGAATTCCTTATTTTTTAACCGCAATGCAAAAGTGTTCAGCGCCGAATACAGCTGGCTGCAACAAGAAAGTAAAATGCTATTGGCCAGCGGCTATGATGCCCGGAGTCTGCATAAAAATCAACTCAATTTACGGGTCAATATCTCCACTCAATTTGCTTTCGAAACCACTTTGTTAACCGGGCAGTCAGCCTCCTTGGCCGATTACACTAGCGGCCGTAATTTTCTGATCAATTTTCGCGAATTGAAGCCGCAACTCATTTATCAAGACGGATCTAAAGTAAGACTCAGCCTGATCGGTAGTGTTGGCAATAAAATAAACGATGCGCAATTGGGTGGCCAGACCGCCTTGTCCAAATCTTTGGAGGCCACTTGGAAGTTCAATCAAAGTGAGAAGGGCAGCCTCAACGGCACTTTCAAGTACGTAAATTTTGACTTTTCGGGCTCTGCGCTTTCGGCTGTGGGCTATGAAATGTTGGAGGGTTTAAGGCCCGGTACCAACTGGACCTGGAGCTTGAGTTTTCAGAAAATTGTGGGTAAAAACCTACAACTGAGCCTCAACTATGGCGGGCGGCTCATGGAAGGGCTTCCGGTGGTTCATACGGGCGGCATGGAGTTGCGCGCCAATTTTTAAGCGTGTTTATTTGCCGAATTGCTCTTGTACAAAAGCCCTCGCTTTTGCATCGGTAGCCACGTAATCTTCGTAGCACGGGTTCAAAATATTGGCCACATTTTGCATACAAAACTCATTGAGCTGACCAATTTCTAAGAAGGATATTTTGCGGTCCAAAAACGCGGCAACCGCCTCTTCGTTGGCTGCATTGAGCGCACAAGCTGCAGTGCCCTGAGCGGCCATTGCGCGGTATGCTAAGTCAAGATTTTTAAATACTTTGCGGTCAGGTTGCTCAAATGTAAGTTGCGGATAATCCATGAAATTAAAGCGCGGAAAATCGGTCTTTAGACGGGCTGGATAGGTCAGCGCAAATTGGATGGGTAGTTTCATATCGGGCAAACCCATTTGGGCTTTCATGCTGCCGTCTTCGAACTGCACCAAACTATGCACAATAGACTGCGGATGTACAATTACGTCAATTTGCTCGGGCTGCAAACCAAAAAGCCATTTCGCTTCTATCACCTCCAAACCTTTGTTCATGAGGCTGGCAGAATCTATGGTGATTTTGGCACCCATGCTCCAGTTTGGATGCTTGAGAGCTTGTTCTAAGGTTACATGCTGCAGTTGTTCATGCGTGAAGCCGCGAAAGGGCCCGCCAGAAGCAGTGAGGTAAATTTTTTCAATAGGATTTTGGAATTCGCCAACCAAGCACTGAAAAATCGCCGAATGCTCAGAGTCTACAGGATAAATATTGACACCTTTCTCTCTGGCTAATTTCGTAATCAGCTCACCTGCAACCACTAACGTTTCTTTATTGGCCAAAGCTATTGTTTTGCCGGCTTCAATAGCGTGAATGGTTGGTTTGAGGCCAGCGTAGCCCACTAAGGCCGTTAGAACGGTATCAACCTCCGTAGATTCTACCACCTGACACAGTGCTTCCTGACCTGCATACACATGAATGTCGGCTGACCAAAGGGCATCTTTTACCTTTTGGTACTGACTTTCGTCAGTAATCACGACTGAATTGGGTTGAAACTTTAACGCTTGCTCAATAAGAAGCTCGGCATTTTTGCCAGCCGTCAGGACCTGTAAGTCAAAATATTCAGGATATGCCGCCAACACCTCTAATGCTTGCGTACCTATTGACCCCGTGGATCCTAAAATGGCAATGCCTTTCTTTTCTTGCATAGACAAAAGTAACAAAAGACGCGATAGAAAAGTTTAGACGAAATAATAGAATGAATACCATACTATTTCTAGCGAGACTTTATGTAATTTAGCTTTACTATTATTTATTTGCAATATCCCTTTATGAAAGCAATATTTATTCTCTCTTTTCTTTTAGCAACCACTTTTGTTTTTGGTCAGCAACTCAAAACCACTGAAAAACGCGTCGAGATAGACCTCAAAGATGGCCGCAACAACGAACAAGTTTACACAATGGGTAAATACGGAGTGGTTGTCAAGAGTTACAGTAAAGAGGGTGGCGTAAAAACGAACATCAATTTGCATCATGATGTATACGACACTGATTTGCAATTATATGAAACAGACCCCATCGAATACGATCCATACCTACCTATCATGTCCACTTATGAGACTGAAGATCATATTTATCACCTCGCATACAGACGTAAAAAAAGACCGATAACTATTTATGCATTCGATGTCAAGAATAAAACAAATAAGCGCCTCGAAATTGAATACAACGGCAGTGAAAAATTCCGTGGCATCGAATATTTTCAAGTTCTTGGGCAAAAAGCAGCAGCCATCGGATTCAGTAAATCCGGAGTGCATTTCTTATCGTTTGATTTAGAAAACCAAACGGTCACATCAACACCAATTTTTATAGAAGATTTCAAGCCAGGACGTATTATTGCCACGAACATGCAATATCTAGAAGATGCGAAAAAATACTACGTATCGCTTAGGGTATATAAAACGAGAAAAATAACCTTTGCCTATTTGCTAGATGTCGATACCGATGGTCAGTTAAATACCCCCATAAAAATTGATGAGAGCGGGGGCAGATTTATTAAATCCATCACTGTTAGCGCTGTTGGCGAATCTGAAGTTGTCATTGCCGGAACTTACGGAAACACCTCCTTTGGACCAAATAACGGCATCTATTTTGGCGCTTCAAACGATGGAGAAATTACAGATCTTACGACTTATAACTTTTTAGATATTCCAAACTATTTGGACTACTTACCAGAAAGAACCCAACAACGAATCGAAAATAAAAAAGCACGCAAAGCCAGTAGAGGCAAAGAATTGGAAACAGCAGAATTACTTGTGATGCACAATCTTATTCCTGTTGACAACGATTATCTTTTGATAACAGAGGCTTATTACCCTACCTACAGAACTGAAACGCGTACAACCACAGTTAATGGCAAAACCACTACTACCACCGTACAAGTATTTGATGGTTATCAGTATACCCACGCCATGATTGCTAAATTCAATAAAGAGGGTGAAATGCTCTGGAGCCAAGTATTTAAGATGTATTTGTGGTACAAACCATTTGTAGCCAGAACCTTTATTCGCATTGCAGCTCAAGAACAAAATAGCATTCAGTTAGTATATGCCGATGGTAAAAATATCTATTCTAAATCCTTTTCTTTTGACGGTGAAATCCTCTATGATAAAACCTCAAACCCAATCAATACCGATAACGAAAACGATAAGGTAAAGCAATCATATAGCAACATTTCCTACTGGTACGATAAATACTTCTTGTCTTACGGCGTACAGACTATAAAAAACAAAGTCGACGACGACGTCAAACGCAAGCGCACCGTACTCTTCTTAAACAAGGTGTCTTTCGAGTAAGCTATTCAACTCCATAAAGTGTTCAAAAAGTTTATTGTATATTTCATACTTTTTGGTCTATATTTCATACCCGTTTCAGCTCAAAAAACAAGCCTGACCGATCAAGAAATCAAAGGACTTTACACGAATTGCCTGAAGCAAGACCAAAGCCTTGCCTTTCCAATTTTTAAAGTTGGTGTTCAAAAGCTATTGGCACAAGACAGCGCTGTTTGTAAGGATAAAATCATCATTGTGGATTACACCCAACCTTCCACAAACAAAAGATTTTATTTCCTTGATTTGAACAAAGGAGAACTCATCCTTCATACCTACGTTGCACATGGTGTCAATTCAGGAGCGTTATTTGCAAACCGCTTTTCGAATGTGAATGGGAGCTACCAATCGAGTTTAGGCTTATACCATACAGCTGAAACATACTGCGGCGCTCATGATCTTTCCGTGCGGCTCGACGGCATCGAACCTCAAAAAAATTCAAATGTGCGCAAACGAGATATCGTTATTCATAGGGCGGCCTATGCCAATGAAGCGTTTATACTTGAAAACGGCATACTCGGTCGGAGTCTTGGCTGCCTTACCTTACCAGAGGATGTTTCAGATGAACTCATCGAAAAGATGTCTGGTGGAGTTGTGATCTATGTTTATGGGAAAAATTAACCCTGCAATCTCAACTTTAAGGCTTGTTTGAGTTTGGCTAAATAATTAGAAATTTCGGGATCTAATCTGAGCCATAAAATGGGCGCCATGAATAGTAGCGCAACTATAATTAGTTGGGCGCTGACCATTAACCAAACATGGAGCTGGATAAATATGGATAAGCACATGCCGCAAGCTAAAGTGATTATCGCTAAACCAATGATTTTAATTTGATTCATGGTAAAAGGCAATAAACCATACGCCTTCCAAATAAAAATCAAGCGGCCAACATTATATACAATTAACGCGAATGATGTTGATATTGCAGCACCCGCTATTCCCCATTTCGGAATGAAAATCGTATTGAGCACATACACAATTACGATCAACATGAGCGTAAAAATGATGTCGTATTTGTATTTTTTAGAGGTCACGAAAATAGAGCCGTTTATACCAAAATACATATCGAGCAAGCGGCCTGCCATCAAAAATAAAAAGACCCAAATTCCCGGTGCAAATTCGGGTTTAAGGAAACTAAACAAAAAGTCAATATTCAGCCAAATGACTAAAAATGGGGTTAGGCCAAGCACTAATGCTACTGTACTTACCTTGGTGTAAAGTGCTTGGATTTGGTCTAGCTCTCTGCGTTTCCAATGATCAGAAACTAAGGGAGAACTCACCCGCAATACTGATTTATACGGCACTTGTAAAGCGGAGGCTAGAAAGACAACCGTTGTATATACACCTGTTGCTTCTAGCCCAAGATAATAGGCAATCATCATGACGTCTAAAGCCTGAACCAGAACAATTCCTAAGGTATTGATGTAATTGAAAAGCGAGAAATTTCGAATGATCTTTTTGAATTTTTTCGATATGTTTATAGAACTCCAGGACAAATTGAATTCGCCTATTCGGATCAGGTAGATCACAAGTATGGTTACGGGTATGAGGTAACTGAAACTTTGCAAAATAGCGAACCAATGGAAATCTATGGCGCCAACGTAAAGTAACAATAACAACACGGTAAGTGCAACCCGAAGTCCGATCTCTAAAGCAAAAACAGCTACCGTATTTTTATAA
Source organism: Crocinitomicaceae bacterium (assembly GCA_044346375.1). Taxonomy (GTDB): domain Bacteria; phylum Bacteroidota; class Bacteroidia; order Flavobacteriales_D; family Crocinitomicaceae; genus UBA952. Next base: position 3,691 of record JBIIZI010000058.1, on the reverse strand, counting down.
AGTGCGCGCAAATACGTTTCAATAACCAAGTATAATACCGTAGAAATACCAATTGGCAAAACCATTAAATAATAGGTATTGAAAGCGGAAGAACGCTCGCTGTAAAGTGCCAATACTTCTGGCCTGAAGAGCAAAAACAAAAGCGTGCAAAATAAGATACCTATGAAGACTACAAGCATTATAAATGGTAAGAACCCATTATGCTTATTCGACTCATTTTTGAAGTATGGGAAAAATTTCCAAGTAGAGTAGACCGTTCCTAAATTTGCAAATTGTGCAAAAAGTGTACCTACCGTTACCAACAAATTAATGAGGCCAATTTGCGCAGTACTCAATATGATCAAAAAAAGTAAGCCTTTATTGACATATCCCAATGCGATTCCTAAGTAGGAAATCAGCATTGTACGTAAAGCATCTTTTTGGACTATCCCCATGAATTAGACAAAGATAGTTAATGTTCATACACTATTTGAAAAGAGGGGATAATGCTTAAGTTTGCATAAAAAACCTTGAAACGCGTATTGATCATAACCTATCATTGGCCACCTTCAGGTGGGATCACCGTCTTGCGCTGTTTAAAAATTGCAAAGTACTTAAGAGCATTCGGATGGGAACCTGTTATTTTGACAGCAGAAAATGCTGCTTATCAGCACCTAGACTTTAGCAATGCGCTTGATATTCCAGACGGAATAGAAATACTCAAAGTGCCCATTTTGGAGCCCATCAATGCCTTTAAGGTTCTTTCAGGGAGAAAACAAAATACTCCCGTTCAAAATATTACTGCAAATTCTTCTAAAAAGAAGACATTCATAGACAAATTAGGCATGTGGATCAGAGGTAACTTTTTTATACCCGATGCGCGTTTTCTTTGGATCAAACCTTCGGTATCCTACCTTACTACATACCTTCAGAAGCATCCAGTAGATGCCATCTTTACTGACGGGCCGCCGCACACCAATACGGTGATTGGTTTACAAATTGCCAAAAAATTCAATATTCCCTGGATAGCCGACTTTCAAGACCCCTGGACACAAGTAGACTACTACACAGAACTTTACATCGGAAAACGCGCCGATCGCAAACACAAACAGCTCGAAAAAGCTGTTTTTGATACAGCTCAGCAAATCACCATTGCAAGTCCTACATGGAAAACTGACTTAGAAGGAATCGGTGCAAAAAACGTTGAAGTACTTTACTACGGTTACGATGAAGCTGACTTCAAGGAGTTCAAAACCATTCCAAATGATTTTTTTACGATCGTTCATGCGGGTTTACTCGGGGCAGATAGAAATCCAGTGACTTTTTTCGAAGTACTCGGAAACCTCCTGCAAGAGACGCCGCAACTCAAAGATAAAATCAAGATTATTTTAGCAGGTGAGGTCGATTTATCGGTGCAAAAGTGCATTGAACAAAATGGTTTAAAAGAACGCACCACTTATTGCGGCATGATATCCCGTCAAGAAGTGTATGCATTGTACGCTTCGGCTAGCCTACTCATTTTACCTGTCAATCAGGCCGCAAATGCCAAAGGCAGAATACCTGGTAAACTATTTGAATTATTGCGCACCGCAAAACCCATATTAGTTTTTGGACCATCTGATGGCGATGTCAAACAAATTGTAGAACAAAAACAACGCGGTATTTCAGTTCGCTACCACGACCACCAAAAACTGAAAAATTACTTGCAAAAAGCCATTTTTGAACATGAATTTGAGAACTTTGATGCGAATTCTTCTGTGAGAGAGTTTTCAAACTTTGAATTGACCCAACAAGTAGCAAAATTATTAGATGGAATCACTGCCTAAAAAACGCGCCTATTGTTTTCTAGTAAGTAATGAGCCACGAGACTTCTACTTGCTCTTACCCGTGATTTATTTTCTTGAAAAATATTTGCACTACAAGGTTACATTTGAATTCGTTTGGGACGCAGACAAAATACGCCGCAAAATACCTCAGCTCGTTCTATTGCCCAACACGCGCGGGCACGCACTTTATTATGAAATTGGAAATTATTGCCTGCAAAATCAGATCCCTTTATTTGCACACGATTCCGAAGGCAATTTCAACACTGCTATTCCATATGACTTTTGGGCTTTTAACCGCAATAAGGCGCCTCTTACCCTTCCCGTCATGACCTGGAATTCGCGTGTGAAAGATTTTTTAAAGGCAAATTACAGGCTTCCAGACGATGATATTGTTGTAACAGGCGCGCCCGGGTTCGACAAATATCAATACCTCAAAAAGAAAGATAAAGCGGCTTTTTTGAACAAGTATCAGCAACAAGACAAACGTAAAATTATTGGCTATGCTGGTTGGGCTTTCGGAAAATTAGAAAACAAAGAACTTCAAGATTTATTAAGTAATATCAATAAATCAGGTGAGGAAGGAAAAAAATGGTTGGCCGAACAACGAGATGCCGTCGAAAATGCACTGAAAGCTGCAATAGAAAAATACCCAGACTACCTTTTTGTGCTTAAAAAGCACCCTCGTGAAAATTTTGAGTCTGATTTACGCGACTCGCGCAATGAGATGAACAGGCTTGTAGCTTACCCAAATGTCTTATACATTAAAGATTCAGAGGAAATTCAAGACCTCATCGAAGTCTCTGATTTATGGCTCGCTTTTGAAAGCACATCAATAATGGAGGCCTGGTTGCTCCACAAACCAACATTGTTAATTAATCCAGATATCCATTTTACGCGTGCAGAATTGTATAAGGGCTCGGCTATTGTTCAAAATGAGACAGAATTACTCGAAGTACTGCACCAATTTGATAACGGAGAAATTCATTTTTTCAAGCAGGAACACCTATTGGCAGAACGTCAAAATATCTTATCAAATGCAATTGGATATACGGATGGGCTCAACCACCTAAGGGCCATTCGCTGTGTACTCCATAAGCTCGAAGGTCAGGCCAACCTAGAGAAAAGACTGCCGGTGAATTATACTTTTTTGAAAAGGGCGTTGTTACTGCATTTGGGCAAATTTTTCTTCGTGGAAAGTCTTTTTAGCCATTTACCTAAATTGAAAAAAACTGTTTGGATATTTAGAAATCACCAACTCAAAGAGGTAAAGGCTTTAAAAAAAGTACACTATCCAGATCTTGATACTTTCTACAGCCAACAAAACCTCAAAAACCGCATTCTCTCAGGCCAAATTTGGAAAGAATTGTAGTGTCCGAACCCGCCAAAAGCCAACGTTTCTTTTTGATATATTTGTAGTATATTTATACAACAACGTGAAAGATCGATCTATACTCATCACCGGCGGAACCGGCTCACTAGGAAAAGCACTCACAAAGCATATCCTTTCCAAGTACCCTGAAGTCAAAAGACTTGTAATTTTCTCACGCGATGAGCAGAAGCAATTCGAGATGGAACAAGACTTTCCGGTGCTTAAATATCCACAAATACGTTATTTTATTGGCGATGTCCGCGACCTCGAAAGACTCGAAAGAGCTTTTACCGGCATAGATTTCGTCATTCATGCTGCAGCCATGAAACATGTTCATATTGCTGAGTACAACCCTGACGAATGCGTCAAAACAAATGTTGGAGGCGCCGAAAACGTGATCAAAGCTGCGCTCAGAACAAATGTTGAACACGTTGTTGCACTTTCTACCGACAAAGCTTGCGCACCAATCAATTTGTACGGTGCAACCAAATTAACTTCAGATAAACTTTTTGTTGCC
>JBIIZI010000057.1:0-11559 GCA_044346375.1 Crocinitomicaceae bacterium | reverse complement strand
AAAAATTAAAAGGAGAAACCGCATGACCAAAGCAGAACTCATTGCGCAGATCAAACACAAAGAGAGTTTTTTATGTGTTGGACTTGATCCAGATCTGGCTAAAATACCCCAGCACTTATTGCAAACCGAAGATCCACTTTTTGAGTTTTGCAAAGCAATCATAGATGCTACGCATCCATATGCAGTGGCTTTTAAGCCGAATACTGCATTTTTTGAGTGTCACGGCGCTGCAGGTTGGGAGGCATTGCGAAAAACAATAGCGTATATTCCTAACGAATGTCTGATAATCGCCGATGCCAAGCGAGGAGATATCGGCAATACATCGGCTTATTACGCCAAAACATTTTTTGAACACATGCAAGCCGATGCCTTAACGGTTGCACCTTATATGGGTTCAGATTCTGTACTGCCTTTCCTGCAATTCGACAATAAATGGGTTATCTTACTCGCTCTTACTTCAAATGAAGGCGCCAAAGATTTTCAATTGGTAGAAGCCAACGGAAAAGCGCTGTTCGAAACCGTTTTAGAAAAATCTGCAGCGTGGGGAACGCCTGAAAACTTAATGTATGTGGTGGGTGCCACACGCGCCGAAGACATCGCAAGGGTGAGGGCATTGGCTCCGCAATATTTCTTTTTGGTGCCAGGTGTAGGTGCTCAAGGTGGCGACCTAGATACGGTCGTTAAATACGGCGCGAATACAGAATGCGGTTTACTTGTCAATTCATCTCGCGCCATTATTTACGCGAGTTCAGGGCTTGATTTTGCAGTTGCTGCAAAAAAAGAAGCGCTGAAAATGCAAGCTCAAATGGCGTTGCATGTTCAGCGCTTCAAATGGTAATGGAAGCTTAGCGTGTAGCTAAATCAGCGTTTTGTGTAGTTTGTTCAAGACTTCCGTAAGCATCGCAGCTAGCTGTGCGGCCTGCTCCACAAGAAGCTAATACAAGTAGCGTTGCAAATGCCGCTAGAATAAAAGTTGTTTTTGTTTTCATGGTGTTTGTTTTGTTGTTGTTGCTGCCTTTAACGGAAGTTATATCACAAAGTTACAATTTTTAAAAAAATAGCACGTTTAGTCTTGTATATTTCAGCATGCGCAGCTTCATTAGCATAGGGTTTATATTGTTTTTGACTTGTTCGACCTGGGCGCAAGGCTATTTTGCCATTGAAAATACACAACAACCCTTACCTAAGGAGCTTTCTATCCTTCAAAGCGCTTTCAATACAAAATATTTATTACCAACTTGGCAGAAAAAATGCAATGAATGGCAATCTTTGGCGTTGGCCGAAGGATATTTTCTCTTTGCCTTGGAGCCAAGTAGGTTCAAAGATTCAGTTCAATACTATCAGATCAATTTAGGTCGGTTTTTTGAAGGGATTGCGCTCAGAAATGGAGAGGAGTTGCAATACCTTTCAGCAAAGGCTTTGCAAAGCATGGTTCAAGATTCACTGAAATGGTACCTCAACAATGGCTATCCCTTTGCTCAAATTTCTTTAAAAGTAAGCTCCGGTTCAGAGCCCATTGCAACTATGCAAAGTACAAAAGGGCCCGAAGTCAAATGGGGTAAAATTTATGCCAAGCCCGAAGGTGTCATTAAAGAAAAAGTGCTGGCCAATATATTTCAAATCGAAACCGGAACTTTATTCAGTGAACAACAATTGTTGCAAGCCGAAAGGCAAGTAGCAGGTCAGTTGCCTTTTAAATTACTGCGTTCGCCTGAATGGACACTCGAGGATCAGAATGCTGCGGTCTATTTATTTCTTGAAAGGATCAAGATGAGTTCGGCCACGGGCATTATTGGCCTGCAGCAAAATCCGAGTACGCTTAAAAACACATTGGTAGGAGAACTGAATTTGCAACTGCAAAACAACTGGCAGAAAAACGAAAAATTCACCTTGTTTTGGCGCAGTATTGCACCTCAAACCCAGCTCCTGAAAAGCACACTGAGCTGGCCCTATATTGGTGGTTCTGTTTATGGCATGAACTCAGGTTTTTCACTGTATCGCCGCGACACTTCTTTCTTGGAACTCAAAGGGAATATCGGTCTCACTTATTTATTCGCCTACAATTGGCAACTCATGGCCTTGTTAGATTACTGGCAATCCAATGCACTGACGAACGTCGCTACCCCAACCAATTTGTCAAACTTCTCAACACTTTCATATGGCATTGGTTTGCAACGACAAAAGCTTGATTTTTTACCGAATCCAAGAAAGGGAATGCTGTTTAAAGCCAGTTACTTAGTTGGTAATAAAAAGGCACAAAATGAGGTGCTCACTTGGCGTCTAGAGTTTTCACAGCGGTATTTTTTGCCACTTGCAAAGCGGCAGGTTTTGAGTCTGAATCAAGAGTTTGCGCATATACAGTCAGGCACTTTATTTAGCAATGAATTGTATCGTTTTGGAGGATTAGAGCGCATGCGCGGTTTTGATGAGGAAGCATTTTTTGCATCTTCACTCGCTTTTGCTGGTTTGGAGTATCGTTTTTTACTTGATCAATATGCTCATTTTTTGGTTTTTACCGATTGGGCTTGGCTTCAAAACAAAGTGAATGGGCAGCAGCAAACTTCCGTTTACGCTGTGGGCTTAGGTTTGGTGCTCGGGTCAGAAAACGGACAATTCAAATTGAGTTATGGGCTCGGAACGCAACTCGGACAACCTTTACAATTGAATGCAGGTAAATTGCACGTGGGCTTTATTTCCTATTTTTAGCCCATGAAAATCATATTTGCAAGTCACAATCAAAAGAAAGCTGAAGAAATACGTTCAATTTTACCTGAAGGCCTTGCGCTGCTCACTTTGCAGGACCTCAATTTAAAGGAAGAAATTCCTGAAAATGAACCAACCATAGAAGGAAATTCTGCTTTTAAAGCCCAATGGGTATTTGCACATTTTGGTTTGCCTTGTTTTGCCGATGACACCGGTCTTGAAGTAAGCGCTTTAAATGGTGCTCCGGGTGTTCATTCTGCGCGTTATGCAGGAGAACAGCGCAGTGATCAAGCCAATATGGATAAGCTTTTACTTGCATTAGAAGATCAAGCAAATAGAAGTGCGCAATTCAAAACCGTCATTACTTACTGCGATGCAGACCAAGTGTTGCAATTTACCGGAATTGTAAAGGGTAGCATCGGAATGCAAAAGAAGGGTACGGAAGGTTTTGGATACGATCCTTTGTTTATTCCGGAAGAGGTGGGCAAGACCTTCGCGCAAATGACACTCGCTGAAAAAAATCAGTATAGCCATAGGGCAAGAGCCACCGCTCAATTTATAGAATTTATACAAGAAAAAGCAGCGCTTTAGGCTTCGTCTTCGATTTGTATGGCCACCGAATGCACATCGCCGTTGATTGGCGGACAAAGCTTGGTGATTTTTACTTTTAAGGCCTCAATTCCTTTTAACTCGGTTTTGATTCTTGTCAGGATGCGTTGGCCAACGTGCTCAATGAGTTTGGAGCGGATGGCCATTTCTTCAACTACAATGCGGTTGACATCTACGTAATCGATGGTGTCTGCGAGCGTGTCTTGCTCGGCAGCTTTGCTAAAGTTGGTTAGCATTTCGATATCGACTTCGTAGTGCCCTCCAATTCGACCTTCTTCGGGCAAGCAGCCATGAAAAGCATAGCACTTGATGCCGTTGACAAAAATTTTATGCTTCATGGAGTATTGCTTCAACTGCACTTAAGCCGAGGTCTAGACGTGCCAGGACTTCTTCTTTTCCGAGGAATTCAGATATTTCGAACATACCTGGACCAGCGCCAACGCCAGTAAGGACCAAACGATAAGGTAGGAGTACCGCACCTATGCCAAGTTGTTTTTCGGCTAGGAAAGTTTTAAAGGCAAGTTCGATAGAACTTGCAGAAAAATCGGTCAGGTTGGAAACGAGGTGCTTCCATTCTTGGATATAAGCTGCGGTTTCTGGCTTCCATTTTTTGCGGATGGTTTCTGCATCAAAAGCAGTTGGGCGTCCGAATAGGTAAGCACCTTCAGTGAGGATATCTTGGACAAAAGTGGCACGTTCTTTCATGAGGTGACAAATTTGTTCAAGTGCGGCATCTGGTAAGTCGAGGGGTTCAACCTGACGAAGTTGTTGTGCAATTTCAGCATTGGATTGGGCGCGCAAATAAGTTTGTTGAAACCATTTGGTTTTCTCAGGGTCGAATTTGGCACCCGCTTTACTGACGCGCTCGAGTGAAAAGGCTTCTACGAGTTCGTCTAAAGTAAATATTTCTTGTGTTGTACCGGGGTTCCAGCCAAGGAGGGCAAGCATATTGATAAACGCACCCGGCAAGTAGCCTTTTTCGCGGTATCCGGAGTAAAGTTCACCCTCGGAGGTAGTCCAATTGGTGGGGAATACAGGGAAACCTAGGCGATCGCCATCGCGTTTAGAGAGTTTGCCATTGCCGTCTGGGCGCAGTAATAGTGGAAGATGCGCAAATTGAGGGCATGGCCAACCAAATGCTTCGTAAAGCAATACGTGTAGTGGTGCAGATGGTAGCCATTCTTCGCCGCGAATGACATGGCTGATTTCCATGGTGTGGTCGTCTACGATGTTGGCGAGGTGGTAAGTTGGCATGCCATCGCTTTTGAACAAGACTTTGTCGTCTAGGTTGTTGGTATTGACAACAACCCAACCGCGAATGAGATCAGAGAAACGGACGTCGCGGTTGCGCGGCATTTTCATGCGAATGACGTATGGATCGCCGGCAGCTAGGAGTTGTTCCACCTCAGATTGCGGTAAAGTGAGCGAGTTGCGCATGCTGCTGCGCGTAACGCTGTTGTATTGCCAATTGGGCATGCCCATGGTTTTGGCTTGGTCGCGCATGCGGTCGAGGTCTTCAGCGCTGTCAAAAGCGTAATAGGCTTTATCTTCGGCGATGAGTTGTTCGGCGTAGGGCTTATACATGGCTTTGCGCTCAGACTGAACATAAGGGCCATATGAGCCACCCAAACCTGGGCCTTCTGTAGGCATAATGCCACACCAAGCAAGCGCATCCATGATGTAATCTTGCGCCCCCGGAACAAAGCGGGTTTGGTCGGTGTCTTCTATGCGGATCAAGAAGGTGCCGTTGTGTTTTTTAGCAAAAAGGTAATTGTAAAGAGCCGTGCGCACACCTCCCATATGGAGCGGGCCAGTAGGAGAAGGGGCAAAGCGGACGCGAACAGGTACTGAAGACATAATATTTTTTATAGACTGCAAAGATAGTGATTTGAAAAAGAATCATATCAGGAATTGACTTCTATCATGTTTAGAAGCGCTCATATGGCTGAACTTTGAATAAAATCTAAGACCATGACACATAAAGCATTTATTTACGACCAACACCTCGAAAATCAAGATTGGCTCAAACGCCTTGATTTTTACAAAGAAGATTTAAGCATATTGCGCGAGCGCTTAGATGAGGTTACTTCCAAAAACAATCACGTTGATTTTTTAAAGTCAGTGGAACATTTTCAGAATCAGTTTATCATTCAGCGCAATCATATCGATGAATTGGCCCATCAAATTAAAGTCAATGAAAACATTTTAGTGGCTCAAATTGAAGACAATCCGATAGCGGTAGATCACCGAAAAGTCGAAAGCCACGATGCCGAAGCTGAATTTATGGGCTTTTTCGAAAAGAACTTTGCCGAACTAAGGGCTGAGTTCAATGTGTTTTTAGCCAAGTGGATGTAATTGCACAAATCGTTTATCAACTAAAAAGGCGCCATTGGCGCCTTTTTAGTTAAAGAATAATTTTCTCGGTTTTGCCGAAGGCATTTTTCAGAAAATAAATACCGCTTGAAAGGCCCGTTGTTGCAATTTGATTTTGGCCTATTTGCAGCGCAATTACCTTTTGAACTTGCCCCAAGGAATTGAGGAGTTCGAGTTGCAGTGCTTGCGTAGTTTCGATGTAAAGCGCGTTGGCATCTTGTCCTTTCAGTTTCCAAGTACCTGCTTCCAATAGGTTGATACCTGCATTGCCGTCAAGGTTGATTTTGACGATGTAATCTAATACGTTGGCGCAGGAGTCATCGTAGATGGCGTAGTTGACCAAACCTCTTGTGATGTCGTCATAGCCGTCTAGGATGAGGTTTTCAATGTAAGTTGAGTCTTGGGAGCAAAAACAGTTGGCATTGACCTGAAAGTTTTTGTCGGTGAGATTTTGAAGGTTGTAGTCGGTGTTGTAACAAATGGTGTTGTTTTCGATAAGCGTAGAGTTTGGGCTATAAGCCAATACGGCAACACCCACGCCATTGTTGGTGATGATATTATTGGTGAGGGAACTGCCGTCGCCCAAACGAACTGCTAAAACATTGCTATCAAAGGTGTTGTTGCTGATGTTTGCCCCACCAGTATTGTCGTAAGCGACGCCGTTACCTTCAAAATAACAATTTTGGATCGTATGCCCATAAGCCTCTGCAAAAGCGAAGTCGTTATCGATGAACTGACAGTTGGTCACCAAGCCAGGTGAACCAACAATATTGTTGCCGTTGCCTTCGAAAAGACAGTTGTCAATAAGGATAGAATTTGACCAAGTGAATGAACAAAAGTTATTGATGAATTGGCAATTGTTAGCGGTGAGCGAGCCAAACACAATTTGAGCCGCTTGCCCAACGCCATTGTTTTCAAATAAACAGCTATTGTAGGTCATGCTTGCATTGAGCTGTACTCCGTAGTTGTTATTCTTAAATTGGCAGTTGGTCCAGTTATAGCTAATGCCTGGTTCTGCAATGTCGTTGTTTATGCCTAGCCAGCTATCAAAAAGGCGAAAGCGGTCTAGCTGAACATTACCGCCTTGAGAGCCTTTGATTCTGATGCCTTCCCAAGTTTGTTGTCCTAGAATACTAGCGTCTGTTGTTTTGAAGGTAATCGGCGCGGCATCGGTTCCGATGGCGATGAGTGTGCCTCTGATTTCTAAATAGCGGAGGTTTCCAGTGTTAAATGAATAGTCTGGTGTTACCCGAACCTCCACACCTGGTTCTATTGTGAGTGTTGCACCCGGAAACACAACCATTGAACCCGTCATAAGATAAGGACTGCCTGCTGGTGTCCAAGTTGTGCTTTGATAGATTCCGCCCGTAACTATCGTTTGAGCGAAGTTAAAATTGGTAAGTGATAAAAGGAATAAAACAATAATTGATCGAAACATAAATTAGGTTTTGTGTAATGACAACACCAAAATGCAGTAAATGTTCAATTGTAAAAATGGCAAATGTTATAAAAAGAATTCATACGGATTCGCATCCTCATTTATACAATAACTGATCAATCTATACAAATAAGCGTATCGTACCATGGGCTAAAGCCGGCCCAAATACCCAGGCAACCTTTGATGTTGGACGGTATGTTAATGGGCGTAGCATAAGGGTTAGATGCCGCATCTAGCTGAGCCGACTTACGGTCGTAATACAGAAAAACAGCTTGATCCATTTTGGAAAACTTGACAACAACGCTGTCGCCATATCGATAATACCTACGGTATTCCTTCAAATGCGTGCTGTCTTTTCTTTTGAGTGGATTCTGAAAATAAAATTCTATTTCAAGACCATTGAAAAATTCATCGGAAAAGATGCCGCCGCGTGCACGTCTAAATGTAGGATCGAGGTCGGCTCCATTCTCATCTTTGTCTATGCGTCGCACCTCCCAACGATAGGAATCGGCACTTGCAATGGGATCAGATAAGCGCGCCCAACTGTAGCCGTACTCCGTCGTTGCCGTTTCTCTTTTCCAAAATAAAGTATGGAGTTGAGGCGGCGCAAGGAGGTAAGTGCTCCCTTTAAAGAGCTTGCCATTATGCGAAATACACAATTCGTAACTTTGATTTGCACTGCCAATTAGTGCAGTTGAAGTGTAGACCTGTATAGGCAAGAATTGTACCTCATTGAGCTCGAGGCGCAGCATTTCTGCTAGTCTTTTCTGACTTTCAAGCGAAAGATCTTGTACAAATGTTGGGATGAGTGCAAAGGTGTCATTGCCGTTGACAACACTTACTTCTGCATTGCTCACAACGCTGTTTAAATAGCTAAGTAAACTTACTGTGTCGGCTGCATATTGCGACATCGTTAGCAATACAAGTGGGTTGCATCCGGTTTCAATATTGCCATCGACTACCAATTGCGGTGGCAGTTCTGGAATGCTTATATTGACCTCCTTTGTACAAGAATAAAGGAGGAAAACAATCAGGTGAAGACCAATTATTTTTGAGATCAATGGATGATTTTTTGAAGAAAGTTAAACTTTTTCTCCGAGACCTCTATGACGCCAAGCCTGACACCTGCCCATCCTACTTGGTGAATATTAACTTCTTTGCCGTTTGTATGCTTGATTTTTGCGGGGACATCCATAAACGTATGGGTGTGTCCGCCTAAAATAAGATCGATGTCAGCGACTTTTTGAGCAAGTAAGACATCGCTTGGTTTGTTTGGGTCTTCGTATTGGTAACCCAAGTGAGATAAACAAATAATGAGGTTACAATCTTGGGTTTTGAGTTGTTGAACTGCATTTTCAGCACTCAAATAAGGATCTTGCATTTCGATACCTGAAAAATTACTAGAAAGAACAAGTCCATTTAGGTCGATACCCACACCAAATATCCCGATTTTATAGGGTCCTTTTTGAATGATGTGATACGGGGCAACTACCTTGGCCATTGGTGTTTGCCCAAAGTTGTAATTGGCATTGACAAACTTGAAATTGGCATGTTGCTGTGCATTCATGAAGCCGTCAATGCCGATGTCGAAGTCATGGTTGCCTAAAGTGACGACATCATAAGCAAGGGCGCTCATGAGTTTCATTTCGAGCACACCTTTAAAACGGTTGAAATAAGCAGTGCCCTGAAAAAAGTCGCCGGCGTCTAGCAGCAATACATGTTCGTTCGCTTTTCGGTATTGTTCAATCAATGCACTGCGCGCAATAATGCCACCTTGATTAGGGAATTTGTTGTGATTGGACGGCAGGGGGTCAACCTGAGAATGGGTGTCGTTGGTGTGAAGAATAACGAGCTTGGGTATATTTTTCTTCCTTGAAGCAGCACTTAACCAATTTGGAAGCAGCAATCCAAAGGATAAAATGCCAAATTTTTGAAAGAGTTTCCTGCGTGTAAACTTCATCTGATGCATCTTATTTGTGGATCTAATAAAAGGGTATCCTGTTGGTAGGCGGTGGCAATCAGAATATCGCGCAGTAAAATAGGAGTTTCTTCTTTTTCCAAGCCTAAAAAGAAGTTCATTTTGTCGCCTCCGTTTGCTAAGAAATCAGAGGTTAGTACCCAAATATATTGGTGCTTGGGCAATAAACTTGGTATCTCGAGCTTGTCATTTTTGAAAGCGCAATTGGCTATTGGTTCACCTCCACTTTGTTTGAGATAATTTTCAATTTCGGAAATTTTGGATACCGGCAAATGGATCCAAACGACGCGGTTGTCGAAAGGCATGAGTTTGTAAAAATCTGCTAAGGTCAGCTTGCCAGCACCAAAAGAACTGCGCAAACCGCCGGTGTTGAGCAAGCAAATGACAGGTTCACTGAATCGTTTGTTTGCCATTTGAGAGCTCAGGACGGCATCGGCACACCAGTTCATAAGGTTTGAACCTGGCCGGCTGATCATTAAATCGGTAGGTGCCGTTGCTACATAGGCACTGAATTCTTGAACTAGCGTATCGCGGTAGGGTTGGAGTTGTTGCGATAAATGGGTCTCAATTTGGGTGGAGACTACTGGCTCAAAACCCACTTTAAATACAGGTGTAAAATGAGCGGAGCAAGCCATTAGGCTTGCTCCGACAATAATATAACAAAGATGAGATTTCATTATTCAATCACAAACTCGCGTTTCACTTGGCCGAATTGTGTATCAACAGTAAGGAAATATACGCCGGCTTTAAATTCGTGAATTGGTAGTGCTAATACAGCTGCATTGAGGCTTTGAGCAGCACTAACTTGTCGACCTTGGATATCGTGAATTTGATAAGCTAAGATGTCAAGGCCGTTGACCTGTGCGTAAAGCGTTTGAGATGCAGGTACGGGGAACACAGAGAAATTGTTGTCTAATTTTTCTGATAGGCCCATGTCGCACTGGAGGTAGCTCATGTTGGCAAAGTTGATGTGACATGCAAAGTAAGCAGAGTCAATGAACGGATTGCGGTTGCCTTGCAATACAGCAACGTATTCGTGACGTGCAATTTCGTAATTGTCAGGAGCGTCGGCAAAATGCCAAGTTTTGAGCGATTCTTGGCTTTGGTTGGCCGGAAGCTCCCAAGTATTGCCAGACTGACCGTTGTAGCAAGTAGCCATATAGAAAATCGAACGCGCAGCATTTCCTTTTTGCTCGGCACGCGGTTCGTAAACCAATTGGTTGCCACTGTAACCCACACGACCTTCTAGGTAAGTAAAGACCACGTTGCCGTCGATATCCATCAAAGGAAGGTTACTGCGCGGTGTGTTGGCTTGTTGTAGGTTGGTTGGCCAAAGGTTGTGTTGGTCGTTGTATTCTTTTTGCTCAGGGTTGTCACAAGGGAAAGTTGGCATCCATGAATGAGAGTAGGTGTGCTCGCGTGAATAACCAAGTGCTGTCCAGGTAAATGGGTCGTTGAATACTTTGCGCTCACCTGAATATACACATTCTACATAAGACTGCCCGTTTGTGGTGTCGCGCACCTCGTATTGGTTCATCATGGTAGTAAGGTAGTTGTAGTAGGTGATAGATGTGTGCGGGTTGATGAGTGCACTCAAATCAGATAAGAATGAACTTGAGCCAGAGTTGATACCGTTATAGTAGTTGCCCACTTGGCTGCCAAGCGTTTGCCAAGAAATGCTCGCTGGTATGGTTTGGTCATAGTTTTGGAAGCCATCCGGACCATTGAAGGCAAAAACAGAAAAAGTATAGCTCGTGTTGGCGAGTACGTGTCTTGGAGCAAAAGATGTGCCTGGGCCTACATAGGCCACTTTTGCATTGCCAATAACATCGCCTCTTTTGTAGGTAGTGCCATCAAGTGGGTAGCCTTGTACAGGGCTAGTTCCATCTCCTTCTTTCCAGAGTACTAGGTACTTTTCTGCTCCAGACGGTGTAAATTCGCCAACCAATTTGTATGGTGTAGTTACACTGAAAAGCATGGAATTTGATTCCGGATTCACAGGTTCAGTTGCCAAGTTGTTGGTGCCGATTCCGTATAGGTTGATGATGTAAGGGTTTTCGTCGGAGTCGTTGTTGGCGATAGAAAGGGTGGCCAAACGAGAGCCTGTTCCGCCTGGCGTAAAGTTGAGGGTAACGTTTTGGCTACTTGTGCCACCTACAACTACATTGGCGTTACAAGCGTAATCAGCTGCATTTGCGCCACTGAGGCTTGCGCCAGAAACGGTAAGATTTTGAACACCATAGTTTTCAATAGTAATTGTTGTTGTAGCGGTGTTCCCAACTACGTAGGTGTCGCCTGAAAGTACGCTATTGCCATTGATTTTCACATTGATTTCTCTTGCAGGGGCAACATAGGTAAAAATATCTTGCGTAGTGCGCGGAATCAGCTGGTAGTTGGCATTGAACTGGCCCATAAGACCAATGATACTGATAGGGCCAGAAGGAATGGCAGAACCATC
>JBIIZI010000217.1:0-3162 GCA_044346375.1 Crocinitomicaceae bacterium | reverse complement strand
GTGGAGGTCTTGACACCACAAAATTGTGTTTTACAAGATTCCATATTTGTGAATGTTTCACCGCTCAATCCACTTTCAGTTGTCGCTAGTGCCAATCCGTATATCATTTTACCCAATACAAGTACGCAGCTTTCTGGTGTTCCTATCGGTACCTTTACCTATTCCTGGACGCCCACAACCGGGCTTTCTAACCCCATCATTTCCAATCCGCAAGCTACTCTTGAAGAAACTACACTTTTTACTTTATCCGTTTCCGATGGTTTGTGTAGTGGATCAGATACCGTTCTGATCAAAGTATACGACAGCATTTGTGCTTCGCCCTTTGTTTTTATTCCGAATGCCTTTTCACCCAATAAAGATGGAAACAACGATAAGCTTTATGTAAGAGGCCCCTTTATTGAGAGTTTTGTATTTCGGGTATATGACCGCTGGGGCGAGCTCGTGTGGGAAACCACCAATCTTTCAGAAGGTTGGGATGGTACCTTCCGCGGCAAACTCCTCGACCCCGATGTCTTCGACTACTACTTGCAAGCTACCTGTGTAGGTGGCTTAGAAAATATCATCAAAGGAAATATTACACTCATTAGATAATTACCATGAAAAAGATCATCACGCCCAAATCAGAAAAGTTTCTTGAATCTTACCTCAATAATGCGAGCCCGACAGGTTTTGAAAGCTCAGGCCAACAAATGTGGCTAGACTACATTAAGCCGTACACAGACGAATACATCACCGATGCCTACGGTTCGGCAGCTGCCATTATCAATCCTGGGCACCCATTTAAGGTGGTGATTGAAGCGCACGCCGACGAAATTTCATGGTTTGTGCATTACATCACCAAAGACGGCTTCATTTATTTGCGTCGCAATGGAGGTTCTGACCACATGATCGCCCCATCAAAGCGCGTCAATATCCATACCGACAAGGGGCCGGTAAAGGCTGTTTTTGGCTGGCCAGCAATCCATATGCGTCAACAAAAGGAGGAGACGCCAAGCATGAAAAATATCTTTCTCGATTGCGGTTGTGCTTCTAAAGAAGAGGTAGAAGCGTTGGGTATTCACGTGGGTTGTGTAGCTACTTTTGAAGATGAATTTATGGTGCTCAACAAAAACAAATACGTTGGCCGCGCTCTAGACAACCGCGTTGGAGGCTTCATGATTGCCGAGGTAGCGCGCTTGCTCAAAGAGCAAAAGAAAAAATTGCCATTTAGCCTGTATATCGTTAATTCGGTACAAGAAGAAATTGGTTTGCGCGGTGCCGAAATGATGGCCCACCGCATCAAGCCAGATGTAGCGATCATTACCGATGTGTGTCACGATACCGCCACACCAATGGTCGATAAAATTGAAAATGGCGACCAACAAAGCGGAAAAGGCCCAGTGCTCACGTATGGCCCAGCCGTTCAAAATAACTTATTGCGTTTCATTATTGACGCTGCCAACTCCGAAAAAATTCCTTTTCAACGCGCTGCAGTGTCGCGCTCTACTGGTACAGATACCGACGCTTTTGCCTATTCAAATGAAGGGGTGAGTTCAGCGCTCATCTCGCTGCCATTGCGCTACATGCACACTACCGTAGAAATGGTTCAAAAAGAAGATGTAGAAAATTGCATCAGGCTTATTTACGCTGCAATAATGCGCTTAGAGGCGGGTCAGGATTTCAGAACGATCAAATAGGTTCAAAAGATTGTTGCACACTGTTTAGTCTGACTTAAACCAATTTGATCTGGAGGTCGTCAATTTCGATGAGGTCGCCAATAATGAGTTTGGCACGTTTGCGCAGCTCTACTTCACCATTTCTGAGTACGTAACCTTCTTCCACAATTGCCTTGGCATGCCCGCCGGTTTCGGCAATACCAAGCGCCTTGAGCAAGCCAATGAGTTCGATATACGGGCCGTTGATTTGGAATTCTTGCATCTTATTTGCCTTTGAGTTCCATGGCCTTGAGCGTATTCATCATCAATGACGCAATTGTCATGGGGCCAACACCACCCGGTACGGGTGTAATGAAACTCGATTTTGGTCCTACTTCTTCAAATTTGACATCGCCAACGAGTCTCCAACCGCGCTCGCGCGTAGCGTCGTCTACGCGTGTGGTACCTACATCGATAATTACAACGCCGTCTTTGACCATATCGGCTGTCACAAAATTAGGTTTTCCTATTGCTGCAATGATAATATCTGCATCTTGGCAAAGGGCTTTGAGGTTGCGTGTTTTGGAGTGCGCGAGTGTCACGGTGCAATTGCCAGGATTGCTGTTTCTGCCCAACATAATTGAAAGTGGCGTTCCTACAATATTGCTACGGCCAATAATGACACAATTTTTACCTTCAGTAGGGATGTCGTTGCGGCGCATGAGCTCTAAAATTCCAGCTGGCGTGGCAGGTAAAAAACCCGGAAGGTTTAATATCATGTTGCCGATATTGCGCGGATGAAAGCCGTCTACGTCTTTTTTAGGGTCGATGGCTTGCGTAATTTTGAGTTCGTCGATGTGTTTAGGTAGCGGCAATTGAACAATAAAGCCATCGATACTGCGGTCTTGGTTGAGGCTTTCCACTTTTTCAAGTAGGATATCTTCAGGCACAGTTTCGTCGTAGCGAATAAGGGTGCTTTCAAATCCAATGGCCTCACAAGCCTTTACTTTAGAGGTGACATAAGAAACAGACCCGCCGTCGTTGCCTACCAAAATTGCTGCTAAATGAGGTATTTTTTGACCAGCCTGCTTGCGCAGTTGTACTGCTGCTTTTAATTCTTCTTGAATTTGAGCTGCAGTGGCTCTTCCGTCGAGTAATTTCATGCCTAATTTTTTGCAAAGATACAAAGAAGCGCGGTGGCAGCAAATGCCGTATCTTTGTACAAATGATACAAATGAAAAAGAGCATCCTTTTCTTCGCATTTATCATAGCAAGCCTTGCCAACGCGCAGCTTAGCTATATGGGTTCTGAACTCGGTATCGAACCCTACCTCGGTTTCTCGAATATGGGCGGTGCCGTAGGCGGTGAACTCAAGTTTGCAGCTAGGCTTTCTGACAATTTTTTGGTGGGGCCGTCTTGCAGGGTGCAACACACATGGGCTAATAACTTAGGTGTGCAAAGTCAAATGACAACCTGGGGCGGCGGTGTTTTTGCGCACTACCGCTATCAAGAGGTGGTCTTTGGCGGC
>JBIIZI010000216.1:0-3163 GCA_044346375.1 Crocinitomicaceae bacterium | reverse complement strand
CGGAACCTCTCGGTTCAACAGTTTTCAAGACTGCCGCAATCGACCACTCTGCCAACTCTCCGGGGCAAAAGTAGTAAAACTTCGGGTTTTGGCAAGGGGTTTTTGAAGATTTGGTGAAGATTTTTTGAAATTAATTGAACTTCCAGGCTTCGTCTTGGCCAATGCCTTTGAAAATGAAGGGTTTGTATTTTTCGATGCGGGCAGTGCGGGTGGCGCTTTGTTTGGCGTCATTGAAATGGCGTAGGTAGTTTTTCTGGCGGCCAGGTGTGAGGGCGCGGAAGGCGGCTTCAAATTCGGGAGAGGCTTGGAATTGTGCTTGCAACTCTTCGGGCACCGGAAATTCGGTAACGGGTTTGGGTTGCAGTTTGAGCCCCGCCTTCTCCACTTCTAAAGCTTCGAATAAATAAGACCTGATTTCGTCTTGCTTATCGATAATTTGAGCGAGATTGGTAAAGCGCAACAAGCGGAAGGTTTGTGCGGTTTCGGACGGCGCAACAAGCATTTGATGGGTGTCTGCTAAGAGTGGGCCTTTGAAAAAAGAAAAGCCGCAGTTGTTTTTGAAACTAAAAAGCATGACCACATTTTTACCTTTGTGGCTGTAACATGGCGCGCCCCACTTCATGGTTTCTTCTTCAAACACAGACAACGCAATACCGCGCAGGGCTTCTATTTCTTGAGAAAAAACGCGTACCGAGCACGCGTCGGTTCCGAATTTGGAGCAGCGGCCGCAGCCATCTGTTAGGAAAATATCGATGGATTTTGTCATTTTCATGGATCAAAATTACAATTTCTACTCCCTGTTGCAAAGGTCTTGGCTATATTTGCAGCATGAAATTAAAGCAAGTTCCGCTAGAGCAACTCAACGCACTTAACCCAGGCACCCTCATGGAGGCACTGGATATTACCTATCTTGAAATTGGCGACGATTTTGTAAAAGCGAGCATGCCCGTAAATGAACGCACGCGTCAGCCAATGGGCTTATTGCATGGGGGCGCAAGCGTGGCGCTCATGGAAACCGTTGGTTCTTTGGGTTCGGTTTTGCTCATTGACCCCCTCACCCATTATTCAGTTGGTTTAGATATCGCAGCCAATCATGTTGGAGCGGTGCGAGAAGGATTTGTTATTGCCACCGCCCGTTTGGTGCATGCTGGCCGCAAAACGCATCTTTGGACCATTGAGATCAGAGAAGCGCAAAGCGAGCGCCTCATTTGCCACGGCAAACACACCGTCATGATTTTGCCTAAAGAAGACTAACATGCTTTACTTCCGCTTTCCTGGAGAAGAACCTCAAAGCCTACAAGGCAATTTTGTTATAACAGAAAGCATTGAAAATCATCAATTTGTAATATCTAACTTCAATCAAGAGTTTAATTACTTTTGGTCTGAAGAGGCTAACGCCAGCCAAGCAGAGCAAGTTGCACCGTTTTGCATTGATCAAGCAGCTTATATGGCTCAGGCGGAGCAACTCATCAAAGACCTCAATCGTGGTATCGCAGATAAAATTGTGCTCTCACGCATCAAAAAATCAGCGCAAGCCATTTCCGACCCTTTTCATTTATATGAACAACTGTTGCTGAATTACCCCAATGCACTCGTCTATTATTTTCACGACACCATTCTAGGAACCTGGATTGGCGCAACACCTGAGGTGCTTTTAGAGCGTACCCCAAGTTATTGGCGCACAATGGCACTGGCTGGTACCAAACCTACCAACGACCCGCGCGATTTTACTTTCAAGGAATACAACGAGCACGCTATGGTGACGGAGTTCATCGAAGGGCAACTGCGACAAATACCTGGTTCGCAATTGCAGCTTTCTGATGTGCAGCCCTACAGCTCTGGGCCTGTCACGCATCTTTTGCAAGAACTCACTTGGCAAATGCCAGACCGCGTATTGCCTTTATTGCTCAAGCACCTCCATCCTACACCGGCAGTTGCTGGGCTTCCTAAAAAAGTAGCGCAACAATACATTGCAGCTGCAGAAAGCCATGAGCGCAAGCTTTATACAGGTATCATCGGACGCGCAACCGAAGGCGTACAAAAACTATTCGTCAATTTGCGCTGTGGCAGTGTTATAGACCAACAGCTGTATTGTTTCGTGGGCGGCGGATTCACACCTGATTCAGTTGCCGAACTCGAATGGGAAGAAACCGAAAATAAAAGCCAAACCTTGTTGAGGCTGCTCTGATTTGCAGTAAATTTGCCATATGCAAAGCTCAGACAAAGAACTGGTCCAATTTGTGGTTGCGGCTCTTGCCCATCATGGGGTTCGCTTAGTTGTGTTGTCGCCAGGTTCTAGAAACTCTTCCTTTGCAATTGCCTTTGATGCGCATCCTCAATTTGAAACTTTAGTTGTTCACGACGAACGCGCGGCAGCCTTTATTGCACTTGGTTGGGCGCAGCAAACCCAAACGCCTGTTGCCATTTGCTGCACCTCGGGTTCTGCTTGCCTGAACTACTACCCTGCTCTTTCAGAGGCTTATTACCGCAATATTCCAATTGTGGCACTCACCGCTGACCGCCCAGCCAAATGGATCAATCAGGGCGATGGGCAAACCATTGTGCAGGCCGAGGTTTTTAAAAACCATGCGCATGCTTATTTAGGTTTTGACGAAGATCAATTTGTTGCAGACCCACAAGCCTCTGCACAAATACACGCTTTTTTACAAATTTTACATCAGCCTTGGACAGGCCCTATTCATTTGAATATCGGCCTCAATGAACCATTATATGGCCTGGCTGCTCCTAAAGATTTTGAATTTCCAGCCATTTCAACAAAACAACCAAGCGCACAGTTCCCTGACTTTTCTTTGTTGTCAGACAAAAAAATCATGGTATTAGTGGGTCAAATGGATCCAAACCCAGCCCTGGCATTTCAGCTTGCGCTCTTTGCCAAATACAGTAATGTGGTTGTGCTTGTTGAGAACACCTCTAATTTGCAACATGAACGCTTCAATGCCTGCATAGACCGCAGCTTGAATGGTTTTGATGCCGCCGACTCCAACTATCAACCAGACGTTCTGATCAGTCTTGGTGGTGCTATCGTGTCTAAACGCATTAAAGCTTACCTCCGCCAAACGCAGCTGCAGTTGCATTGGCGCTTGGCTTCGGACTTCCCCGACATGAACACCTTCGGTCTCTTAAGCGCATGTCTTCATTTAGA
>JBIIZI010000214.1:0-3167 GCA_044346375.1 Crocinitomicaceae bacterium | reverse complement strand
GTGAACTGATGTTCTCAAAACTGACGCTAAGTGGCAACAAAGGCGAAGATGGAATGGCAAGAGGCGGGGAGAGCATGTCTAATTTACCATCAAAAAAGAAAAAGTAGTTGAAGTTGCCCATAAAACCTAGCTCAGCACGTTTGGCAGGATTGGCAGAGGCCATGGCTTCTTTCATGGCAAAGTCGAGGCGGTTGACGGTTATGATGGCATCTTCAATGCCATCGGCATCTAGTTGTGCACGATATATTTTCAATTCAAACTTTTCGTTGGCCTGAATACCGAGTTTGGCGCGCACCATCCGGTCTGCATAGCTAGCCAAAGATTGTTTGCCTTTTGTAGCGGGCTGTTGTTCGGTAATAGTTTGTTCATCTTCGGCAACTTGTTCTTTACAAGACCAAATAAACAAGGGGAGGAATAGGAATAGATATTTCACATTGCAAATATAAGGATGTAGTTTGAAAACGTTTATAAACAATTGAAGGTGGGTTTATAGAAATAAATGTGGATAAATACAGTAAATCTTTACATAACTTAAAGTACTCATAATAAGAAGGATAAATCACTTCACTTACTTTGTTTCATTAGAAAATGAATCTATTTTGAAACCTTGGCACAATTCTTAGCGTAACAAAGCCCAAACCAACAACAAACGACATGACAACAAGTATTCAATCTCTCCGCAGCAAATCAATTCGTCAAGCGAAATTGAAATTAGATCAGCACCGTGAATTGGGTGTCCAAAGTCCATTAAATATTTTTGAAGTTGCAGATTTACTAGACAACATTCGCAACACAGAAGCAAAATTGAGTACAGAACCACAAGGTTTTGCGCTTATTCTCAATTAATAGTTGATTTATAGTTAGACAAAAAGAAGGACTCGAATAGGGTCCTTTTTTTTATGCAATAACGCCAGATCCGATGAGTTCGTTGTCTAGGTACCAAGCAGCAAATTGGCCGGGCGTAATTCCTTTTTGTTGTTGCTTGAAAAGAATATAGTAATTCCCTTCTTTTTCAATGAGTTGTGCTTCTTGTAAAGGCTGGCGGTAACGAATGCGTACCAAGCAATCCAAAATCTGTTGCTGCTCAAATACCAGACTAGGCACAATCCAAGAAATACTTTCAGTATCTAATTTCAAAGCCCATCTGTTGAGGCCAGGATGCTGTTCGGTTTGACCACTGTAGACCACATTTTGTATGGTGTCTATGCCAATGACAAAACTGGGTTCTGGTCTGCCTCCAATATGCAAACCTTTGCGCTGCCCTATGGTGTAATAATGCGCACCTTGGTGTTTGGTCACTTGCTTGCCATCTGCCAAAGTATAAGAAAAAGAACTAGCCAACGCTTCAATAGGATCCTTGTTTGGATCGAGTGCGTTGTATGCTTCAAAGATGGGCAGATCTGGCGAAACCTCAATGATCGGACCTTCTTTTGGTGCTAATTGTTGTTGTAAAAAGGTTGGAAGCGCAATTTTACCCACAAAACAGAGTCCTTGAGAATCTTTTTTGTCGGCGGTGATGAGTCCATTTTGTTGGGCAATTTGACGCACTTCTGCTTTTTGCAAATGCCCAATCGGGAACAACGCTTTAGAAAGTTGTGCTTGACTCAGTTGACATAAAAAATAAGACTGATCTTTACCGGGGTCGGCGCCAGCAAGTAAGCTGAAGCTGCCATTTTGGTTTTCTTTGCGTTGGCAATAATGCCCGGTAGCTACGTAGTCTGCGCCTAAATCTAGGGCAGCGTTTAAAAAAACGTCAAATTTGATTTCTCGGTTGCAAAGAACGTCGGGGTTGGGTGTTCGGCCCGCTTGGTATTCGGCAAACATATAGTTGACGATGCGTTCTTTGTATTGTTCGGAGAGGTCGATGACTTGAAAAGGAATGCCGAGTTGTTGGGCAATGAGCAAAGCGTCATTGGAATCGTCTATCCAAGGGCATTCGTCTGAAAGCGTAACGCTTTGGTCGTGCCAGTTGCGCATGAACATGCCAATGACTTCATAGCCCTGTTGTTGCAACAAAAGTGCTGCAACGCTGGAGTCTACTCCGCCAGATAGTCCTACCACAACGCGTTTCATGCCACAAATTTAAGTGTTCTTAATGGACCACATGAATAAAGCCTTGTCTTTTCTCTGCTCCACTCGTGAATAGATAAAAATAAATACCTTCAGGAAGTGTTTCGCCGTTGTCATTTATACCTTCAAAAGCTTTTTGAGCTGAATTGGTTGAGAATATGACTTGCCCCCAGCGGTTGAGGATTTTGAGCTCAAAACTTGCGCAATTTTCATAGAGCGAATCGATTTGCCAGTGGTGGTTTTCTGAATTGCTTTGGGTTGAAATTATATTAGGGAAAATTAAGCTCGGAAGGGTTACTGAAGGGACGATGTCAATAGAACCAGAACTGTTGTAGGAACAACCGTTGGTGAGGTTTAGGGTGAATGTATATGGCATATTTCCAGCCTGCTCAAAAGAGAGTGTCAACGGATTAAGATTGTAGCTTGCATTGTTGATTGACCATCCAAAATTTTGAATGGCAGTTGTTTGGACATCAAAAAGCGCTTGAAAAGTGACTACTTGCCCGCAGGTGTCTTGGCTATTGAGTGTGATTTGAGGAATAGCAACAAGTTGAAAAGTTTGCGTGCTGGTATCGCTGCAGCCAGCTGAACTCTCTAGGATAAGGCTTGCAGTGTAAGTGCCGCTCTGGTTATAGGTATAACTATTGGGGATATTATTGAGCGTCTGACCATCGCCTGGCTGAAAAGTCGCCTGAATGGAGGTGCCATTCATTGGCGTGCCGGTCCAGGTGCTTTGGTTCGTGAAATTAGCGGTTTGGCCATCACAAAGCGGATCAACGGCAAACGCAGCAATCGGAAAAGGATTGAAGCTCACTTGAAAGGTGTCGCTACCGGTGCAACCTAAATTACTTGTTACAGCAACCGTAAATGTTTCCATACTTCCGTTGGTGGATTGTAGGTCAAAAGCAAAAGGATTACCGGTGCCTATTATCTGACTGTTTTGCAGCCATTCTATTTGATCAATAGGATCCTGAGCATCGGGTGTAGTGTTGGCAAGCAAATTAGCGAGGGCTCCGCAAACGTTTGTAGGGCCGGTATAGTTGATGGTAGGATTGGCAACAACAGCACTTGAAATCGCATTTGGAGGCGAGGCACAG
>JBIIZI010000056.1:0-11588 GCA_044346375.1 Crocinitomicaceae bacterium | reverse complement strand
CAGTACATTTAGCGCCTGGACCTACAACCTAAGCCCCGAAATGCAGGCCACATTTTTAGAGACCAACAATGCTTTGCCACAAAATGGTATCGAGCAAATGCTGCCAAGAATGGTTCTTGGGATTGCAGGCAAACTCCCTCTTAAGCGTGAAAAATACGAACTCGGTGGCCAACTCAATGCCGAAATAACCACCGACGGCCCGCGCAACACATTGGTTTCGGGCCAGGTATTTTCTATCGACCCAAGAGCTGGTGTATTCCTCAACTACGACCATAAATTAACCTTGCGTACTGGCGTATCTCAGTTTCAGTATTTCCTAGATTTCGACAATACCAAAAAATTAGGTTTACAACCGCATTTAGGCGCGGGTGTGGTGCTTCAAAACTGGACCATCGATTATGCGTTTACGCGCTTAGGTTTGGGGGGTGAGGGTTATTTTACCCATTTGTTTTCGCTGAAATGGGCGTTTTCTGCCAAAGGCTAATCAGAAAAACTTACAACTGAAAATAGCGGTGTCGTCTACATAAGGCAGGCCGCCTTTCCAATCTTCGAGTTTGGAAAAAATGATGTCATTCATGTCTTCCATTTTGAGCGCAGAGAACGAACGCACCTGCTTAATGAGTTGCTCAAGGCCAAATTGTGCGCCTTTTTCATTTTCGAGTTCAACCACGCCATCGGTAAAAAGTACCATCGTAGATTTCGCCTGCATTTGCATTTTGCCCACATGCACAAATGGTAGCTCATCAAGCATGCCCAAGCCAATACAACCGTCCGTAAGCAAGGTTGTGGTTTTTCCACTCAAAATAAATGGCTGGTTATGCCCCGCATTGACATACTGCAATTGGCGCGTGTAGGCGTTGTAGTGCGCAATGAAAAACGTGATGAATTTTTCACCTTTCGCATTTTTCATGACCAACTTATTGAGTTCTTCCATGAGAAAGGTGAGTTCAAAACGTTGGTATTTAAAGAGCGTGCGAATAGTTGCTTGAAAATTGGCCATCAGTAGGGCCGCAGTGATGCCCTTGCCGCTCACATCACCGATACATATGATATATTCTTCGTCGCCGAGCGGAATAAAATCGTAAAAGTCGCCGCCAACGGCATGTCGAGGGATGTAACGACCCGAAATATCCATTTTCTTATTCGAGGGCAATTCTTGCGGAAACAATAATTTCTGCATTTCGGAGGCCAGTTCGAGTTCTTTAGAAATTTGTTCTTTGATCACGTTCTGAGCACTGAGCTTGCGGTTTTCAAGTGCCACACAGAGGATATTTGTTAGGGTGTGGGCAAAAGAAAAATGGGCAAGTTCGAGTGCTTCGGTCTTGCTATTTGTAGAGAGGAGTAAATAGGCGAGTGGTTTGTCGTGGTGCTCTATCGGAATGACCGCCTGAAAATCTTGTAGGATACTACTATTAGAAGAGGCAACGAGTGTGATTTCTTTAAAGCGCGAGAGCTCTGAGGTAACTTCATTTAAAACCAACTTGCTTTTATAACCACTTTTCACTGGAAGCAACCACTCTTCTTGCTTGAGGAGCAACACAAAGCGGCTAAAATGCAATTGTTCTTTGAGAATGAAAGTAAAGATCCGGTATAACTGCTCAACAGCTATATTTGCATTAATGGCGTTGGTCAGCTCTAGAATGGAGTGCAAACGGTGGTCCTTGAGTTCAAGGTGAGTTAAAGCTGATGACTGGCTATTTTGCATATAGGACGCCTATTGCAACAAATGTAAATGCTTTGCATATAGCTTGAATAGAGCCCCCTAATAACTTATGAAAGTGAGGTTGTTCAAAGCGGTTTTTGAAATTCCTGCATTTCTGTAAAAAAGTTCTTGTTTTTCAAGAAGAAATACCTATCTTTGCATTCCATTTTCGAAAAGTAATACAAATGAAAAAAGATATCCACCCTTCAGATTACCGCTTAGTAGTGTTCAAAGACATGTCTAACGAGTATGCGTTTATTTGTCCTTCTTGCGCTGAAACCAAAGAAACAATCTCTTGGGAAGACGGCAACGAATATCCATTAGTGAAGCTCGATATCTCACACAAATCACACCCGTTCTTCACAGGTATCGCACAGTTTGTGGATACAGCCGGACGTATCGACAAATTCAAAAACCGTTACGGTCGTCACATGAAATAATTGAGAAGCCATTCTCTACTACATATTCTAAGGCTCCAATTTGGGGCCTTTTTTTGTGCGCTATTGTTTTTAAAGTATGCACTTTTGTTCCTAAAGAAATTTCTTACTGATTGAATTTAGCAGCAGCCCGCGAAAGCCGATCGTTCATGGCAAGCCCGAGCCCGTAGTGAGGAAAGGGTTCCACATATATCTTTTGAACTTGTGCAGCGTCGGCTTT
The DNA here is from genome assembly GCA_044346375.1 of Crocinitomicaceae bacterium. Taxonomy (GTDB): domain Bacteria; phylum Bacteroidota; class Bacteroidia; order Flavobacteriales_D; family Crocinitomicaceae; genus UBA952. Next base: position 9,229 of record JBIIZI010000056.1, on the reverse strand, counting down.
GTGCAGTGCTGCATACAAATTGCGGGCGGCTTCTGTGAGCGCGGCATCTTGGCTCAAGACCAAATGCGGGCCAGCGATGAGCTCATTTTTTCCAATAGTAATTTGCAGTGCATTATGGTTTTCAGCTGCTGGTTTGAAACCTAAAAACAAGGGGGTGTTGGTGGCGTAGTGGTGCTTGACCATCCCGCTCGTTAGTACGCCGCTGTGTTCATGGACCATTGCTGCGGGGCTATAGCCCAATACTTCTGCCAGCGCTTCTGTGGTAATGCCGCCGTGTCTGTAGATCAGCACGCGCTCATTCTGCAGGCCAATAATGGTAGATTCCAAACCTTCCCAGCAAGCACCGCCATCTAGAATATAAGGAATGCGACCACTGAGCTGTTCATGTACGTGCAAAGCCGTTGTTGGACTCAGTTGGCCATACAAATTGGCGCTCGGTGCAGCAAGCGGCCTTCCAAGCGCAGATAGGAGTTCTTGCAGTGCCGGATGCTTCGGAAAGCGAATAGCAACGGTATCTTGCCCGCCGGTAATGAGTGGGCTGACCAAACTGCTTTTAGGAACAATAAAGGTGAGTGGGCCAGGGCAGAAGAGACTTGCCAATTGCTGGAATACTTCAGGAAATACTTCAATGTAAGGCAAAGCTTGCGCTAGGCTGGCAAAATGTAAGATCAGCGGGTTCGATGTTGGGCGGCCTTTGGCTTTGAAAATAGCCAAAACGGCATCGTCGTTGTTGGCGTCAGCAGCTAGGCCGTAGACGGTTTCGGTCGGGACGCCAACGGTTTGGCCACTTTTCAGTAAAGTGAGTGCTTTGTTGAGGTCTGTACCAATCTCGGTGTTCATGCAGCAAAGTTAGTGTAAACTTAAAAAAAGTACTTGTTTTTACTTGAACAAATGATTTTTGCGTGTACCTTTGTGTAGAACAATTCTAAATAAGATGCAAGTCATACTCGCCGACAGCAATGAGCTCATCCGTTTGGGTTTAAGAACCATCTTAAACGCCCAGGCGGGTATCAGTATTGTCGGCGAAGCCAAAAACCAAGACGAGCTTCTAGCTCAGCTCAAAACTTTTGGCGCCGACGTCGTGCTCATCGACTTCACCTCCCACGGCTTCAGCATCGATATCGTTCCAAAGGCATTGTCTAAATTCAATGATTTACGCTTTGTTGCAATCACCGAGGCACAGCACGCTCCAATTCTCATTGACGCGCTCAAGTCTGGGGTGACCAGCTATGTCAAAAAAGATTGCGAACTCGCCGAAATCATAGACGCCGTTAAAGAAACCGCTCAAGGCAAGCAGTTTTTCTGTGGTCAAATTTTAGAAACCATCCAAAAAGCAAATATCGACTTAGAAGAGCTCAATACAGAGGAATTCAGTTGCGGCCCTGTTGTGCTTTCCGACCGAGAAAACGAAATCATTACGCTCATCGCCGAAGGGCAAACCAACGAGCAAATTGCCGAATTTCTTTTCCTCAGTAAACACACCGTCAATACGCACCGCAAAAACATCATGGCCAAATTAGGTGTAAAGAATACAGCTGGCATCGTGATGTACGCCGTCAAAACAGGTTTGGTGTCGCCAAATCGCTTCTTGTTTGCCCCTAGTCTGAACTAGTTAAAAGGCGACGCTAAATTTCAGATTGAAAAGCCGCTGCGTCAGGTAATTCGGCACTGAGTAAAACTTCCCTTGCACATCCTGAATCCATTGCTTAGAAAGCACGTTGTTCACCCCAAGAATATTGAAAATCTCCAAAGATATGAGTGCTTGGTCAAGTGCTTGCCACCCTTTTTTGCCCTGTCTGATTTCGGATTTATTGTGCAATAAATCATAAGATAGCCCGAGGTCTACTCTAAAGTAAGAACGGATGCGCAGCGTGTCTTTGTAGCGCGTAAAGTCGGGCGGGCCGTATGGAAGTCTTGAGCCATATTGCAAGCCCATTTGTACTTTAAAGGCTTCGTAGCCTGGCATTTGATCTTGTACAAGTGCACCAAAGGTGAGCCATTGGTCTGTTGGGCGCGGAATAAATCCGGGTAAAATGACCGCGGAGTCAACAACAGTTTGGTCTTCGCTGTAGCCAAAAATGATGCGTTCGCCAGCTGCATTGTAATAGTTGGTGTAGGAGTCACCTTTAATGTCTTCTTTGGTGGAGAGTAAGCCCAGCTTGAAGAAAGATTGAATGCCTTCCACAAACTCGCCATGTACATTGATATCTAAGCCATAAGCGTAGCCAACCGCGTTGTTGTTGGCGTAGTAGCGGGTGCGGACGTTTTCGATTTCGTAAGGGTTGAGGTCCCAGAGGTATTTGTAGTAGAGTTCGGTGTTGAGTTTAAATGGTGTTTGACGGCCCCACATTTGAAACAGGAATTCAGAACCTGCCACCACATGCAAGGATTTTTGAGCAAGTACACCTAAAGCCAATTGGCCGTCAAAAGTGCGGAATTCGCGGTAAAATGGCGGTTGGTAATAAAGCCCGGTCGAGAACTTCAAGAGCAAGCCACGGCGCACCGCCTTGCCATTTTGCCACATATAAGCTGCTGGTGCATACGAAAAACTAAGGCGGGGCGTAAAGTAAGGTTCTTTATTGATGCTCGTGTAGCCGCCGCGGAGCCCGAACTGGAAATTTAACCTGCGTGTTGAGATATCGAGGGTGTCGGTCCAGGTTTTTTGGTGGCCATTTTCTTCATAAACGCCCGAGACAATTTTGTTGCGCTGCACTTTTGTCCAGGAATTTGACCATTGCACAAATGCGGTGCTGCGGTAGCCATCCAACGCAAGATTGCCTTTGATGGTCTCGAACAAAACAATAGAATCGGGTTGTGTTTGCGGAAGGCTGTAACCCGAAGAGTCGATTAGACGCCATTCGCTGAGCTGGTCTCTGAAGTGGTCGGCCTGGACCTGAAAACCCCATGAAATTTCGTTGTAGCGTTTACGGTTTTTATTGACATCGGTAAAGCCATCTTCGATTAAAAAGCTACCATTGTGATAGACCGAAAAAATTTGTGCACGCAAGCGGTTGCGGCCATGATTGAGAAAGCCGCCCACGCCGAGTGTGGCAATGGAGTCGCCAAATTCTTCTTTGGAGGGGTCGGTCTCGAGCTCATTGATATAGTATTGGCCGAGAATGTCGAAATACTCGCGTTCGTCTGACTCAAAAGCCGAGGCATAAAAATCGAGTTTGAGTTGATCTTTGGCATATTTCAAGGAAGTGCCGCCCATAAGGGTTTGGAAGTTGGAATTTTCTTGACCTTCAAAATAAATCATGAGGCGATACGCTTCGTTGGCGGTTCCGAAATCGGATTGTGCGGTTTGAGGTGCAAAACGGTATGCGTTGGTCGAGAAGTGTCCGAGGAAACTCCAGGTCCATTTTTCATTGAGTTGGTAGTTGGTCAGGATTTGCGCATCGGCAAATACCGGGTTGTAGGCGCCTTTGGTGGGGAGCGTATTGAGGAAGTAACCGTTCGATCTGTAGCGCGCCCCGACTAAAAAATTAAAGCGCTGATTCACGGCTTCTTCGACGTGTGCCTCCACGCCGAGCAAAGAAGCCATCGCTGATGCATGAAAGGCGTCGGGGGTTTTGTAAGTAATATCCAAAACCGAGCTCAAGCGATCGCCGTAGTTGGCTGCAAAGCCTCCAGCACTAAAACGGACGTCCTCGACCAAAGAAGAATGGATAAAACTCATGCCCTCTTGCTGTCCGCTGCGGGTTAAAAACGGACGAAAGACTTGAAAGCCATTGACATAAACTAAGTTTTCGTCATAGTTGCCACCGCGCACGTTGTAGTTAGAGGTGAGTTCGTTGTTGGAGGTAGCGGCGGTGGTGAGGGTGAGGGTTTTTTCTAGGCCTACAATACCTTTCAAATTGAGTGGAGGTAGTTTTTCGATTTCAAACGGGTTTTGCCCTTCTTGGCGCACAACCACACCACGGTTGTCTTGGATGGCAAAACTCTGATCGGGTAACTCTTGTAGTGTTTTTTTCTCGGTAATGAGGGTGTTTAGAGTGAGTTTGGTTTCTTCGAAGAAATACTGAATTTCGATCAATTGGCCCACCTGAATGTTCTGAAAAGCGTAATAACCTTCTTGATCTGTAGTTGTTTCTGCAGCGATGTTAACAGAGCGGTTGTCGAGAACCATGAGTTGTATTTTAGCGCCCACCGCAGGTTTCTTTCCTTTGAGGTAACAATGCCCAAAGACAGTGATGTCTTGTGCCCAATAGAGCAGGGGAGAGGTGAGCAAGAAAAGAAGTAAAAGGTGCTTCATTGTTACAAAGTTACAATCCTTAACGACCAATTCCGCGCTTTATTTGCTTTTCGCTCATTTTCATGTAGCAGAAGTTTGCTTACATTTGTTTTATGTTGCCTCAAGACAAAACAATCATTGGCCGCAGAGAACTCGCTGCATTGCCCGACTTCGGTCTGGAGCAAGTAAAGGTGAAGGTAGATTCCGGCGCCTATACTTCAAGCATTCACGTGAGTTCTTGTTATGAGCAGCAAGGCAAATTACACGTCGTTTTTCTAGACGACAAACATCCGGGTTTTACCGGGCACGAAATGCATTTTAATAAATTCCGAACCAAAAAAGTCAAGAGTAGCAATGGCGAAGTGCAGGAGCGCTATTTCGTATTCGGCACTATTTGTATAGCAGGCCTTACCATCCAGACCGAATTCTCCTTGACGGTCAGAAAAGGCATGCGTTATCCCATTTTATTAGGCCGAAAAATACTCAACAAATACTTTCTGATCGACACCAGTAAAAAATACCTTTATCATCCAATTCAACAGCACGCATGAAAATTGCCATTCTCTCCAGAAATTCCCATTTATATTCTACACGCAGGTTGGTAGAAGCTGCCGAAGCAGCCGGCCACGAAGCGCACGTCATTGACCACCTCAAGTGCAACATCGAAATCGAGCAAACTGGTCCAGCACTTTATTACCACAACCAATATCTGAAAGGTTTTGATGCCGTGATTCCACGCATTGGCGCATCGGTTACTTTTTATGGTACGGCAGTGGTGCGTCAGTTTGAAATGATGAACGTATTTACAGCTGTGGGTTCACGCGGCATTATCCATTCCCGCGACAAACTCCGCTGTTTGCAAGTGCTTTCAAAAGAAGGGATAGGCTTGCCAAAAACGGTTTTTACCAATTACTCGAAAGATGTCAAACATGTGGTGAAAAGCGCAGGCGGCGCCCCGGTAGTACTGAAATTACTCGAAGGAACCCAAGGTTTGGGCGTTGTTTTGGCCGAAAACCTCAACGCCGCGCAGTCGGTTCTAGAGGCTTTCAATGGCCTTAAAGCGCGTGTCATTGTTCAGGAGTTCATTCGCGAAGCCAAAGGTGCAGACATCCGTGCATTTGTCGTAGACGGCGAAGTAGTAGGCGCCATGAAACGCCAAGGCTTGCCTGGAGAGTTCCGTTCTAATTTGCACCGCGGCGGCAGTTCTGAAGTCATTGAGCTCACCACGGAAGAAAAATACACCGCCATTCTCGCTGCCAAAGCAGTTGGTTTAGGAATTGCCGGCGTAGATTTACTGCAATCAGAGCGCGGCCCTTTGGTCTTAGAGGTGAACTCATCACCTGGCCTCGAAGGCATCGAAAAAACGACCCGAACCGATATCGCAGGCAAAATCATCGCCTATATTGAAAGAAATGTCAAGCGCTAAAAAGACAATACACAAAAAAATGACCATGCTCGGGCAAGAGATTTTGCCGGGCAAGAGCGTGCAACTCAATTTAGAGGTTGCGCATTTGCACACACGCACGCCCATACAGGTTCCCGTTCTTGTGGAGCGCGCCAAAGAAGACGGCCCTACTGTTTTGGTTATGGCGGGCCTCCATGGCGACGAACTCAACGGCATCGAAATTGTGCGTCGTTTTTTGCGCAAAAAGCTCAATAAACCCACCAAAGGCACCATTGTTTGCTTGCCGATCTTCAATATTTTTGGTTTTCTGAACCTCAAACGCGAGTTGCCCGACGGCCGCGACCTCAACCGCAGTTTTCCTGGTAGCAACTCCGGTTCGCTGGCCGCGCAGTTTGCTTTTCACTTCATGAAAGAAATTGCACCCCACTGCGACTACATCATCGACTTCCATACCGGGGCGGCCCAGCGCAACAACTTTCCGCAGATCCGCTGTGTGTTCTCCGACCAAGAAAGCGTAGAGCTAGCCAAAGTTTTCAATCCGCCCTTCATTTTACACTCTAGTCTCATTTCAAAAACCCTCCGCGAAAGTATCGTGAAGCGCAAAAAGATGCTCTTGTTGTTCGAAGGCGGGAAGTCCAACAACATCGAAGAAAACGTCGTCGAAGAAGGTCTCAATGGGCTCAAGCGCGTCATCAGCCACTTAGGCATGCGTAACTACAAAATCGATATTTCCAAAGACCGCCAACCCATTTTTATCGGTGAAAACAAATGGATGCGTGCCCCGTCAAGCGGTATGTTTCAGTGTTTTGTAGCCAACGGAACAGCTGTCCAGAAAGGTGAGGTCTTGGCTTTAGTGACCGACCCTTACGGTAAATACGAAAAACAGATCAAGGCCAGCCAAGCAGGTTTTGTCATTTGCATCAACGAAGCACCGGTTGTGTACAAAGGCGACGCCATCATTCATTTAGCCAAAGAAAAGCCCCAACAATAAGCTCATTAAAAAAGTAACTATGAAAAAGGTCCTACTTATCCTCGCATTGAATTTCTTTACACTCCAATTGCTTGGGCAAAACAACTTTACGCCTCAACAGTTTTTGGGCTACAACATTGGCGAGCAGTTTACCCGCCAGCACCGTGTGGTAGATTACTTCTTTGCGCTTGAAAAAGCTTTTCCGAACAATATAAAAGTAGTGAAGACGGGTCAAACCTATGAAAAACGCGATCTTTTATTGTGTTATATCGGCACGCCCGAAAACCTCAAGAAACTCGAAGAAATCCGTCAAAAGCACCTCACCCAAGCACCCGATGAAAAACTGGCAATTGTTTGGTTGTCGTATAACGTGCATGGCAATGAAAGCTCCGGGACAGAAGCTGCCATGCAAACGGCCTATCGCTTGCTCACCGACAAAATTGGCTATCTAGAGAACACTGTAGTTATTATGGACCCTTGCCTCAATCCGGATGGGCGCGACCGCTATGTGAACTTTTATTACCAGTATGGCGCTAATCCAATTGACATGCAGCGTTTCAGCGCCAGCCATAACGAAACATGGCCAGGTGGGCGCCCCAATCACTACCTCTTTGACCTCAACCGCGACTGGGCCTGGATGACCCAAATTGAATCTGCGGTACGCATGCAACAATACAACCAATGGTTACCTCATGTACATGTCGATTTCCATGAGCAGGGCATCAACGAACCGTATTATTTTCCGCCGGCAGCTGAGCCGTATCATGAAGTCATTACCAATTGGCAGCGCGAGTTTCAGCAAGAAATTGGCAAAAACCACGCAGGTTACTTCGACAAAGCAGGTTGGTTGTATTTCTCCAAAGAAATTTTCGACTTGCTCTACCCAAGCTACGGCGATACCTACCCAACCTACAGCGGTAGCATCGGCATGACCTACGAACAGGGCGGAAGCGGGCGCGCAGGCTTAGCGGTCATTACCCAAGTGGGCGACACCCTTCGTTTGGCCGACCGCGTGGCGCATCATGTCACCACCGGGCTTTCAACTGTAGAAACGAGCGCGCGCAATGCTCAAAAATTGGTTGCCGAATATCAGAAGTTCCGCAAACAGAAAACCTACAAATACAATTCCTATGTATTGCGCGGCACAAAAGCAAAAGTAGATCCGATCCTTGATTTACTCGGTAAGAACAAGATTGATTGGCAAGTCGTAAGTACGAGTACCCAAGCCATTCAGTCCAAAGGCTACCATTACAGTTCTGGCTTGGTAGAAGGTTTTAAATTGGAAATAGGAGATATCGTCATTTCAACGCAACAAGAAAAAGGCACTTTGGTTTCGGTGTTGTTCGAGCCGCGCACCAAACTATCAGACAGCCTCACTTATGACATTACTGCTTGGACGCTTCCGCATGCCTATGGGCTAGATGGTTTTGCAGTGGAAGCCATACTTAAAGCCACACCATTTATTCCTGTTCCAGCACCAAAATCAGATTTCCTAGCCACAGAAGGTTTTGTCGCCTATGCCGTTCGCTGGGAGTCTTTGCGCACCGCTCAATTTCTAAATGCAGTGCAGCAAGCGGGCTTGAAAGTTTATTTTCACGAGAAAGGATTCCAGTTAGCTGGTCAAACCTATGCGCCTGGTACACTCCTTTTACTCACAGGCGAAAACAAGCGTCCAGATTTTCATGCAATCGTCAATGATTATGCTGCTCGCTATGGCGTCGACATCAAGGGTTTGGTGACTGGAATGGTTGATGGCGGCACTGACTTTGGTTCTTCATCAGTGAAGATGGTCCCTAACCCACGAGTAGGTATTTTGGCCGGCGACAGCTTTTCTTCGCTCAACGTAGGCGAGATTTGGCATTTCTTTGAGCAGCAACTCGTGAAACCTGCTCACCTCATTTTTGAAGACGATATCGACGCTGCTCTGAGTCAATTGGATGTTTTGTTCGTGCCAGAGGGCGGTTTTGACATTGCGGGCAATGATGCGCTCAACTCTTGGGTGCGCAAAGGCGGAACCCTAATTGTAATAGGTGGCGCCATCGATGCGCTTGCTGCCGACCAAGGCTTTGGTATCAAGCACAAAGAAAGTCAGGCTGGTGCAAACGCCCCAGTGAGCTATGGTAACCAAGAGCGCGATCAAATTTCAGATGCCATTACCGGCGCCATTTATCCGTGTATCATTGATAAAAGTAACCCAATGGTTTTTGGATATGATTTTTATTACACCTTGCGCCAAGGCGCCACAAGCTACCAAATCGATGGAAAGCCAGCATTTGCTCTAGCCAAAAACGCCACTGCTGTCAATGGTTTTGTAGGCGCGCGCGTCAAAGCACAGCAATCCGAAGCACACATCGCAGGATCTGTCCCTTACGGCCGCGGCACCATCGTCTATTTCATCGACAACCCGCTCTTCCGCGGCTTCTGGGAAAGCGGCAAATTAATGGTAGTGAATTCAATTTATTTTGTGAATCAGTAATGGAGTACAAAGTAAACGTTACCGCGCTGTATAATTGTACTGTAGAGCGCGCTTTTAAATCACCAATGTTAGTCGATGTAGCAAAGGTGCATACTGGATATGGGTTGATGCCCAAAATAACACATTGCACTGAAGATGAGCATT
>JBIIZI010000055.1:0-11609 GCA_044346375.1 Crocinitomicaceae bacterium | reverse complement strand
AGTGGTGGGCACGGGTATGCTTACAGGTACTTCAACTACGATCAATATCGACCAAGTTGCACGTGGCATCTACTTCTTAAAAGTAGCCGAGGCAGCTGAAGCGATCCGCATCGTTAAAAACTAAATAGGGCCAACTGGCCAATAAAAAAGCCCCGAGTTTACTCGGGGCTTTTTTTATGCTTTTGTTTGATCAATAGATCAAGTAAATGGGTAAGCGCATAAAAGTTTGTTCGAAATAGGGGCTATTTTGATAGATGAAAAAAAGCTGATCCCATTCGCTTTTGGCAAATTGTACATCCAACGCTTTGCGTGCTTCATACTTGCTTTTTAAAAGAGGATTTTCTTCTAAGATGCGGGCTACGTTTTCTTTGAATACATAGCTTGAAAAGTATTCTTTCTGCTGTAGGTAACTGTCAAAGAAGTTCCAACTTAAATAGCTGTCCTCTGCTTCACCTTGTAGCACGGAATGGATAAATAAAGCTCGATCTTGTTGAGTAGGGATGATGATGTCTCCTGGTTTCAATTGGATTTCTTTTTGCGTACTTTCAACTTTTATTTGGGAGAGTTTAAAATGCCCTTCGTATGGGCGCGTTGGCGCTTTGTAATCCTTGACAACCTGGCAATAAACATTCTTTTTTGAAAAGGTCTCAACCGTCTGAAACTGCACTCCATTTAATTTCAAAAAGGAAATGATTTGACTTTCTTGCGCCCCTACAATATAATAGGCAGGAACTCTGACTGAGTCTTGAGGGCTATATTGATGGAAATAAGGAATGTATTTTTCATAAGGTTGCGTTCGGTCATACTCTAGTTGGGCCAAACCTGTTACCGGATGAATTGGATAAATAGCCTTATATCCTTTGAAACGGATGCTATCTATATTTTGCTCATCGAGTTGATAATTAAAGCGAAAGTAGGCTTGTTGTTGCCCCCAGCGTTTGGCTTCTTTTCTCGCTTGTTCAATTTGTGTCGCATTATCAATCATGTAGGCAATAGTGGAATTCATGAATTGGAGGGTTGCTTGAACACGCTGAGCAAAGGGCTTGAGCATATGGGTTTCTACCGTAAAGGAAAGGCTATGAAACAAACTTGCGTAGCCCATGGCGTAACGCGGGAGGTCGTTGAAAGCCACGATGCCGTTTTCAGGTGTTTCACCTTTGTGCTCGACGTAAGGAAATAGTTCAAAATTTCCGATCTGACAATAATCCTTTAAAGTGGGAAGACAACTTTCATAAGTGAGTTGCTGCATACTTGGAGCCAACCTTTCTTTCATGGAACTGATATACGTCAAGGTATAAGGGTAGTCGGCCCCATTAGACACGTGGTTGTCGATAAAAACATCAGGGTCGAGCGCTTGAAATATTTTGACGAAGGTGAGGGTATTGACCGCATCCATTTTGGTGAAATCGCGGTTGAGGTCGAGGTTTTTGGCCGAGCCTCTAAAGCCATACGCCTCTGGGCCATTTTGATTGGCACGGCTTGTTGAAGAACGGTTGTACATGCCCCCAATATTGTAGGCAGGAATAAACGCGATGACTGGTAAATCTTGACCATCGTGACTTTTTATCGGTTTATCCGCGCCGATCCAATGATCTAGCCAAATCAGGCAGGCATTGATGCCATCGGGTTCGCCCGGGTGAATGGCGTTGTTGATGAGTAGGGTAGTGCTATTGCGCGCTTTTTCAAAGGTTTTGAGGGAGTCGCGTTCGCCGTTGATGACGCACAAATAAATAGGTTGCCCGTAGTCGGAGGGCCCCATGTTATAGAGCTTGATTTCTTTGTGCTTGCGGTCTAAATCTTGAAGATGCGCAATGAGCTCATCGTTGGTGGGAGTTGTGTTTCCCAACCACGCTTGTTGTCCAAAAATGGAACCAGAGGCACCAATGGTAAGTGCGAATAAAATTGCTTTCATGCTGCTAAATTACAAAATTGCAATTTGGCAACTCAGCCGTTGTTAATGCCTAGAAAGAAGGGCAGCTCAGGCGACGGAAGTCGCGGGCAGGTTTTTTACACTTCAGATTGATGCCTAGCGAAACCTCGTGTGAACCTCCGCTTACGCCATTGCCAAGTTGAGATACAGTAAGGTCGTAGCTGTAGCCAATGCGGTATTTTTCGGTGTTGATACCAACTGTTAGAATAAAGGCGTCTTTGTTGCGGTACCAAGCACCGATCGTAAAGCTTTCGTATTTGAGGTAGGTGCCGATATTGAGTTGCTGAAACCCATTTTGGTTTTGATAGATGATATTAGGCGATAAAAAAGTTGTGCTGGAATAACGACCGCGTTGACCTAACTTGATGTTGGCACCAACGTGGCCAGTAAACTTAATAGGTAATCTGGATTGCCCTAGGATCATGGATTCATCTGGTCGGTTGAGATGGTGAAATGCCGCGCCAAAATAAAAATTCTTGCTAAAGCCAACAAGGCCAGCAGATACATCGAAGAATCCTCTGCGACCGTCGCCGCGTGGCACATCGCCCGTTTGGTAAATGAAGCCGCGTCGTGGGTCAATCATGTCGCCAAAAGTGAGCTGGCTCCAGTCTAAGTATTTTTGGTAGTAGGCGGCCTGCGTACCAAACATCAATCTAAACTTTCGGTTGACTTTTAAGTAATACGAATAACTGGCGCCTATCATAGAAGTTTGGATGGTGCCTTGTCCTTGTTGGTCGTGAAGAGCCACGAGTCCTACACCGCCGGAAATATTTTTAAAGTAGCTGTCATAAGAGGCAGCGTAGGTTACGTAATTGCCTGTGAGTTGCGGCCATTGGTTGCGGTAATTGAGCGCCACTCGTGGGCAACCACTTGAACCAGAAAGCGCTGGGTTGAGGTACACCGGATTCGAGTAGAACTGCGTGAAGGTGGGGTCTTGCGCAAAGTAGTTGGCGCAAACGGCGAGAGCGATGGTTAAAAAACGTAGATTTTTCATGGTTATAGGCTAATGTAACGTCGGGCTTTACGGCTATTTTGTGAGTAGATTCTGAGTGTGATTTGATGCAAGTAGCTCGGTGCATTGAGCGTAAGCAATTGGTGTTGGGTACTTTGTAAGAGCAATGCGCTGTGCTTGCCAAAGAAACCAACTGAAGCTTGGTATTGTTGATTATTGGCTACACTCAAGCCAAGTTGCCATTTGTTTATATTGAATTGTGCGCCCGCGTAATATTGAGTTTGCAAGCGGTTGTTTGTGTAGATGAAGTAGGGCGAGATGCGCATTTTTTCATTGCGAGAGGCGTATTGTGTGCCAATAGCGAGGGTCAATTGTTGCGGTGCGCGGCTATTGCTCGGATTGAGGTCGTTGCCCATGGCGTAGTCATAATGCGCAAAAGCGTTTTCAAGTTGTGCACTGGCAAAGAAAATGGGTGTTTGAATGGCCAAACTGAAGTCGAGGTCTTTGTAGAACAAGCGGCGCCCAACGCTAAATGCGGTGTCGATTTGCACTTCTCGGAGGTCTGCATTTTCAAATTCAATGAAGGACAACTGTTGTAGTTGCTCAGCCGCAGTATAGCGTGCACCCATGCGCAAACGCGCGGCAGGCTCTAAGATAATTTGGCGTGTAAGCGCAATTTTGGGAGCGGCAATAAGGCCAATTTCATAATCGCTTACAGCGGCGCCTGCAAATTGTTTGTAGTTGCCCTGAATGCCAAGACCAGCGCGTAATTTGCGCGCATAGCCATCTAAACTCATTTGTTGGCCCAACATACCTTGCGCCATTTCGGTGCCGGTTCTTGCGCTGCTCATGCTTTGAAAGCGCGTTTGGGAAAGCGTGCCTACACTACTGATGTTGGCGTCTATATTGCTTTTGCCCGGCATCAGTAGGTCATAGGATTGGTTGTTACTCAAACCCAATTCTTTTTGTGCAAACTGACTAAAGCGTTGCAGCGTTAGCAAGCTGTTTTTCTTGCTGCCGTTTATGTCTGATTCTAGCCCAGCCAGCGCTTCAAAGCGCAAATCGGTGCGGTAGCCCGTGATTTTGGCTGGTGTAAGGAAGGGTAAAATGTTTGTGTTACGCGGTGTAGAAAGCGTGCTTGAAACAGCAGCGTTTGTGGGGTTTGAAATTACCTGAGTAGCTATAGTTGTAAAAGGGTTTGATAGTATAGTTGGTGTTTCGGGTATACTTAAAATGGAATTGGCAGAAGAATTGGAGTTTTCTGGCTGCGCTGAATTGCTCATTGCAGACAAAGATGCCGAAGTATTGGAAGTTTTGGAAGAGGTTTGAGGTTTGGTGTTTGAAGCGGCTTTTGCTTGCTGCGCTTTTGATATGGTGTTTTTGTTGAAGGTAAAATAGAAATAAGATCCGCCGAATAGCAGCAGTAGGAGGGCGGCAGCAGCAAAAGGTTTGTAACCCCATTGTTTTTTGCGGTACAGAGCTGATTTAGGCTCAAAAGTAATTGGATTGGCCTCGAAGGCGGATTGCGACCACGCTTCTTGCTCGAGTTCAAGCTCTGGATGTTGGGCAATGAATTGATCGAGCAATTCTTGCTGTTCGGTGCTGAGATTTCCTTCTAAGGAATCAAAGAACCATTGATCGATGTTGTCTAATGTTGGTATCATGAAGCCAATACAAATTGTCCTTTAACGCGTTTTTTGACTTTGAGCCTCGCTCTAAAAAGGTAAACTTTTACCTGTGCTTCGGTCAAGCTGAGCATGGAACCGATTTCCTGGTAATTGTAGCCTTCGAGGTCTCGGAGCAACAAGATGCTTTTTTGCAATGGCGGCAAATCTTTGACAAGCAATTGAATGAGTTGTTGGTTCTCAAATTGGTTGTCATTGCTGCTGGTGCTGTTCCAGTAGAGTGAATCCAGGTGTTGTTGTTTGACTTTGTTGCGCTTCACCTGATTGAGCATAAGGTGATTGGCGCAAGTAAACAACCAAGACTTGGCTTTTTCTGCTTCGACGCTTTTCTTGTTGATCCACAATTTTTCAAAGCAATCTTGTACAATATCGCGGGCGGGTTCGACATCTCGCAAGAAATGCAAACAGAACCTGTACAGCGCATCGCTGTGGTGGTCCACGCAGGTATTGTAGTCGTAGCGGTTCAAAATTGTGTCTGGCAGTAGAACAATTTGTTTGGTGCAAAAGTTACACGTAGGGTAAATTTTACCTTAGAAAATTACGAATTTTTGTGCAAATAAAAAAAGAGCGGCTTAAAACCCGAAGTTATCGAAGCCGGTTTGGGTGAGTTCTTGGTATTTTTCTTCGTTGAACTCATAGAGTAGGGAAGGTTTGTGCGGCACACCGCGCTGCTTTTCTCTGAGGCTGGTCAGGATGTCGAGTTTTTGAATTTTACGACGAAAATTGCGTTTGTCTAGGGGTTTGTCTAGAATAGATTCGTACAGACGGTGCAATTGGCTCAGGGTGAATTTTTCAGGTAATAAATTAAAGCCGATAGGCTGAATTTTGATTTTTTGCTTGAGTTTTTCTTTGGCAGCTTGTAAAATTTCAAAATGGTCGAAAGCCAATTCTTTGATTTCATTGACCGGTACCCAATCGGCATTTTTGGCAAACGAAGACGCCTGTGGTTTGTATTGAGACATAGTAACCAAAGTGTAATAAGCAACGGTAATGACCCTTGCTTCAGGTTCGGCGCGGATGCTTTTGAGCCATTCTCTGTCGGACTCTTTGTGGATGCGGTCGGGGTCGCCGAAGGCACCAACTTGCTCGAGATAAATATTTTTAAGACCCGTGAGTTCGTCCAAGACGCGGTCTGCGGCCATATCGAGATTTTCGTTGTCGTAGATGAGGTTGCCGGGGAGGGCGAGGCGGGGGCCAAAAGCTGAGGATATCTCACCTCTGTCAATAAGTAGCACGGTGAGTTGTTCGAGGTCAAAGCCAAAAATGACGCAGTCTACGGATACGTTAGGATTGAGTTCTGAATTGATTTTTTTAGGATTGTGCTGCACGTATGAAGTATTATCTATATATTTGGATAGTGTAAATTTGACACAAAGCTATCATTCACTCTATAACAAACTATGTATTTCATTATTGAAAGTGGTTCTACCAAAAGCGACTGGGTATTAGTAGACAACAAAAATAACCAAAGTTTTTTTTCAACAATGGGCTTCAATCCATATTTTCATTCTGCCGACATCATTGAAGCAGAGTTGAAGAAAAACACTGACATCATGCAACTTGCCTCAAGTATCAAAGGCATTTACTTTTACGGGGCTGGTTGCTCAAGTCCAGAACTCAACCAAATTGTTGAAGAAGGCCTCCGACGCATTTTTCCAACCTCGACCATATTAGTAGAACACGACCTATTGGCTTGTGCTTACGCAACCTACAACGGAAAGCCCGGCATTTCTTGCATCATTGGCACCGGAAGCAACTCTTGTTATTTTGATGGACAAAATTTATTAGAAGAAGTACCTGCGCTCGGCTATGTCCTTGGCGACGAAGGCAGCGGTAGTTATTTTGGCAAGCAATTGCTCTCTTCATTTTTATACCATCACTTGCCTGCCGAAATCGAAGCCGATTTCATTGCCAGTTACCAGCTCGACAAAGATCAAATTGTGGACCGCGTATACCGCGAGCCCAATGCCAATGTGTTTATCGCTTCCTTTATGCCATTTATTGCCAAGCACAAAACACATCCTTTCTTTTCGGAAATGGTTTTCAATGGCTTCAAGCATTTCATGAAAGTACACGTTTGTTGCTACGACAACTACAAAGAGACAGAAGTACATTTTGTAGGTTCGCTTTCTAAAATTTTCGAAAAAGAATTGTTCCAAGCAGCTTCAGAACTACAAATCCATATTGCATCGATCATTCAAAAACCAGTATTGGGCTTGGTAGACTACCACCTCAAGTATATTCTTAAAACTGAAACCGTTTAACTATGAAAAAGTTATTTTTCGCCCTATTTGTTGGCCTATTTACTTTTGTGGGTACAGCACAACTCAAAACACCTGAATGGGTTCAGAACGCAACCATTTATGAAGTAAACATTCGCCAGTTTACACCAGAAGGTACTTTTGCCGCCTTTGAAAAACATTTGCCGCGCCTCAAATCCATGGGTGTGGATATCCTATGGCTCATGCCAATTCATCCAATCGGCGAACTCAATAGAAAAGGCAGTTTGGGCAGCTACTATGCCGTGCGCGATTACCGCGGCATCAATCCCGAGTTCGGTACGCATGAAGATTTCTCACATTTAGTAGAGTCTGCCCACAATTTAGGCATGAAAGTCATTATTGATTGGGTGGCCAACCATACTTCTCCAGATGCGCTTTGGATTGAACAAAAAAAACTTGATTGGTATACACTAGATTCTATTGGCAGAGTACAGCCAACAATTGGCACTGACTGGTGGGATGTCGCAGACCTCAACTACGAAAATCCCGAAATGCGCAAAGAAATGATTTCTTGCATGGAATACTGGGTGCGCGATTTCAATATCGATGGTTACCGTTGCGACGTCGCTGGTTGGGTCCCGATGGATTTCTGGAACGCCGCTCGCACTGCTTTGGATCAAATCAAGCCTGTATTCATGTTGGCCGAAGCTGAAGGAAAAGAACTTTACACCGCTTTTGAAATGACCTATGGCTGGGAGTTCCATCACATCATGAACGATGTTGCAAAGGGCAAGAAAAATGCTGCCGATATTCAATCCTATTTTGAGCGAGCTGATCTTCCTGCCGGTGCTTTCCACATGAACTTTACCTCTAACCACGACGAAAACTCCTGGAACGGTACAGAAATGGAACGCATGGGCGAAGCGCGCTTTGCTTTAGCCGTAATGGCCGCAACTATTCAAGGCATGCCTTTGGTATACAACGGACAAGAAACATCCCTAGACCGCCGCTTGAAGTTTTTCGACAAAGACAGCATCAATTGGGACAAAATGGATTTAGTAGACTTTTACAGTCGCTTGCTTCAGTTGCATCAAAATACCCCAGCACTTTATGTCGGGATGAAGCAAACCGCACCAAAGTTCCTAAGCACCAAAGCGGAGCAAGACCTCTTGGTTTACACGCGTGAGCAAGCTAATTCAAAGGTTTTGGTGTTGCTCAACTTGAGTGCACAAGCCAAAAAAGTAGTACTTAGTGCAGATGCAGCCGGTACGTATAAGAATCTTTTCACCGACAAAAAAGAGAATTTAAAAGGCAAACAAGTCCTGACGCTCGCTCCGTGGGGCTACGCAGTCTACGTTCAATAAACTCCATCGACCATTTCTAGCCATGCAAACTAAACCTTCACTCTCGTTTTGGCAAATTTGGAACATGAGCTTCGGCTTCATGGGCATCCAATTTGGATTTGCGCTACAAGGCGGCTATATGTCTCGTATTTTTCAGACGCTAGGCGCTTCTCCAGAAGAAATTCCAGGCTTATGGATTGCCGCGCCTCTCACCGGACTCATCGTGCAGCCGATTATTGGTTTTCTTTCCGACCGCACGTGGTCGGTGCGCTATGGCCGCCGCAAACCCTATTTTTTAATTGGTGCGATTCTCAGCTCCATTGCACTTTTCTTTGTGCCTTACTCGCCAACGCTTTGGATTGCCGCGGGCTTTCTCTGGATGCTAGATGCCTCTATCAACATCAGCATGGAGCCATTTCGCGCATTAGTCGCCGACAAATTGCCAGAATCGCAGCGTTCCTATGGATTTATCTTACAAACACTCATCATCGGAATCGGAACTTGGGTGGCTTCTAACTTGCCTTGGATGGTTACCCAACTTGGCTTCAACGACGACGCTGCAGCAAAAGGAATTCCGATGAACGTCAAAGTTGCCTTTGCCATTGGCGCTGTTGTTTTTCTCGGCAGTATTTTATACACCATTTTCACAACCGAGGAGTATCCGCCTTCTGATGAAGAAGCTTTCCAAAAAGAAAAGAAAAACACCAATTTCATCAAGGATTTTTGGAGTTCGGTGACAAGCATGTCGTCAACTATGCTCAAACTAGGTCTGATTCAATTTTTTAGTTGGTTTGCCTTCTTTACCATGTGGAGTATGGCCACGCCAGCACTCACCGCTTCGGTATACAACGCGCCAGCACCTAGTGAGGCTTTATCAAAATTGGATCCGGTTGCCTATGAAGCAATGAACAAATCATTTCAGTTGGCCGCTGACTCCGTTGGTTCGAACATGGGTATTTATGGCCTTACCTCCATGTTATTTGCGCTTGCGCTCACTTTTTATGCAGCCAAATTCAGTGTCAACCGCAAATGGGTGCATTTGGTTTCTTTGGTTTCTGGTGGCGCCGGGTTTATCCTGATGGGCTTCCTTCCAAGCCCTGCTTACCTTTGGTTGTGCTTTGCACTCATCGGTTTTGCATGGGGAAGTATTTTATCGATGCCTTATGCAATGCTTTCGAGCACCGTCGATGAAAACAAAATGGGCCTCATGATGGGCTTGTTCAATATGTTTATCGTTATTCCTCAAATTATTGCAGCTTTAGGTGGTGTCAATGCGCTTTCCAAAATATTTGGAGACGACCCAATTGCACCAATGCTTTTAGCGGGTTCGTCACTTGTTTTGGCGGGCTTGCTCAATTTGATTCTTACCGATAAGCAAATTACGCGTGGATAAAATTAAAGCCTTTTTATTCGACCTCGACGGTGTCTTGGTCAGTACAGAACACAACCATTTTTTAGCATGGCAGCGCTGTGCACATGCTCTAGGGATTGCTTTCACCGAAAAAGAAAACGAACTCTTGAAAGGCGTGAGTAGGGTAGATTCCCTCAAAAAAATCCTTGAATTAGGAGGCAAAACCATTTCGAATGCCGATTTCGAGGCCTTATTGCAGAGCAAAAATGATTTTTATTTGGATTCCATCCAAGATCTCAATCAAAGTAACTTGCTCCCGGGTGTTTTAAGCGTCTTAAATACAGCAAAAGAACACGGAATTTTACTCGGAGTCGGTTCATCTAGCAAAAACGCCAATTTTATACTTGAGAAACTTCAAATTCTGCATTTTTTCCAAGTAATCATTGATGGCAATGGGGTCAAAGACCCTAAGCCGCATCCGGAGGTCTTCCTGAATGGTGCAAAAGCACTTGGTGTAGCGCCTGAGGTTTGTTTTGTTTTCGAAGATGCCGCTTCTGGTATAGCCGCTGCCAAAGCAGGAGGGTTTACTGCAGTAGGTGTGGGCAATCCGCACATCGCAAACCAAGCAGATATTTATTTGAACGATTTGACAGAATTTAGAGTAGAACAATATGCGTAATTTATTTGAAATTGATCCGTGGAAGATCATCGAGAGCAAATTTGACCCAACTAAACAACAACAAGCCGAAAGTATTTTCAGTATTGGAAATGGATCTTTTGGCCAACGCGCAAATTTTGAAGAGCAATATACGGGCCCGTCTTTGCAAGGGAGTTATATCGGCGGGGTGTATTACCCAGACAAAACGCGTGTGGGCTGGTGGAAAAACGGGTATCCAGAATACTTTGCTAAAGTACTCAACTCTACCAACTGGATTGGTATTGACATCAGTTTGGACGGCGAAAAACTAGATTTGAATCAGCAGCAAGTGAAGTACTTTCACCGCGAGCTCGACATGCAAAAAGGTTTGCTCAAGCGCACTGTTAGAGTTGTATTTGCCAATGGCAAAGAATTGGAGATAGAAAGCATCCGCTTTTGTTCTATGGCCCGCGAAGAAATTGCAGCCATTTCTTATTCGGTAACGCCGCTCAACTTCAGTGGCAACGTTAAATTCACACCTTACCTAGATGGCAATGTCACCAACCACGACTCCAATTACGACGAATTTTTCTGGTTAGAAGATTCCCGTAAAGTGGACCTACAAAAAGGTATCTTGTGTACGCGCACCAAAAAAACTGATTTTTGTGTTGCAAGTGCCATGCGTTTTAGCTTTTGGCGCGAGCAAGAATTACTCACCATTCATCCGAATATCGCTCAACGCGATCTCTACGTCGAAAATAACTTCGAGCATTACCTCGAGCAAGGCGTGCGTTTTACCCTTAAAAAGTATGTAGCGGTTACTTCTACTATTAACCATTCCGAATTTGAATTAGCGGCCAAAGCCATCAAGCGTGTGCGCGATGCCTACACAACTGGTTTTGATACATTGCGCGCTGAGCACGAAGCAGCTTGGGCCGATATCTGGAAAAGCGCCGATATTACCATAGAAGGCGATGTCGCATCTCAGCAAGGTATCCGTTTCAATATTTTTCATTTGTACCAAACTTATACGGGTAAAAATGCAAAACTCAATATCGGGCCAAAAGGATTCACTGGTGAAAAATACGGCGGCGCTACATATTGGGACACCGAAGCATATTGTTTGCCTTTTTACCTCAAAACAGCCGACCCTAAAGTGGCGCGCCAACTTTTGGTGTACCGCTACAACCACCTAGATCGCGCCATCGAAAACGCGGAAAAGCTCGGTTTCAAAGACGGTGCGGCCTTGTATCCAATGGTCACCATGAACGGCGAAGAATGCCACAACGAATGGGAAATCACTTTTGAAGAAATCCACCGCAACGGCGCTATTGCTTTTGGTATTTATAACTATATCCGCCATACTGGCGATGTCGCTTACCTAGACACCTATGGGCTTCCTGTATTAGCCGGTATTGCCCGTTTTTGGGCGCAGCGTTTCAATTGGTCTGAAGCCAAACAAGCCTACGTAATGCTCGGTGTCACAGGT
>JBIIZI010000054.1:0-11650 GCA_044346375.1 Crocinitomicaceae bacterium | reverse complement strand
ACCGTCAAGACCCCACAAGTGTAGACCACAGCTGGGCTAAATTTTTTGAAGGCTTTGAATTTGCCCAAACAAGCTATGAGCAAGGCGGCAGTATTCCAGAAAATTTTGTAAAGGAATTCAAAGTCATCAATCTTATCAACGGCTACCGCACACGCGGGCACTTATTTACCCACACCAACCCAGTTAGAGAGCGCCGCAAGCACACACCTACCCTAGATATCGCACATTTTGGCTTAACTGACCAAGACCTCAACGAAGTTTTTCAAGCCGGAGAACAAATCGGCATTGGCGCTGCTAAGCTCGCTGATATCATTGCTCACCTCGAACTCACTTACTGTCAATCTATCGGTATTGAGTACATGTACATGCGCGATCCCGAACGCATCGATTGGTTTCGAAATAAAATAGAATTAAGCAACCGTCCTGTTTTTGACCCAAAACGCAAGAAAAAAATCTACGAGAAACTCAACCAGGCAACTGGTTTTGAGGCGTTCCTAGGCAAAAAATTCGTGGGGCAAAAACGTTTCTCAATTGAAGGAGGAGAAGGGCTTATTCCTGCACTCGACACTTTAGTACACAAAGGTGCTGCATTGGGTGTAGAATACTTCGTGATGGGCATGGCGCACCGCGGACGCTTGAACACCCTTGCCAACATTTTTGAAAAGCGACCTCGCGATATCTTCAGAGAATTTGAAGGAAAAGAATTCGATTACGAAACCACCTTTGATGGCGACGTCAAGTACCACCAAGGTTTCACCTCGCATATTTCACTTGAAAACGGACAGCAAATCGGTCTTACACTTGCACCAAACCCTTCCCACCTAGAAGCGGTAAACACAGTCGTAGAAGGAATTGCCCGCGCCAAAATTGATCACGTTTACCATA
Source organism: Crocinitomicaceae bacterium (assembly GCA_044346375.1). Classification (GTDB taxonomy): domain Bacteria; phylum Bacteroidota; class Bacteroidia; order Flavobacteriales_D; family Crocinitomicaceae; genus UBA952. Next base: position 10,765 of record JBIIZI010000054.1, on the reverse strand, counting down.
CCGAAGACAAAGTTTGTCCGGTACTTATTCATGGTGACGCTGCAATTGCAGGTCAAGGAATTGTCTATGAAACCATTCAGATGGCAGGCCTAGACGGCTATAGAACCGGCGGAACCATTCATATTGTCGTCAACAACCAAGTTGGCTTTACCACCAACTACCTCGACGGCCGCACCTCAACATATTGTACAGATGTTGCCAAAACAACGCTTTGTCCGGTTTTCCATGTCAACGGAGACGACATCGAGGCAGTGGTAACTACCATTGAAATCGCTATGGAATACCGCCAGGCTTTCCACCGCGACATCTTCATCGACCTCCTCTGCTATCGTAAATACGGACACAACGAAGGCGACGAACCAAAATTTACCCAGCCTAAGCTCTACAACATCATCGCCAAGCATCCAAACCCTAGAGAAATCTACTTGGAACAATTGCAACGCGAAGCGCTACTTTCTGCTGAAGAAGCCAAACAAATTGAGCAAGTCTATCAACAATTCTTGGAAGACGAATACGAGCAATCAAGAAGCCGAGACAAAGCACTGGTTTACGACTTTTTGAGCCTCACTTGGAAAGACTACCGCCACGGTAGCGCAAAAGACTTCGAAAAGTCTCCAGCTACAGGAATTGCTAAAAAAGAACTTTTAACGCTTGGGCGCAAACTTGCTACCCTTCCAGAAGGCAAAAAATACTTTAGAAAAATTGCCAAAATTTTCGAAGACCGCTTAAGTGCCATCGAAAACGATAAATTAGATTGGGGTTCAGCCGAAATGTTGGCCTATGCCACCCTCTTAGCTGAAGGACACGCCGTACGCATCTCCGGACAAGACGTTGAGCGCGGCACGTTCTCGCACCGCCACGCAGTTGTCAAGACCGAAGACACCGAAGAAGAAATACTCACCCTCAACGCGCTTCAAGAAAAGCAAGCCCCTTTCACCATTTACAACTCGCATTTATCCGAATACGGTGTACTTGGTTTTGAATATGGTTATTCCTTAGCGAATCCGTCAGGACTTACCATTTGGGAAGCACAATTCGGCGATTTCTTCAATGGCGCCCAAATTATGGTTGACCAATTCATTTCTGCAGGCGAAGACAAATGGGCCACACAAAGTGGTTTGGTCATGTTGTTGCCACACGGCTATGAAGGTCAGGGTGCAGAACACTCCAGCGGTCGCATGGAGCGCTTTTTACAGCAATGTGCAGACCTCAACATGCAAATTGTCAATACATCGACACCAGCCAACCACTTCCATTTATTGCGCCGTCAAATCAAACGCGATTTCCGCAAACCACTCGTGGTGTTCTCACCTAAAATGCTCTTGCGCTACCCAGATGCGACATCAAGTCTAGACGAGATGGCCAAAGGTAGCTTCCAAGAAGTTTTAGACGACCCAACAGCAGTTGCCAAAAACATCGATACCGTTGTATTGTGTAGCGGAAAGTTTTACTACGAAATGAAAGTGAAAGCTGCCGAACTCGGGGTTAAAAACATGGCTTTTGTGCGTGTAGAACAGCTCTATCCGTTGCCGGCCGCACAAATCGATGCCATCTTAGCGAAATACAAAGCCAAAAACATCTTGTGGGCACAAGAAGAACCTGCCAATATGGGTGCTTGGATGCATATGGCCATGAATATGCGCCACCTTCCACTTGTTGGTATTTGCCGTCCTGCCAGCGCTGCGAGTGCAGAAGGATCCAAAAAATTACACGAAATTCGTCTTAAAAAATTGTTCACCGACCTCTTTGCCTACGCAAAGTAAGCTTAAAATAGAATCGTATGTCACTATTAGAAATGAAGGTCCCGAGCCCGGGAGAATCGATCTCAGAAGTAGAAATTGCCACTTGGCTCGTTGCCGACGGCGATTACGTTGAAAAAGACCAAGCAATTGCTGAAGTAGATTCAGACAAAGCAACATTAGAATTGCCGGCTGAAGAAAGCGGCATCATTACGCTCAAAGCTGCCGAAGGCGATGTCGTCAAAGTTGGTCAGGTTGTTTGCCTCATCGACACAAGTGCTGCCCGCCCTGCTGGCACAGCTGCCGCAGCTCCTGCAGCAACATCTGCTCCAGAAGCGCCAGCGGCTCCTGCTGCGGCTCCTGCTGCACCTGCACCCAATCCAGACCCTGTGAAGCCTGCAAGCTACGCAGCGGGCGCAGCATCACCTGCTGCTGCTAAAATCATCAAAGAAAATAACATCAATCCTGCTCTTGTAAAAGCGAGCGGCAAAGACGGCCGCATCACCAAACAAGATGTTGTCTCAGCAATGTCTGCAGGTTTTTCTACCGAAGCTGCCCAAGGTTGGGGCGGAACACGCGAGCAAAGCCGTGAGAAAATGTCTATGCTGCGCCGCAAAATCGCCGAGCGCTTGGTGGCCGTTAAAAACGAAACTGCCATGCTCACTACCTTCAACGAGGTAGACATGAAACCAATCATGGATGTCCGCGCCAAATACAAAGACGCATTTGCCAAACACCACGAAGTGAACCTTGGCTTCATGTCGTTTTTCACCAAAGCCGTTACCGAAGCGCTCAAATTGTATCCTGCCGTGAACGCTCAAATTGACGGCAACGAAATGATCTTCCACGACTACGCCGATATCGGGATTGCAGTTTCATCGCCAAAAGGCCTTATGGTTCCGGTTGTACGCAACGCCGAACAAATGAGTTTAGCCGAAATCGAAAGGGAAATCAAGCGTTTGGCTATAAAAGCGCGCGATGGCAAAATGACACCCGAAGACATGAGCGGCGGCACCTTTACCATCACCAACGGAGGTGTTTTTGGCTCTATGCTTTCTACACCTATCATCAATCCACCGCAATCAGCTATCTTAGGAATGCACAACGTGGTTGAGCGCCCAGTTGCCATCAACGGCAAAGTGGAAATTCGCCCAATTATGTACGTAGCACTTTCTTATGACCACCGCATTATCGATGGCAAAGAATCTGTTGGCTTCCTCGTGAAAGTCAAAGAAATGCTAGAAAACCCTGAGCGCATGATTTTCGGATCCAAAGATCCAATGCAAATCTTGCTCGGACTTTAATCTTTACTTTTTTAAAACTTACAAAAGCGCTCTTCGGGGCGCTTTTTTTGCTTCGGAGCTTTGGATTGCTTTTCGTATATTTGCTGTTCTAAAATAAGCAGAAACAATGTCAAAAATCAGGAAGCAAGACGCCCTAGATTACCATTCCTCAGGCAGACCCGGGAAAATCGAAGTAATCCCTTCTAAGCCTTACGCCTCCCAACGAGACCTCTCCTTGGCTTATTCTCCTGGCGTAGCCGAGCCTTGCTTGCGCATTGCCGAGAACAAAGCCGACGTGTATAAATATACCGCCAAACGCAATCTGGTAGCCGTTATTTCCAACGGAACAGCCGTTCTTGGCCTTGGCGACATCGGCCCTGAAGCTTCCAAGCCAGTCATGGAAGGTAAAGGTTTGTTGTTTAAAATATTTGCCGACATCGATGTATTCGACATCGAAGTAGACGCCAAAGATCCTGAACTCTTTATTCAGACCGTCAAAGCAATTGCCCCTACATTTGGCGGCATCAACCTAGAGGACATCAAAGCGCCAGAGGCCTTTGAAATTGAGCGCCGACTCAAAGAAGAGCTCGACATCCCTATCATGCACGACGACCAACACGGCACCGCCATTATTAGCGCTGCCGCACTTATAAATGCACTTGAACTCGCCGAAAAACAAATTGACCAAATCAAAATTGTTGTTTCTGGTGCAGGTGCTGCAGCCGTTTCTTGTATAAAGCTATACCATCGTTTGGGTGTGAAGCCCGAAAACGTCTATATGTACGATTCAAAAGGACTCATTCACGCAGGTCGTACAGACCTCGACGACATGAAACAAACTTTTGCAACGCATCCGCAAGACGTCGATTTCGAGGCTGCATTCAACGGCGCCGACGTCTTTTTAGGGCTCTCCAAAGCGGGGCTTGTCAGCAAAGACATGATTGCCTCAATGGCCAAAGACCCTATCGTTTTTGCACTTGCCAACCCAGAACCCGAAATTGCCTACAAAGAGGCAATGTCTGTGCGCAAAGACATCATTATGGCAACGGGGCGCTCCGACCATCCTAATCAGGTCAACAACGTACTCGGCTTTCCATATATTTTCCGCGGTTCACTTGACGTGCGCGCCACAACCATCAACGAAGAAATGAAACTTGCTGCAGTAAACGCCATTGCTGCACTCGCTAAAGAAACCATTCCAGAAGAAGTCATCGAAGCCTACGGCGGTAAAAACATCTCTTTTGGTCGCGAACAAATCATTCCAAAACCACTCGATCCACGCCTCATTTACTACGTTGCTCCGGCCGTTGCACGCGCAGCCATGGAGTCAGGTGTTGCCCAAGAACCCATCGAAGATTGGGAAGAATACGAAAACCAACTCAAGAGCCGCCTTGGCCTTGACAACAAATTACAGCGCAACATCACCTCTAAAGCGCAAGGCAACCCTAAAACAGTTGTTTTCCCGGAGGGCGACAACATTAAAATACTCAAAGCGGCCCAACAAGCCTATGACGAAGGAGTTGCATTCCCAATCCTACTTGGCAAGAAGCAACGCATCCTCGACCTCATGAACGAGTACAGCATCGAAATTCCAGATGTCCAAATCATCGACTGTAAATCCGATGAAGAAGAAGCGCGCCGCATTCAATACGGCAAAGAATTCTTTGAAATGCGCAAACGCAAAGGCATCACAGAATACGAAGCCATTTCTCTTATGCGCGAACGCAATTATTTTGGCGCCATGATGCTCAACATGGGTGAGGCAGAAGCCATGGTTACGGGGCTTACCCGCAGCTATCGTTCAGTGCTCAGACCCGCAATTAGCACCATTGGCTTACAAAAAGACATCAATACCATTGCCGGGATGTACATCCTCAACACCAAAAAAGGTCCGCTTTTCTTGGCCGACACCACCGTCAACCTGAATCCTACGGCAGAACAAATCGCCGAAATCACCGTCAATGTGGCTAAATTCATCCGTCGTTTGAAATTGCAACCGCGTATTGCCCTTTTGAGCTACTCCAATTTTGGCTCATCTCCTGGCGACGACCCTGAAAAAATGGCCAAGGCAGTGCATATTCTCCACGAAACACAACCTAATTTAGTTGTAGATGGCGAAATGCAAGCCAATTTTGCCCTCAATCCGGAGCTCATGAACGAGAAATTCCCATTCTCTTTCTTGGCCAACAAAGAGGTCAATACACTTATTTTCCCGAATCTATCTGCCGGAAACATCGCCTACAAACTCTTGCAATCTACCAACGAGCTCGACGCCATTGGCCCGATTCTCTTAGGGATGCGCAAATCTTTACACGTGCTGCAACTAGGTGCAAGTGTACGCGAAATCCTCAGCATGATCAAAATTGCCGTTATCGACGCCCAAAGCCAAGACAAATGATTTCTAGACTCAATGGCCGCCTGATCGAAAAAAACCCAACCGACCTCTTGATTGAGTGTGCGGGCGTGGGTTACGAAGTGAAAATTTCACTCAATACCTATTCTGTATTGCCTGCGTCTGATGCCATTGTTTTACATACCAAACTCATCGTCAGAGAAGACGCACATATTCTTTATGGTTTTGCAACCAAAGAAGAGCGCGAAATGTTCGGACACCTCATAAGTGTTTCGGGCATTGGGCCCAACACCGCACTCATCATGCTGTCTTCCATGACACCCGACGAAATTGCCCACGCCATTCTTTGCGAAGATGTTTCGAGCATCCAAAAAGTCAAAGGAATTGGAACCAAAACAGCCCAGCGCGTCATCATAGACCTCAAAGGGAAGGTATCCAAAATGGAACTTGGCACAGAGAATATTTTCTCTTCGAACAATAGAAATCGATTTGATGCGTTAATTGCTTTGGTTTCGCTCGGTTTTGACAAAAAATCAGCCGAAAAAGTATTGGACAAAATCGATACAGGATCCCAAACCGTAGAACAACTGATCAAAGAAGCGCTAAGACTACTATAACCGTGCAACACAACTACTGGAAGAAATACTTTGCAACTGGCATCTTACTCTTGATGGTGTTTTTCACTATTGAAGAAGCTGCTGCGCAAACACCCAACCTACCTTTTCCGATTTTTAACCCGCTCAACCCCTTTCAAAATTTACCCCAAAGTTTTGACCTCGGCGACCCAACTAACCTCAACCAAACAATTGTCTACGACCCCGAGTCGAAAACATTTGTTTTCAGAGACATCATGGGCAAAGACACCTATTTTAGGTCTCCTCAAGCCATGACACTCGAGGAATACCTCCAATACGAAGAGAAAAAAAGCTTTACCCTCGACTGGAAAGAAATTGTTGCCGAAGAAAGCGCTGAAAACCGCACCTTTGAACTTCCTATTAAGATTGGCTCCAAAGCATTTGAGAGCTTTTTTGGTTCAGATCAGATCACCATTACGCCCGGAGGTAACCTCGAAATCTCTCTCGGGGCCAACCATTCGCGCGTAGACAACCCCATCTTACCCATGCGCCAGCGCAATATCACGCGCTTCGATTTCAATCAGAACATCAACATGGACATCACCGGTCAAATCGGGACCAACATGAAGGTGAACATGAAATACAACACGCGCGCCAACTTCGACTTCGAGAATATCTCTAAACTAGAGCGCACAGGTCAAGAAGACGACATCCTTCAAAAAATTGCATTAGGCCAGGTAAGTCTTGAACTTCCTACCACCCTCATTCCCAGCTCGCAAACCCTTTTTGGCTTCAAAACGCAACTTAAATTTGGTCGCTCTACGGTCGACTTCATTATCGCTCAATCAAAAGGAAAGCGCACCGAAATCAACGTTACCGGCAAAGCGCAGGTTCAAAAATTTGAAATCACCGCCGACAACTACGAAGCCAATCGCCACTACTTTCTCAATCTCTACCACCAACAACACTACGACACCGCAATGGCAACTCTACCTGTTGTCAATTCCACTACCTACATTACACGTATCGAAGTATGGGTTACCAACCGCAGCAGCATCACTGAAAACACCCGCAACATTGTAGCTTTCTCAGATTTAGGCGAGGCCAAACAAAGCAACTGCCAAGGCAATCCGGGCAACTATTCTACACAAGAATTGCCTGACAACCAAGCAAATGGGCTCTACGATTGGGCAGCGGCTCAACCATTAGTGCGCGGTTTTTCAAATGCAGTATTGGCGCTTAGCGCACAGGTCAACTCCCCCGGTCCGTTTAACCAAGCGGTCGATTACGAAAAAGTAGAAAATGCGCGCAAGCTCAATGAAAACGAGTACACTTACAACGCGCTACTTGGCTACGTATCCTTGAACACCGCACTCAACAACGACGAAGTATTAGCGGTAGCCTACGAATACACCTACCGCGGGCAAACATACCAAATTGGAGAATTCTCCACAGATGGCACTAATGGCCAAGAAGCTTTGATCCTCAAACTCATTAAGCCTACCATAACAAGTCCTAAAAACAAAATTTGGGATCTCATGATGAAAAACGTCTACTCTATCGGTGCTTACCAAGTAGACCAACTCGGTTTTAAAATAGATGTTTTTTACAACAATAGCCAAACCTCTGTACTCCAGCCTTTCTTACCTTTCGAAGGCATCGACAAAAAACAAATTGTCACACTCCTCGATATGGACAAAATCAATCAAAACAACCAACCTTTCTCAGATGGTGTTTTTGACTTTGCCCCTTTCAATGTAGTTGGCAACAAAATTGACAACGGTGGTACAATCAACCGCAAAAACGGGCGTATTTTCTTTACTACGGTTGAACCTTTTGGCAAAACCCTCGCTGAAAAACTAACAGCTGCCGGCGTGCCAAATATTTATGTCAACCAAATAGCCTTTACCGAACTTTACGACTCTACTAAAACTGCTGCCCAGCAAATTCCAAGTAAAAACCGCTTTGTGTTCAAAGGGGAGTTTCAGTCTTCGATCTCTTCAGAAATTCCATTAAACGTCATGAATATTCCGCAAGGCGCTGTTGTCGTAACAGCGGGCGGCATGCGCTTGGTAGAAGGCGTAGACTACACCGTAGACTACGCGTTTAGCCGTGTTAAAATTCTCAACACCGGCATTCTAGAATCCAACACACCTATTAAAATATCCATAGAATCTAATTCTGTATTTGGTTTCCAAGCGCGTTCCATGATTGGCGGCCGTTACCAATACCGCATCAACGAGAATTTCAAAGTCGGTGCTACTTGGTTGCGCATGATGGAACGCCCGGTAACACAAAAAGTCGATTTTGGCAGCGAACCTTTCAAAAACAACGTACTCGGCGCAGACTTCGCCTTCCGCACTAACGTGCCTTTGCTCACCAAGTTAGTAGACATTTTACCTGTCATCTCTACCAACACCATGTCTACGCTTTCCATGTCTGGAGAAGTAGCCACACTCAGACCAGGCCAGCCACGCGCTATTAACAAAGAAGGAACTTCCTACATCGACGACTTCGAGGCTTCTCAAAGCGCCATTGACCTCAAAAGTATTGCAGCCTGGCGTTTGTCTTCGGTTCCGCAAGGACAACCCGACCTCTTCCCTGAGGCTGCTAAAAAAGACCTCAGCGCTGGTTACAAACGCGCCAATCTATCTTGGTACACCATTGACCCCGTTTTCTATCAAAGTAACCAACTCACGCCTGCGCACATCAAACAAGATCCAACCATGCTCTACGATAGCCGCATGCGCTTGATCCAAATGACAGACATCTTCCCGAACCTACAATTGCAATACGGATCAATTACCAACATCAATGTACTCGACCTCGCCTACTATCCTTCAGAGCGCGGTATGTACAATTTTGACACCACGGCAACTGTCGATTCACTTGGGCGCTTCAACAACCCTGAAGAACGTTGGGGTGGCATCATGCGTGGTCTTAGCACCAACGACTTCGAGCTTGCTAACATCGAATTCATTCAATTTTGGGTACTAGATCCTTTCAACCAAGACGCTGAAAATCAGAATCCGAATTCACCAATGACCGGTGGCGACCTCTATTTCAATCTAGGCAATATTTCTGAAGACATCTTACCTGATTCACGCAAAAGTTTTGAGCACGGTTTGCCAGCCAATAGCGACCCTGTTCTACTCGACAACATCGACACCACACTTTGGTCTCGCGTATCTACCCAGCAAGTAGTTGTGAACGCTTTTGCCAATGATCCGGCATCGAGAATCAAACAAGATGTAGGTCTTGACGGCTGGGATAACAACGACGAAAGTCAGAGTTACGCTGCGTTTGTGAGCTGGGTGCAAAATAACAATACGCTCAGTGCCGCAACCAAAGCACGCATGATCGCCGACCCATCCACCGACGACTACAACTACTACCTCGACGACAACTACGACCTTGCGCAACTCAATATTCTAGATCGATACAAACGATACAACGGCATGCAGGGCAACTCGCCAACGACAGAAATGTCCGATACCGCGAATACTTTAGGTTATCCGACCATCGCTTCCAACTTCCCTGACATCGAAGACATCAACCAAGACAACAACCTTTCTGAGTCAGAAGCATATTTCCAATACCGCGTCAGCCTACGCCCGGGCGACATGCAAAATGTAGGAAGTAACTTCATCACCAATAAGCAAGTGTATCAAAATGGCACCAAAACAGAAACTTGGTACCAATTCAAAGTGCCTATTCGCGATTTCGAAAAACGCGTCAATGGCATCCAAGACTTCCGTTCTATTCGCTTCATGCGCATGTACATGAAAGGTTTTGATGAACCAGTTGTATTGCGCTTTGCCCGTTTGGAATTCGTACGTGGCGAGTGGCGCCGTTATTTCCTAGACCTCACCCAACCAGGTTTGAGCGTCCAGACAGACCCTAACCTCACTTCGTTTAACATTGCCGCACTCAACATAGAAGAAAACGCACAGCGTCAACCAATCAATTATGTAGTTCCACCTGGAATTGACCGCGAAATCGACCCTTCACAGGTATATCAGCGTCAAATGAATGAGCAATCATTGGTCCTAGAAGTTTGTAATCTACAAGACGGCGACGCGCGTGCAGCCTACCGCAATGTGCAGTTCGACGTTCGCACTTACAAAAAACTAAAAATGTTTGTACACACCGAGTCTGTTGTACAAAACCAACTCAAAGACAACGAGCTCACGCTTTTTGTGCGCCTCGGTACCGACTACGTCGACAACTACTACGAATACGAGCTCCCTATGAAAGTCACTGATTGGAATGTCACCAATCCTGACCTCATTTGGCCTGCCGCAAACAACATCGAAATCGAATTTGACCGCCTTCTCGACCTCAAAATGGAACGCAATACCAAACTTGAACAAGGGGTTCCAGGGGTTTCAAGCATTGTCGAATACGAAAAAATCGATCCAAACAACCCCAACAACCGCATTAAAGTGAAGGGTAGCCCGAATTTACAAGGGGTAAAAACCATCATGATTGGCGTGCGCAACCCTTCCAAATCCGACCCTGACAACACCTGGGGGCCAGACAACGGCGACGCCGAATGTGTCAATGTATGGGTCAACGAAATGCGCCTCACAGACTTTGTCAGCGATGGAGGATCAGCGGCGGTAGGCCAAATGCAAGTTCAATTAGCTGACTTCGCTGTGGTTCAGGCAGCAGGTAACTATTCAGGTATCAACTGGGGCGCAGTAGATAGCCGCGTTCAAGACCGCCAACGAAACCAACGCATGGGCGCAGACATCAGCACCACTATGCAACTTGGTCAATTCTTTGGCAAACAAGCCCGCGTATCGTTGCCAT
>JBIIZI010000213.1:0-3193 GCA_044346375.1 Crocinitomicaceae bacterium | reverse complement strand
TTCACCATTTTTAGCACTATTACAAAAATTCAAAAATAAGATGGAAGAAAAATTAAGTTACGAAGAGGCACTTTCACAGTTGCAAGTAATTGTCAAGAAACTCGAAAACAAAGAGGTTAAAATTGATGAATTAGCAGGTACGGTTGCGCGCGCCAACGAGCTCGTTGAATATTGTCAAACCAAGCTTCAGCAAACAGAGACAGAAATTCAAAAGATTGTAAAAAAGGGCTAGTTTAGCGGCCGTTGAATCTATTTTTAAATTACTTACCTTCGTCTAAATCAAATTATCATGGCCTCAGCACAAAATAGCCCTAGATGGTCTTGGACCAAAATACTTATTGGTGCTGCACTTACCCTTGTGCTCATCGGGGGCGTTTACAAACTTTTTGGAGGCCCAAGACAAGACACCGTAACCCCTGCGCAAACTGAGGCCGATTCATTGCGTACTGTTCTGCGAGAAACCCAAAAAGAATTAAATGAAGCAGAACAGAAGGCTGCCCAAAAAGACCTCACTCCACCACTAACTCTTGAACAGCAGCAGGCTAAATTAGAAAAAGACCTCCGCAAGAAAGAAGAAGATCACCCACTTGATTATTTATCGCTCAACTACGAACACACTTACCGTTGGTTTGCTGGTAAGGAGGAATTCTATGGCCATATCTACAATAGCGCTAACTACGCCACCTTCATGAATTTTGAAATTCGAGTTACCTTTTTATCTGAGACCAAAACAGCGCTCAGCTCTAAAGTGTATACGTTGTATAAATATGGTGAACCTGACGCACAAGTACCTTTTAAAATTCAAGCAGAAGCCCCAAGTGGTTACCGCTTTCATCGGGTAGAACTCATCAGAGCCATTCCCTTCCAGTCCGACGAAGTTGGAGACGACGGCGAAATCTAAAATGCGTAAAGTTGCGATTTTCGCAAATCAATAATTTGCAGTTGTAAAATCAAGTTCGGCTAGTTGCGTTTGCCGCTGTATTTTTGGTCAAAATGACCAACATGAGAACATATATTCTTCTTTTTATTGCCTTATTGAGCACCAACTTGTGTTTTTCACAGCAGTTCGATCCGATACATTACCCACAAGAATCAGAGTGGGAATACCTCAAGACCAAACAAACGGATTCCTTGATCCAAGTAATGAAGTTTTATTTCAATTCCGATGACACCTTATTTTTTCGAGAGGCAATTAGTCAGCAAGTTGTAAAGGTTGCTTTGCGCGATCTTCAAATACCAGGTTTCTATTTAGGCACAAGATATACCTTTGCCGATCGTTTTTATGGGCCAAATGGCGCTAGTGTAAGCCGCACTTCTAAAAATGAAAAGCTCGACCGTTTTTATTTCTACTACCTCAATGCACCTGAGTTGCGCTTTACCAAAGTTGCGTTGGCAAGCGACACTGTCGTATCTACAGTCACAGAGGAAAAAAGCAAACCAACGCCGGTAGTAAATAGGCAATCCTATTCTGCACTTCAGCCTCAAATCGTTCTTAAAAATGGGTGTGTGCTGCAGCCAGAAAAACTATATTTTTTATCTGAAGGCCAGCTTTATTTTGGCAATGGAGTATCCAACAACATTTACAAGGTAGACACCGCAGCGGTTCAGGCTGTGATTGGCTTTGAAGTTGGCAAAAACCTTGAGTTAATGACCAGAACAGGCTATGCTTTTGGCGGGCGGTGTATGCGCTTTGTGGGTATCGTTCTTGGCGCCATAAATGTAGGTATAGTTTCATCGGCGGTCAGTTGGGATTTTAGTACGGGATTAGGATTTTTTGGGACAATTCCAACCGGCATTATCTATGTCAAGTTGGTCATCAAGGGCACGACACGCATTCTAAACAAAAAACGCTTTCGGAATGCAAGGTATGTACAGTGTTCGAATGAGTCTTGATATTGAATTGTAGCGTAATTAAACATTTTGACAATCAATTGGTTATAGTAGGAACCTAAACCTACTAATTGCCCCTTCAAGAACTGCCATACGATTATGCCTTTATTGGCATGGGTTGCGCCAACTCCTTAATTTTGTCGGAGCTCGATCGCGCTGGTCTTCTCTCGCAGAAGCGGATCCTTGTTTATGAACCTGAACAGAAAAAGGGCAATGACCGTACCTTTTGTTTTTGGTTAGCACCAAACGTTTTGCAAGACGCAGGCTTGGAGCCACTTATAAGTCATAGCTGGTCTAAGGTCAAATGCAATGAAGAGGCGCCACAGTTATTGGCAGGGAAACGCTATTATTACCTCCGGGCCGAAGCACTTTATGCCCATACCTCAACTTTGCTAGCGCAGCATCAAGTTACTTTTCGAAAAGAACCACTTGTAGGTTCTCCTAGTGGCTTAGCTCATTTTGTATTTGACTCCAGACCCCCTCAATTTGAGTTGGACCTCCGAAATGAGGTGCAGATCAGTCAAAGTTTTTATGGTTGGTTGGTCAAGGCCAATACGCCAATTTTTGACCCAGAGGTTTTTACGATGATGGATTTTTCTATCCCTCAAAATGAGCACACCCAATTTTTGTATGTCTTGCCTTTTGATGCGCAACAAGCGTTGATAGAACCCACGCGCTTTGGTGAAGTACTCATTTCAGAAATTGAGGCAACCCACGTGATTGAAAAGTTTTTAGAAGAGCGGAACACCCAATTTGAGATTTTAGAAAAAGAACAGGGTTGTATTCCGATGTGTAGTGGGGTGCTTCAAAATGAAGAGCTGCCAAAAAATTGGTTCCGAACAGGTGCTGGAGGCGGTCAGCTGAAGCCAAGCACGGGCTATTCTTTTGTCAGAAGTTTGACTGATGCACAACAAATCGTTAAGTCTTTGAGCTTAAATGAGGCCAAATTAAAGCGGCGCAAAAGCCCACAGCGCTTTGCGTATTACGATAGGTTGCTTTTAAAGATTATTGCTCAAAAGCCTGAAAAAGGTAAGATGATCTTTACCAAACTCTTTCAATATAATGCTGCAGCTAAGGTCCTGAATTTCTTAGATGAGAAATCAACGCTGCTACAAGAAATCAGGCTCATGTCTACGCTGCCTATTCTATTGTTTTTAAATGCGGCTTTTCTCGATGCTTTAGGTAAATTCCGCAGTTTTTTAGAAAAGTGTAGTGTGGCATTTTATATGTCATGCATACTTTTGGTATTTCAATATTTTCAACTTGGGATGCTCAGTAACATCATCATGATCTTTGGTTTACT
>JBIIZI010000212.1:0-3203 GCA_044346375.1 Crocinitomicaceae bacterium | reverse complement strand
CGCCTGCTATAGAAAGCGTAGCATTTGAAGGTACGTAATAGGTTTTGTAGAAATTGACGTAGTCTTCTTCTTGTGCAGCGTCGAGGTGTTCCATGCTGCCAATTGGCGCCCAATTGTATGGGTGCGCGGTAAAGACGCGTTTGAACATTTCTGTAAAGAAAGAACCATAAGGTTGGTTGTCTACGCGTTGTCTTTTTTCTTCCTTGACCACGCTGCGTTGTGTTTCAATTCCTTTGATGTCCACTTTTGCGTGAAGCATGCGCTCGCTTTCTAACCATAGGCCTAATTCGAGTTGGTTGGAAGGCAATACTTCGTAATAGTAGGTGCGGTCTTGAGACGTATTTGCATTGAGTGTTCCGCCATTTTTTTCAACGAGCTCGCTGTATTCACCGCGGCCAATATTTGCTGAACCTTCGAAAAGCAAGTGCTCAAAAAAGTGTGCAAAACCTGTGCGGTTGGTGTTTTCGTTTTTAGAGCCGACATGGTAGAGAACAGATACCGCTACAATTGGTGTGGCGTGTTCTTCGTGCAGTATGACATGCAACCCATTCGGGAGGTCATAGGCTTCATAAGTGATTTTTTGCTGCGCCCAAAACGAAGCGCTACCAAGCAAAAAAAGACTGCATAAAATAGTTTTTTTCATAGTCAATTGGATAAGCGCTACGAAGATACATTTATTGGTCTAAATTTTGGTAACTTTGAAAGATGCCGTTTAAAAGATTATTCCTTTCTCTGAGTACATTTTTGTTTTTCGCCACTGCAATTGAGGCGCAAGGCATCGTTCCTACCACAGATTTCAACAATTATTTCGTCTCTTTTCAAGACGGTTTTTTTCGTCCGATCGAAATTCAGCCAATTGTCAACTACAAGGCAGGCGACGAAATGGTCGCATACATAGATACCCGAGGCAATCTTAAGCTTTACGATGGCAAGCAGCGCATAGACGTCACCACCCTAAACGTCAATTACCAAGTCTCGGATCACCTCATGGCATACAGCATTGCCAATGGCTTGCGCATGTGGGACAACGGCAAATTTACAATCCTTACCAATTTTGGCCGCGAGTTTGTGGTCAAAGACAGCCTCATTGTTTTTGAAGACACCCGCTACCAAGCCCTTAATGTCTACTGGAATCAAAAAGTAGAGAGTTTAGTTACCATCACCAATGGTCTTTCCATGAACGCCACTGTCGGAGAAAACCTCGTTGTTTACAAAGACAACAGCAATACCTATTTTGTATATTGGAACGGTCAAAAATTCGAAATCGGCACATACAACGAAGAAGTAATCGATTTTCAGTTAGGCACTGACGTCATGTGTTTCAAAGATCCCTACACCCAATCGTTTTATGTCTTTGACAAAGGGAATTTTGTGGAGCTCGAATCATTTCCCATCAAAAAATACAAAGCTGGTCGCGGCTTTGTGGTCTACGAAGACATGAACGGCAACCTTTGGCACTACCAAAACGGACAAAAATCAGCACTTTCCAATTTTTCCACAGAGCTTTGGGATGTCAAAGACGACATCTGTGTCTGGATGGAAAACTCCTACTTTTTTGCTTATTCAAATGGTCAGCGCATCCAAGTGGCCACTTATCAACCACATACTTACTTGCTCAAAAACAACGTTCTGGTGTTTCGCAACATCATCGGCGGCGTAAGTGCTTTGGTAGACGGCAAAGTGGAAGAACTAACTACTTTTCAAAATGCTGAATACGAAATTTACGGCAATAAAGTACTCGTGAAGTTGGCCAATCAAACCTCCGTAGTTTATTATAATGGTAAGCTTTACTCGAACTAAACGCGCTCTAGGGGGGCTTTTTGTTCTTTTTTTTCTCGTTCAGAAGGTCTCTGCCCAAGACAACAAACTGCAAACCTTAGCTCAGCTCTACAGCCAAGGACATTACAAACTGGTTTACCGCAAAGCAGGTAGGCTCCTTATGAATCCGGCCTATGACCAAAGCCCAGACCCTGCCAAATACCGACAACTTGCTGCTTTAGAACTCGCTAAAAATCCAAATTGGGCCAAACGACATCCGCAAGAGCTCGAATCGTCGGATAAACCAACCGATGCCAAAGTAAAAGTGACTACCCAAGGCAGTGCTCAAACGCAACAACTCCTCCAAGAAGCGCATAAATATATTGGCGTTCCTTATAAAACCGCAGGAATAGATCCTTCGGGTTTTGACTGCAGCGGATTCACTTGTTACGTTTTTGAAAAACAAGGTATAAAATTACCAAGAAGGGCTATGGATCAATTTAACTACTGTGAAGCAATTGACCCTGATAAAGCAACTGCTGGTGATTTGGTCTTTTTTACAAACGGCACACAAATCAATCATGTTGGCATTCTCATTTCTGAAAAGGGCGCGCCCAAACAGATGATACACTCGAGTTCTTCTATTGGTATTTCTGTTGTTGAAATTGAAACGTCGTCTTATTGGCAAACGCGCATTGCGGGCTATGGCCGCGTCAAAAAATAATATAGGCTAAGTTGCCGCAATTAATCTTCTAGGCTAAGCGCATTTAATTTTGCTTGAGCAGCAAACTAAAGTAATAGATCATTGCCACGACTTCCAAAACAATACCTGGTAAAAGGAAGTCGACATGTGCAAACACACCCAAGAGCACGTATAACAATCCTGCAACTATTAAAATGCCTTTGATGCGCTTGGTTTGAGCTTGCAGTTGATATTGGTTTTGTCTGGAAGAAAGCAAACTTGTTTTGGCAAGAAGCAATACAATTGTGGACAGCAGTGGGCTCGTAAGTAAAAGCAGTAGGTTAGGTGAATGGGGGTCTTGCAGATTAAATACAATCAAATAAAAAAGCGTGTGCAAACCAAGTAAGCCCAATTGAATGCGCACATATAGGGGTGTTTGTTCAGGGGTGAGCTTTGTCAAAAAGCTAATTGCAGCTAAAAACGGGAATAAAAACAGTTTGGTGCCCCAGCCGAGGAGGTCCCAGTTGTAAATATTCCAGATGCTAAATAAACTGAGTAAGCCAAAGCTGAGTGCGAGCCCAGTAAGGATTTGTGACTGCTTGATTTTCATAAGGATTGTCGTCGGGAGAGTTCAGTTGCACATACCAAATGCCAAAGGGCACGTGCACCCACGTTAGCATCCCAGTCGCCATCAGGGCCTGGTGCAACTTCATTGAGGTCAAAGCCGATGAGCTGACGGCCTGAGCGCACGAGTTCAAAAAGT
>JBIIZI010000211.1:0-3208 GCA_044346375.1 Crocinitomicaceae bacterium | reverse complement strand
TCTGCACCACTTGAGACATATATTTTTAAAAAGGAAATCAGTCGAGAATTGAATCAAAGTAAAGCTTTAACGGTTCAAATGAAGATTAATGAATTAGAAACAAAATATCAGAGTAAAATTGATAAAGCAGAAAAAGTTAAATTAGAATATAAAGCAAAACTAGATTTACTTGAGCCACAGCGCATTCAATTTCAGAATGAAGTATTAAATGAAACAAATCGAGTTGAATGCGGTCCAAGATGTAAACAAAAGATTGCTCAGCAACAAAAGTTTTTAACGGAAGAATACAACCCTGTAAGGGTTAAATTTAATGAGGCTGATAGTCTTTATAATGTTGTTTTAAACGAATTTAAAGAAGAGTTAGAAAAGAAAGAATTGGAGACTCAAGACGAAGTATTTGGATTCTTGGATCAAATACTAGCTTTGGAACAACTTTCTCAACCAAAAAGCATTTCCATAAAAGATAACATTTCAGGGAAAATTGAGGAAAAAGAAATTCGTGGTAGTGGTTTCTGGCCAATTTGGTTGGTGCGTTTGCTTTTCATGATTGTAGAGATTGCGCCAGTGATCTTTAAGTTTATGATTTGGAAATCTTCTTATGACTACATGCAGGATAACGTCGCTCAGATTTTGGAGGCGAAACAAGGAATTTCATTGGAACTTATTCCTGATGAAAATAACAACTTGCATAAAGTAAAAGAAAACTACAATGCGCGTCGAATTGTGGAGGTTGCGAAGCGGCAGAATGAACTCGAAAAAGAGAATGCCATTCATGCGATTACGCTATACGCAGAGAAAGAACGCGAAGAGATTGAAAAAGATCCTGAGCGTTTTATTCAGCCAGACCAAGACGATAAAAATAAAGGATAGTTCGTTTGTGATTTATGTCTAGCGAATACGTCATATTAGGTTCTTTTAAAGGGCGCTTCAAGACAAACCAAGCTACTGCGCTTGGTTTGTCTGAGACCTTTCCACAAGACTTAGCCCACAAGGTTCAGGTCTATAGTGGTGCGCTCGATGAAACAACCTTTAGTGAAGAATTTGCACCAGACGAATACCGCAAATTAAGTTCATATTTATTTATCAATGTCCCGAATGTCGTAGTTCAAGGAAATGCAAATGCGCCTTTCCCAGATCAACGTGTTTATACCTTCACTCAATTGCTATTGGTTGATCCAAAAATCATCCGAACATTTGAGATGAAAGGGCAAACCTATGGAGAGCTCGAGGGCAAAGCTTATGGCATAACTGCCAAAACTGCTCAAATAGACAAAGCAGATCCGCCGCCACCTGACGAAAGTGGCAATGGTTCTTCGGGCGTTGGCTCCACAGATTTCAACGATGATTCAGAAATTGGACAGACCATTAATAAGGTTCAAACGGGTTGTTCAAGCGCTTTGTCGGGATGTTTAGCTAATTTTTGGAGGATACTTGGTTGGATACTCTTGATCTTGTTTTTGTTATGGCTGATTAAATCATGCAATCAATTAGCCAATGACGACGGTTCTTGTGACCGTCTCGACGAACACAGAATTCAAATCATCGAGCAAGAACGCATCAAAGATTCTCTCAATCGCATTTACGAAGAAAACATCCGTAAAAATTTAGCAAATATCAAAAATGTGTACTTCTATCAAAATACCGATGAAGTTCATGAATACTCCTTGAATGAGGCCGAAGGAAAAGGTAATCTGATCAGACTCACTAGGTTGTTGCAGGTTTGCGACGACAAGTCCTTTCAAATCATTGGCAATCACTCTGGTTCTGAAATCGAACCCAAACCAAACCTAGATAAACTGCGTGCTATTGCAGTTAAAGAGTATTTCATCGCCAATGGCATCAGTCAATCGCGTTTATTCGTTGTAGCCAAATCAGATTCTGAGGCTTATTATTCGAAAGAACTATCGAATTACATGGAGAACAATTACAACATTAAGAAATACAACCGCAACATGCGTGTTACGGTTAGGTTAATGGATACAAAGAAGAAATGAGTGCACCTAAAACATATTATGTAAAAGGTAGGTTTGAAGGACACTTCAAGACCATGCAGCGCTCGTTTTTAAAATCCGACGAGCCTTTCCCAAAAGGCAATGAACACCTCGTTCAGATTTACCGCGGCATTGTTTCTCAATCTGAAGAAATCGGCCAGCAAGAATTTCAGACCCTAGATGGTTTCTATAATTTCCGTGAAATCCAAAATGTTCAAGTAAATACTTCCAATCATTGGCCAGTTGCAAATGACCGTATTTTTTCCCTGACCAATGCCAAGTTAGTCAATGTAAAGGTCTCCAATGTACAACAAGTAGGTGAGCAAACGCTTGGTGAAATCCAAGCAGATATCATTTCTGAGGTTATAGATGGTAAATTCATTGACCAAAGTACTGGTAATGACCCTATCCAGGACGACGGCGGAGGAAACCCACATACAGGTGGTGACGACAGCGGAAATAGCGGTAATGACAACGCTAACGATGATGGTAGCAATAATGGCGGAGGCAACTCAGGAGATGGCCGCACTAAAAAAGGATGCTTCAATTGGTTTCCAAATTTCAATTGGCTGCGTTGGTTGCTTTATCTCCTTGCTATTTTGCTATTGCTCTATATCTTAGGCCGTTGTACTCAATTTACTCAAAAAATCTATTGTAAAATCAAGGATAAAACCGTTGTAGAAGAATTAAAGGAGTTAAGAGCCCATAATGATTCTCTTCAAGATAAAATCAATAATACAACATTGCAAATAGAGCCTTGTGGTGGAAATATTCCTCATGACGGAACTAATGAACCTTGGAGTAAGGTCGTCAATTTAGGTGAAAATTCCGGTATTGTATATTTCAAATTCAATGCGAATCTTATACCGGATCGATTAGAAGTGATTTATGATGGTAAAACAATAGTTGAGTCTGATCAATACATCTTCGAACCTCGACTTGACAATAATGATCATTTTAGTTATTTGAAAAAATATGGTGGGTTTACCCAGTATAAAAGAACTTTTGAATACAATTATACTTACGATAAAAATAAACCAACGGAAATTCTCATTCGGGTCATACCAAACAGAATGTATCAAACAACCGAATGGGATTTAATACCGAGCTGCCCACAATGAATTTAGGTAAATACATATTTGGAACCAGAGACTTTTTACTTGATAAGGTAGAGGAGCAGGCACGCGTTGGGCAGTACCGCGCCTATAATTTGCTTG
>JBIIZI010000210.1:0-3240 GCA_044346375.1 Crocinitomicaceae bacterium | reverse complement strand
TATAATGCAAACTAATCGGAAGTTCAGGCATTCATTAAGGCTTCAATTTCATCGGCCTCGATCGGAATATTGGCCATGAGGTTGAATGGCGCGCCACTAGCCTGAACAACGACGTCGTCTTCTAGGCGAATGCCCAGACCTTCTGCAGGAATATAAATGCCAGGCTCTACTGTGAAAACCATATTGGCAGCTATTGGCTCGTGCCATAAACCGACGTCGTGGGTGTCTAGGCCCAAGAAGTGAGAAGTGCCGTGCATGAAGTATTTTTTGTAAGCTGGCCAAGTTGGATCTTGGTTTTTGATGTCGTCTAAAGAAATGAGGCCTAAATTGACCAATTGTTCTTCCATTAAAGTACCAACCTGTTTGTGGTATTCGGCCATTATTGTACCGGGTACCAATAGTTTGGTGGCTTCGTTTTTGACATGAAGAACCGCGTTGTAGACGGCTTTCTGACGAGCTGTAAAGCGGCCATTGACTGGAATGCAACGCGTGAGGTCTGAAGAGTAGTTCGCATATTCAGCACCTACATCTAGTAGAATGACGTCGCCATCTTTACATTGCTGGTTGTTTTCGATGTAATGCAAGACACAAGCGTTTTTACCAGAGGCTACAATTGGTGTGTAGGCGAAACCTTTTGAGCGCTTGCGCAAAAATTCATGGGCGAGTTCGGCTTCGATTTCGTATTCCCAAACACCTGGCTTGATGAAACCTAATAGTCGGCGCACACCTGCTTCGGTGATGTTGCAGGCTGTTTGCATGAGGTCGAGCTCAGTTTGTTCTTTAATAGAACGAATTTTGTGCATGATGGGTGCCGACTTATGCACTTGATGGGCTGGGTAATCTTGCTTGACTTGCTTAATGAAGCGGTCTTCACGGGTTTCTACCTCGGTGTTGGCACGGAGGTGCTCGTTGGTGTTGAGGTAAATACCGCTGGCCTCGGCCATCATTTGCTTGAAAATGGTAGGGAATTGTTGGAGCCAATAAACGGTCTGGATACCGGAGGTTTCAAAAGCGGTTTGTTTGGTGAGTTTTTCGCCTTCCCAGATAGCGATGAGCTCGCTGGTTTCTTTTAAAAATAATACCTCTCGGTGCGCTGGGTTGCTCGCATTTGGAAAGAGTACCAAAATAGATTCTTCTTGATCTACGCCGGAAAGATATAAGATGTCGCGGTGTTGGGCGAAAGGCAAGGTGCTGTCTGCAGATACCGGATAGATATCATTAGAATTGAAAATAGCAAGTGAGCCAGCTGCCATTTGAGCAGTGAATTTTTGGCGGTTTGCAATGTAAAGCGCCTTGTCGATGCGGTCGTATTTCATGAAAAAAAGGTTTGAAAGTAAATTTAAGGGTTCTCTTTGAACCAACTAGAATAAAGCACATAATTGTTGGCGATGCGCTGCACTTCGCCGGCAAATAATTCTGGAGAAAGTGTCTTGATTTTTTTGGCCGGGATGCCTGCGTAGATAGACCAAGATTCGACGCGTGTGCCTTCGGTCAAAACCGCGCCGGCCGCAACAATACTGTTGGCTTCGATGTAGCAGTTGTCCATGACGATAGAACCCATCCCGATGAGAACGTTGTCTTGGATGGTGCAGCCGTGCACTAGTGCGTTGTGACCAATAGAGACATTGTTGCCGATTTGAAGTTTCGTTTTTTCGTAGGTGCAATGCAACACGGCGCCATCTTGGATATTGACTTGCTCGCCCATGCGAATGCTATTGACATCGCCCCGAACCACCGCCGAGAACCAAACGGAGCAGCGTGCGCCCATCTGAACGTCGCCTACAACAGTGGCGTTTTCCGCTAAAAAACAATCCGGACCAATTTGGGGTTCGAAGCCCCTACATGCTTTAATGAGTGCCATATTGGCAAAGGTAGTAAAATGCGTTTAGTCTTTCTGTGCTGCTGGCCGACGCATGTAAAAAACAGGAAAGCTATCGAATTGCTGTTGGTTGTAGGCCTCAAAACCATAGCGCTTATAAATAACCATATTGCGCGCAATACTGGTTTCGGCGAGAATGGCTGCATTTTTTTCTTGAGCTAAATCAAAAAGGTCATGGAGTAATTCGCGTGCTGTTTTACCACCAAGGCCTTTATTAGAAACGGCATAAAACCAGACATAAAGATCGCCGGGCTGAGCATGGCGCAGTGCTTTGACTCTTTTTTCGGTGCGGGCAATGGTAAAAATATTGCGCAAGTTGAAACAGTGCAAAACCATCCAATACTGCGCACATTTTTCGAAGAAAGTAAGCGGGAGTTTATCTGCTTCAAATACGATCAGTACGCCTTCTCCGTCTTTGGACAAATAAAGCCCTTGCCTTTTCATGGCAATGTCGATAACGTGAGAGGTCATGATGGCGATTTTCTCAGGTAGCCGTGATTTGCCCAACAAATAGCAAATGTGAGGGTTGTCGATAAACGCCTCTTGGAAGATGGCGATTATGCGTTGGGTATCTCTTGGAGTTGCCAGGTACATGATGAACAATATTACTTGTGTTTTTCATCAAAAAGAAACCAAATTTTACAAGTAAAAATTAGTTAGTTGCGAAAAACGCAAGTTGTAACCAAAGACTGAGCGCTGCGTATACGGCCCGTTCTTATTCAAATACATGAAACGCATTATTCAAAGCAAGTGGTTTAAAATTCCTTATCAAATTGCCCTTTATGGTTTCGCTGCCTATGGCGTAGCGCTCGTGGGAGTTTTTGTAGCGCTCAAATTGCGCCTCACCGACGACAAAGGCCTTGTAGACAACAACAACCGCTATTTTCAGTCGATGCACGACAAATACAATCAAAATTTCAAAGTAGATAGCGCATCAATTGTAGCGTATCGCAACGAGATTTTGCAGCGCATCAATTTAGTAAATGAATACTACCCAAAGAATGCACGCATTATTTTGGATGCATGGGCGCAGTCTAAGTCAGAAAAAACAGCGCTACAGATGCTCTCAGCCTTCGACCTCAAACTCAAGGACAACAAAAGCTACCAGCGCAAATTGCGTGCGCTTCTTGCTAAAAACCAGGCGTCAACCAAAGCGAAAGGCGGAAATGCTTTTGAATGGATGGACTACATAGAGTGGTCTTACTTCAAAGAAGCGGTGGCTAAAGACAAGCGTTATATTGATTCAGCAGCTGCAGCCTGCGGAGTAGAACCCCGAATGATTGTAGCGTGCTTGGTAGGCGAACAAGTGCGGCTTTTCAATTCGAGAAGAGAGCGCTTTAAAGATTTAGTGGCGCCTTTGA
>JBIIZI010000209.1:0-3257 GCA_044346375.1 Crocinitomicaceae bacterium | reverse complement strand
TTGAACCGGGTTACTCTACCAAAAAACGCGGCTGGGGGCTGGGCCTTACATTGGTCAAGCGAATTGTTGAAGAGTACCATAAAGGAAAGGTATTTGTACTGCAATCTGAGCCCGACAAAGGCACAACTTTTCGGATCTCTATTCCGCACTAAACCTACCATCTACATTATTCTAACTATCTTTATCGCAGAAAAATTATCTTATGGAAGCGCTTATCCTGACTGAAATCCGCAATCAAATTGCCTTTTTGACCATCAACCGACCACAACAACTCAATGCACTCAATAAAGACACTATTGCCGCACTCCACGCCGCACTAGCAGCAGCCGATACCGACCCAAATGTGGGCGTCATTATCCTGACCGGCAGTGGCGAAAAAGCATTTGTAGCTGGCGCCGACATTAAAGAATTTGCCGATTTCAGCATTGCCGAAGGTGGCGCGCTCGCACAAACAGGACAGCAAACCCTTTTTGACTTCATTGAGCAACTCGGCACACCAGTAATTGCTGCTGTGAACGGTTTTGCACTTGGCGGAGGCCTTGAACTCGCTATGGCAGCACACATCAGAATAGCCAGTAGCAACGCCAAAATGGGCTTGCCAGAAACTTCTCTAGGTGTTATTCCTGGTTACGGCGGCACCCAACGCTTGGCCCAACTCGTGGGGCGCGGCAAAGCCAACGAACTCATTTTTACAGCTGGTATGCTCAAAGCCGAAGACGCCCTTCAATGGGGATTGGTAAATGCAGTTGTTGAACAACCAGACCTCATGGCAAGCTGCGAAGCAATGGCTCAAAAAATACTAAATAACTCGCCAATGGCTATTGCTGCTGCCATTCGCTGCGTCAACGCAGGTTTTGCAAGTGGCGTCAATGGCTACGAGGTAGAGATCGAAGAATTTGGCAAAAGCTTTGGCACCAAAGATTTCAAAGAAGGCACCACCGCATTTTTAGAAAAACGCAAGCCGAATTTCAGAGGCTAAGCCATGAGCAACCCCATCCGCAAATTAGTTGGTCAAACCGCCATTTATGGCCTGCCCTCCATCTTAGGAAGGCTGCTCAACTATTTGTTGGTTCCGCTCCACACCTACTATTTTGCCCAAACTTCAGACTACGGCGTCATTTCTGAGCTTTATGCCTGGGTTGCCTTTTTAATTGTCTTGCTCACTTTCGGGATGGAAACCGCGTTTTTTCGCTTTTTACAAAACGAAGCCGACAAAGACAAGGCCTACAGCGCCGCTTTTTGGTCGGTAGTGGGTATCAATGGGCTTTTCTATTTAGTGCTGCTGTACTTCAACAACGACATCGCTAATGCCTTACTTTTTGAAGGCCACAACGAATACGTAGTGCTTTTGGGTACCATCGTCATGATAGACGCCATTACCGCCTTGCCGCTTGCTCGCCTTCGCGCCGAAGAAAAAGCGCTGCGTTTTGCCTCCATCCAAATGACCAGCATTGGACTCAACATTGCACTCAACGTAATTGCAATGGTCTTCTTTTTTAGTGCCGAACGCCCAGAAGAAGGCATCTTGTTTATCCTTTTAGCCAACCTCATTTCGTCTTTGGCCAAGCCGCTCTTGCTCTACGACAGCATCTTTAAAGTGCTTTTTATCCGAGACTGGAGCCTATACAAACGCATGTGGCGCTACGCAATTCCACTCGTCATTGCGGGTTTTGCAGGCATTATCAATGAAACCTTCGACCGCATTTTACTCAAGCACCTACTCTACGACCCAGCTGTACCCGAAACTTTGAGCTATGCGGAATCTCAAGTAGGCATCTACAGCGCGTGTTACAAACTCGCTATGCTCGTTACAATCATTTTGCAAGCCTACCGCTATGCTGCCGAGCCGTTTTTCTTCAAACAAATGCAAAACCAAGACCGCAATACCGTTTATGTGCGCATCATGAACATTTTTGTAGCTATGGTTTGTGCAGTGTTCTTATTGGTGAGTCTGAACCTCGATATTTTCAAGCATTTTATTCAAAAAGAAGCTTATTGGGAAGGCTTAAAGGTAGTGCCCATCTTACTACTCGCCAATGTTTTTCTTGGCATATACTACAACCAAAGTATTTGGTACAAACTCAGCGGTAAAACCCAATACGGCGCCTACATTACAATTTTTGGGGCCCTTCTCACCATTGCTATCAACGTTTATTACATTCCACAGTTCCAATACATGGCCAGCGCGTGGGCCACTTTAATTGTATACGCCACACAAATGCTACTTTCTTATTGGCTCGGACAGCGCCACTATCCGATTCCTTACAACGTGAAAAAATTCTTGCTATACTTGGGCATGAGCTTATTGTTGTTCTGGATTGGCAGCCAAATTCAATTTTCCAAAGCCATCATCAATCATTTCCTACACAACCTGCTCGTCCTCTTTTTTGTGGGCTTCGCTTTTGTGCTTGAAAAAAACAACCTTCGCAGCAGCAACGCACACTAATTGAACATTTTCTGCGTTAGGGTGTTTCAATAGCTACCGAAACGCTTAACTTTGTTCCTATGTCAAATCACCCCTACAAGCCCGGCCCACTCCTTTCCCAAATTACTGTTCCGAGCGATTTGCGCACGAATTTCACAGAAGAACAACTCCCACAGGTTGCCCAAGAACTCCGTCAGTACATCGTAGACGTCATTTCTGAAATCGGCAATTCTCATTTCGGCGCCTCTTTAGGCGTGGTTGAACTCACTGTTGCTTTACATTATGCTTTCAATACCCCTGACGACCAACTCGTCTGGGACGTCGGGCACCAGGCCTACGGACACAAAATATTAACAGGGCGCCGCGAGCGTTTCCATACCAACCGTTTAAAAGGCGGTATTTCTGGCTTCCCTAAACGTTCGGAAAGCGAATACGACACCTTTGGTGTTGGCCACTCATCTACTTCTATTTCTGCTGCTTTAGGAATGGCAGTTGCCAACCAATATAAAGGCGAAACACAGCGCCAACACATTGCTGTTATCGGCGATGGCGCCATGACCGCTGGTTTGGCTTTTGAAGGCCTCAACCACGCCGGTTTTGAAAAAGACGCCAACTTGCTCGTTATTCTCAACGACAACTGCATGTCTATCGACCCTAATGTAGGCGCACTCAAAGAATACCTCACCGATATCACAACCTCCCATACCTACAACAAAGTCAAAGACGAAGTCTGGAAACTTCTCGGGAAGGTTTCTAAATTCGGGCCAGACGCCCAAACAATTGCTTCAAAAGTTTCGCATGCCTTGAAAGGCACTTTACTCAAGCAGTCTAA
>JBIIZI010000208.1:0-3267 GCA_044346375.1 Crocinitomicaceae bacterium | reverse complement strand
TATATGAGTGTAGCCTGTTCAAGACCAATTTCCAAAATATTGCACTCAACAAACGCTATTACCTCGACCCAAGTGCTCAGCGCATGGCTAGCTTCTTTGCTGAATTCAACGCCTCCCTCGAAGCCGAATAACAACCATTCAACCTTGAAAAAATAAATACCACCTCTTATGCGACAAAACATTGTAACTAAATTGAAAAGCTTTCTCATGGAAAAACAAACCAACAAAAACACTGATCAAGGCACCAACAAAACAACGCTATATCAGTTCATCATTGACCGCAGCGGCTCTATGGGCGGCCTCGAGCAAATGGTAGTAGGCGGCTACAACGAACACCTGAGTGCCGTAAAAAACATGCAGGCCACCTACCCAGACCAACAGTTTTTGGTGTCTTTACTTACCTTCGACGACACCGTTCAGTGGTTGGTCAAACCTGCCCCGATCAACGCGCTCAAAGAATTGCCTTCCGATGCATTTCAACCCCGCGGCATGACTGCCTTACTCGATGCTATTGGCAAGGGCATACATCAGATTGAAAGCGAATATGCGCGCAAAATTCAAAACGACGAAATGAGCGTAGTTGTGGTGATCATTACTGACGGCGCCGAAAATGCATCCCAGTTTTTCAATTACCAAAGCATTGCCAGAAAAATCAAAGAGCGCGACCAAACCGGCAAATGGACTTTCAGTTTCATCGGCTGTGATTTTGATGCGACAGACACCTCCAAAATGCTGAACATCAGAAGAGAAAATGTCAGAAATTACAACAAAACCGAATACGGCCGCATGTCCAAAAAAGTTGACGCCTCCTTTATGCGCTATGCGCAATCTAAATCGGATGGTAGCTTTGGCAGGCAGGTATTCCATTTCTTTGATGAAGAGGATGAAAAGTAGCCAACGGTTCGAACAGCAGCAGTTTAATCTCTAAATTTACTGAACCGTGAAAACGTACAAATCGACAATTAAACCATGAAATTTATCCTGCCTTTTCTCCTACTCGCTGCCTGCACCTCCCCCGCCAAAAAATGCCCAGAAGTCAAACAAGACACAGCGCAACAAACACAAGCGCCAGATTTTTCTATCGGGCCCAACGACAACCAAACGGCCATCAACATGTCCTCCTACGATGAGACACAATATTGGAAAGGTAAAATGAACAAGCGTTTGGCGAAAATCAAGCAGATTTACGAGAAAGCCGACTGGACAGACGCGCAACACAAAGCGCGCTTTTTTAAGAATTTGGAGGCTTCCCAAGAAGCTTTTGAAACCTATTTGTTGGCGCAAGTGGAGTTGCAATATCCGAAAGCCGAAGAAGACGAATGGTGGGGCTCAGGCATTCCGCCTTGCATCAATTTGATTTACACAAAGCACTACAAAAGCCGTTTTTTAGAGCTTGAAAGCTGGGAAAAAGGCACCCCTGACGGTGAAATGTGCGGCGGATCGGCATTGACGCAATTTGCGTTGGAGGAGATGGGAGAAATTAAAAAATAGTTTCACTGCGATGGAACAATTCGATTATTCTGAAATGGTATATGGCTTCCTTTCGCTAAGCCCTAAAAACAGCGACTTTGGGCCCTGTGTGAGGTCCTATCGAATAGACTACCGCCATGATGCATTTTATTTCTTTGCCAAATGCCCCGAAGAAGTGCTCGATGTTGAGGTTTTTTCTATTCTAGGTGGCGAAATGCACCAGGCCGATAGCACTTCATTTACACCCCGGCGTTTTTTATATGTAGAAAAGAAAGAAAGCGCTGCTGAACTCGATGCCTTGATGAAAATCAAGGGTTTTGAGAAACAAGACGATTTTTACGAAAGTCGCTACCTGATGGCATTTCCACACCAAAACGGCCTTGTCTATACTGTAAAGAATTGTAGAAAGAGTTTTGGTGAAGCCCCTGATCGACAACGTTAAATTTACACCCCTCCATGCTGATAACAATAGCCATTTGACTTGGCATTGCGAGAACATTGCGTACCTTTTTGAGTAGTTGCCCTACAACGTCCGTATTGCCCAACAGTTTTGACTGTGGGTGTAGGTGATGTTTGTTGCTGTGCGGGTTGATTTGGGTTACTTGTTGGAATTTGCGGACTTCCTGCCACTGGTATTTGTACCGGAGCCTGTAGAGACTGAGCTTTGAGTTCGTCAATTTGACGCTGAAGGAAT
This sequence comes from Crocinitomicaceae bacterium, assembly GCA_044346375.1. GTDB lineage: Bacteria > Bacteroidota > Bacteroidia > Flavobacteriales_D > Crocinitomicaceae > UBA952. Next base: position 1,103 of record JBIIZI010000208.1, on the reverse strand, counting down.
TCGATATCTTTTTGGAGGGTGGCTGTTTTTAAAACCAATTCTTGGTTTCTTTGATCGAGGGTTTGGACCTGAGTTTTGAGATTGTTTATTTCTAAACTAAGCACAGCTTTAGATTGCCCAAAAGCCTTTAAACAACAACAAAAGGTAAGTAAAACTGTAATGATGGTTGGCTTCATTGATGCAGGTTTTGGTTAAATATAGGAATTTATATTGGGTTTGTCGCGCCGAATTGCAGCGTTTTGAACGCACTATTGAGCTCGCTGCGTCAGGCGTGTAGACCAATGATTTACTAAACCGCTCGGCCAAGCCTACCAAGCCGCCGGTAACCGCTGCCGTTGAGTCGGTATCTCTACCCAAATTAAAAAGACACCGCCTCCACCCCATCAATCTCCTTTGCCAACTCCCAATCCTTTTCAGTTATCGTAGACCCTGCGTCGTGCGTGCAGAGCCAAATTTCGACCACATTGTAGGTGTTGCGCCAAGTAGGGTGATGATTTTGCTTTTCGGCGAGCGCGGCAACATGGGTCATGAAAGCAAAAGCAGTTTTGAAATCTTGGAATTCAAATTTGCGGTAAAGTTGGTTGTTTTGCGCTTGCCACATGATTTGCTCGATATTTAGTAAAAATACTGATTTGAATTGTAGAAAAACGCATATACTTTTGATGTATCCTAAAGCCAACAGAAATGAAAGTACTATCACTTAAACTAGACGAAGACATTTTTGACGAAACTGAAACGGTTTGCGAACAAATAAAAAAAACACGCAACCGTTACATCAACGAAGCGCTACATTTTTATAATCGCTTGCAAAAAAGGAGAATCCTCGCGCAACAATTAGGATTTGAATCTCAATTAGTAAGCGATGAGTCTATGCTTGTGCTGCAAGAATTTGAAAGTTTTGAGGAAGATGTACAAAAAGAATGAAATTTGGTTGGCTAATCTGGACCCTAGATTCGGTACAGTACCCAGAGAAATTGTTCGAAAGGTACATGAAAATATCATATTAATCTTGGATGTTGATTAGTGCGAATTCTTGCGCCGCTAAACAAGCGAAAGTTAATGCCACATATTTCTTCTGTTTGCCGTATTTTTGCATCTTTTTT
>JBIIZI010000053.1:0-11935 GCA_044346375.1 Crocinitomicaceae bacterium | reverse complement strand
GAAAGGCACAATAAATAGCAATAGAAGTAATTGTCTTTTCATCATCTTAATTTTTAAACAAATTAACAGTCTTAAAATCAAGAGAATATATTCTATTTATGAATCTTATGTTTAGTTTTTATGAACTCTTTAATGTGATAAGATCATCCACCAAACTCGGATCCAAAAGCGTACTGGTGTCGCCTAAATTGGAGGTATCGCCTTCGGCAATTTTGCGCAAGATGCGGCGCATGATTTTGCCACTGCGCGTTTTGGGCAAGCCCGGCACAAACAAGATCTGATCTGGTTTGGCAATAGGCCCAATGATGCGCGCAACCGTTTGAAGGATGTCCTGTTTGGTGAGGTTGGCATCGCCATGGGTGTCTTCGATAATCACATACGCAAAAATACCCTGCCCTTTGATATCGTGCGGATAACCCACCACAGCGCTTTCAATCACACCTGCGTGCATGTTGATTGCGTTTTCAACTTCTGCAGTACCGATGCGGTGGCCACTCACATTGAGCACGTCGTCTACCCTACCTGTAATGCGGTACATGCCTTCTTCGTTTCGGAGGCAGCCGTCGCCGGTAAAATAGAGGTTTTCATAGGTAGAAAAATAGGTTTGGTGGCAGCGATCGTGGTCGTTGTAGGTGCTTCTGATGATGCCTGGCCACGGAAACTTGATGCACAAATTGCCATTGACGCCATTGCCTTCAATTTCTACGCCATTTTCATCGACCAAACAAGGCTGAATACCCGGCAGTGGCAAAGTTGCATAAGAAGGCTTTGCAGATGTCACTCCTGCTAAATTAGAAATCATGACGCCGCCTGTTTCGGTTTGCCACCAGGTGTCGACAATTGGGCAGCGTTTTTGACCAATGTGCGCATTGTACCAATGCCATGCTTCTTCGTTGATTGGTTCTCCTACAGAACCCAACACTTTCAAGGAACTGAGGTCTTTTCCTTTGATTGGGTCTAGCCCAAAACTCATGAGACTACGAATAGCGGTTGGTGCGGTATATAAAATGTCAACTTTATACTTCTCAACGATTTCCCAGAACCGCCCTGCATCGGGCCATGTGGGTACGCCCTCAAACATAAGTGTGGTGGCGCCAGCGCTGAGTGGCCCATAAATAATATAGCTGTGGCCGGTGATCCAGCCGATGTCTGCCGTGCAAAAATGCACTTGCCCAGGTTGGTATTGAAAAACGTTGACAAATGTATAGTTGGTCCAGACCATGTAGCCAGCTGTGGTGTGTACTACGCCTTTTGGTTTACCTGTTGAGCCTGAAGTGTAGAGGATAAACAAAATGTCTTCGGCATCCATAGCCACTGCAGGAACGTCAGGATTGCCCATGGTTTCTACCTTTTTGATTTCGTCTTCCCACCAAACATCGCGACCTTTGAGCATTGAAACAGGTGTGCGCGTGCGCATACATACAATGACCCTTTGGATGGAATTATTTCCAACCAACGCATCGTCCACAACGCTTTTCAAGGGAATATCTTTTGCCCCTCTATATGCACCATCACAGGTCACAATGAATTGCGCACCTGCGTCGTCGAGCCTATCTGCAATGGCCTGGGCTGAAAAGCCACCAAAAATCACGGAATGAATTGCACCTATTCTGGCGCAAGCAAGCGTGGCAATCGCTAATTCGGGGATCATGCCCATATAAATACAAACGCGGTCGCCTTTTTGAACGCCGTTATTGAGCAAAACGTTGGCAAATTGCTGTACCTTGAAATGCAATTCATTGTAGGTCAAAACCCGATGATGCTCCTCTGGATTGTTCGACTCCCAAACAATTGCAGGTTCATTGCCTCTTGATTGCAAATGGCGGTCTAGGCAATTTTCTGTGATATTGAGTTGCGCACCTTTGAACCACTCCACTTTGGGCTCCTCGAAATTCCAATCAAGGACTTTATCCCATTTCTTTTGCCAAGTAAAATTTTCGGCAATTTCTGCCCAGAAAGCTTCAGGGTTTTGCACGCTTTGTGCGTAGGCTTCTTGATATTGCTCCATGGTTTGGAGCTGATAAGGAAAATTCATCTTAGCAAGTTTGCGCTAAAATAACGAGAAATCACAAGCTACTTGATTTCAAAAGCCACTTCATTTCTGCGGCCAATGAAATCCCAGGGAGCATTGTAGCCCATGTAAATCAATTTGTCTTGAAAAGCAATACCCTCTTTCTTGAGGAGCTCGCGCAACTCTTCCGCTTTTTCGGCAATTTTGACATCATTGGTATAGCCTCCAAAACGCAGCACAGCGAGCGTGCGTTCGGCTTGTTTGGCAATCTTTACATTCTGGCTGTTTGGGTTCGGCAAAGCATCCATGCTGTATTGCTTGGGCATCACAAAAGCTACTTGGGTTTTGGCACCCATTTCCATCACAACAGGAGAGGTCATGGCAATATTCTCACCCTTTTCATTCCCACCAAAGATATAACCAGCCACCCTTCTGAAGCCCAAACTACTGTTTTCACTGTAGGTACTCGAATCTAAATCGGTTTGTGCCAAAATTAAACTCGGATAGCGCCTGATCTCTGCCTTTTTGGTGAGTACGCGAAGCACTTCATATTCAGGAGTTTCTATAGATGAACGCATAATGGAGAGCAGTAAGATGAATAAAAGTCCAATAACTGAAAGGACAACAAGTAGTTTTTTCAAGCGCTTTTTTTCTTTAATAACATTGCAATTGCAAAAAAGTTCTTATCTTTGCACTCGAAATCGGCCTCGTAGCTCAACTGAATAGAGCATCAGATTACGGCTCTGAAGGTTTCAGGTTTGAATCCTGACGAGGTCACTCTGACAAAATGCCTTCCGCTCTGCGGAGGGCATTTTTCATTTAAAGCCGTTGCGAATTCATTCGCAAAAGGTATAAAAAATGAAAAATGTCCGTATGAGCGCAGCGAATAAAGGCGTTTTGTCCACTGCACGTACCGACGAAGGAGCTTGAATCCTGACGAGGTCACGAGCAAAAACCCAGCACGAAAGTGCCGGGTTTTTTTGTTTTTAAAGCGTTCAAAACTTGTTTTGATAAGCGTTTAAAAATAAAAAGGCCGAAAATAGCGCAAGCTATTTTGGGTTTTATGCTTGGATTGAACAAATACGAGAGGATCTGAAATCACTTCTCCTCCACCCTTACCCTCACATTTACCTCAAACGCCCCGCTTTGATCAGCCTTGTAATTCGTGTGCCAGTAGTTATTGAAAACATACAGATAGAGCGGGCTGATGCTTTGATTTTCGCGCTTCCAGACCTTTGCGCCGAGTTGCTGTTGTTCGTCTATTGGCGCGCCGAGTTCAATGAGGTTGCAGTCGGGAGTGAAGACGGTTATTTTGAATTTCTTGTCCTCTAGGATCAGATGGTCAGCAACGCAAATGAATTCTTTGTTGGAGCCCGCCAATTGGTCTTTGGGGTAGTCCAATAAGGTTTGGTCTCCATACGTTAAAGTCGGGTTGTCGAGTTGAAAAGGCAAGCAAATGTGCAAGGCTTCTTTGTCTCGGATGGCTTTTTTGTCAATCTGAAACCGCAAGACAAATTCATTCGGTTGGGCTGCCGGCTGAAATTGAACTGTGATATTCAAGTTGGGATGCACAATGGTTTGGGTGGCTTTTTTACGTTCATTTTGCTTTGGCAACAACACTTCGTTGACCTGAGGAGCAATACCCAAACTATAAATACATGCACCGAGCCCTGGTGTGTTTTGCTGGAGCAATTCAATTCCATCCCATTTGAGTGATCTGATTCCCGAATAGGCATCATCCCAAACAAAACTAAAGTTACTTGCTACGCTATTATTGCAGTATCCTTGGCCTTGCTTTCCAATGCGCGAGAATTGCAATTGTGCAGAATCCAGAAAAGATTTTTTGATGCGCCATTGCTCGGTTGTGAAATAGGTGTCCGGGGCAGAAATACTGCACCAAGACCCCCAAGTGTGCTCGTGGAACAAAATGAGGTTGCGGTGGATTTCTCGCAAAGCTGCTTGCTGCTCATTTATTTCAATTTCGTTTAACTGCCCTTCAAAATCAATTACTTCTTTAACCAAACGGCGCATTTGAATCTCTTCGGCAGCTGTGGAGTACGCGCCGTCTTCCCAATATGGGCTTATTTCTCCTGTTTGAACCGGTAAGTCCTCTTTGTATTGCTTTAAAAAATCTACAAATAAAGTATCTACATTGGAAAGCACCAACTGAGGTGAACTGTATTTCAAATTCCAGGCCGCCACGAACTCACAAAGAGTGGTATCTACGGGGCCGTTGTCGGCGTTTTTGGTATAGCGCAGCTGCACCACATCGTAGGGATACGCAGCCAACTCTTGGGTGTAGGCAGAGAGGCGCTTTTCCCATTCAAAAAATTGCTGGCCTGCGGGAATATTGTGAAAATAAGAGTAGCCTTTGCCTGCGGTCCAGACGAAAAGTTGTGCGGTGCTATCGGTTTTGGACTGCCAAATAAAGGGTTGGTCGCCAGTTTCGCGAATGACCCCACCTACTCTGTCGCCATGATCGGCATGGTTGGCAACGTAATTAGGGCCCAATGATAAATAAGGTATTTGCTGTTTTGCATACGCCTCAAAAGCGGCATAAGTTTGCCCCGGAATGTCGGTCACCATGGCGTTTGAAATATAAAAACCGTAGCGCTGCTCTAAGTGCCGTGCGTATTCGGTGAGCCAAAGAAATTCGTCGGGGCGCATGAGGCCTGTAAGGCAATTGGCGTAGTTGGCAGAAAGCACTAAATTCCCGCTTTTGACGGCAGCCACAAACTGTGCTTCTTCGGCTGCGCTCGCTTCTTTTAAGAAATTCTCCACAGCCCATAAAGATTCAATGTGCCATATTGGCTGAACAGCTCCAACACCTCCTTTTGCAATCCAGCGCAGCGCAGAACTGATATTTTCAGTCTGAATTTTGGCCACATCTGTCTGTAGATGCGAATAACCGATGTCGTTGTGCGAGTGGTGAATGAGGTGAAAGGTTAGGTCTTTGATCGGTTTGACGTCGAGAACAATAAGCGAATCTATGCTGAGCTTTCCACTCGCATATGCTCGAAAATGCAAGGTATCGGAACCAACAAACCCCACCGGATAAGCTGGTAAGGTCAGATAATGATAACCGGGTTCAAATTGATTTTGAAACGAAACGAAAGCTGAAACAAATGATATACTATCTATTCCTTCTGGGATAAGGCACTGTACATTGATTGGGCGCTTTTGTTCTGCTCTGAGCACAAGCGCACTGGCCTGCACTTTGACTTTTGTATTTGCTTTGTATTGAAAAACCATGAGCCAATCGCGGCTTTGCGCATCCCGACCCACAATTTTAAAATGTGACTTACCAAGGCTTTTTGAGGGCAATTCTAGGTCGAGGTAACCAAACACATCTTTATTGATGTCTTTCTCAAGAAGCGTGAAACGGTAAATTGCTTCAGGTGCAAAATTTGAGGCTTTTTGAAAAGTAGCTTGCTCCACCCATTTCTTCTCTGTCCTGAAGGTAAAAAGTAAGCTATCGTTGAGATAGACATCAAAAAGACGGTCTCCTCCACTTGTACCATTCGAAAAACCAATCAAAAATTGGTAATTCACTTTCCCCTCTTGAACAGTTGGCACAGCAGCCTCCCACTCAATTGGCGAAACACCATTGCAGCGCGTCAATAAAGCTAAATCGGCGAACTCACGAAAAGGTGAAAAATAGCTAATGTCTTCACCTGAAATTTTCTGAGAAAAGCCTGCAGGTTGGGTTTGAGCGTCTAAAAAGGTGCTTAGCCCTAAAAAAAGTAAAATATGCCACCAATGTTTCATGCTCCTAAGGTAGTAAATTCTAATTTTGCACCTAAACTCCACTTATGCGCTTCAACCTATCTGAAATCAACGAACTCATCCGTTCCAGACGCACAATCTACCCTGAGCAATTCTCGGACAGAAAGGTCCATAAAGAGCAAATTGAATTACTGCTCAATAACGCGCAGTGGGCTCCTACACATGGCAACACCCAGCCTTGGCGCTTTCAGGTTTTTATGGACAACGGACGTCAAAAGCTCAGCACTTTTCTAGGTGAAACCTACCTCCAACTTACGCCAGAAGCACAACAAGACGACGCCAAACTTGCCAAAATGCTGCGTCGCCCCCTACTCGCTTCTGCGGTTATAGCTGTTTGCATGAAACGTCAAGAAAGCGAGAAAATTCCAGAAATTGAAGAAATTGAAGCGGTAGCTTGCGCCATCCAAAACCTCCACCTGAGCTGCACAGCCTATGGCCTCGGTGGCTTTTGGGCTACTCCTAAACTCATTTATAGTTCGGCTATGAACAAATTCCTTGGCTTAGATGAAAAAGACAAATGCCTGGGCTTGTTTTACATCGGATATCCTAGTATAGAATGGCCTACAAACCAGCACCGACGACCATTAGAATACAACTGCACCTGGATCAGCGAATAAACTACTCGTTTCAGTCAAATTTTCGTTTCTTTGTCTATGCGCTTTTTGCTTGTCATCTTGCTTCTTTCTCCTACACTTGGTTGGTCTCAAGCTTTCAACCAATTAGGCAAGCCCAATTACTTTGGATTTCAGTATCGGCATATTGTCCCGATGCAACAAATGCAATCTGGGGCTCAAAAATTTGCAGATAGCATTCTTCAAACAACGCTTACGCCAACAGATGGCTATACTTTCGGAGGCGTTTTGCGCTATGGCCTCACCGACCTTATTTCTCTTGAAACCGGGCTCTATTACAACCAAAGAACATTCTCTATACAAAGTACCCGCACAGACAGCGCGCTCAGCGTAAACCAACGGCTGCGTTTTGTTCAGTTCGAAATTCCGATCCAAGGCAACATCGGCATCCAACTCAGCCGCGCATTCTACGCCAACGCTGCACTAGGTGGTGCCATTCTCTACAAACCCTCCAGCGTGGCTACTTATGTCAATCCTTCAGACAAGCACGAGTTCAGGCAAGTTGGCCTTGTTGACAACAATAAAAAATTAGGTTTTGACGTACGCACTAGCATAGGCTTTGAGTACCGCAACAAAAAAGCAGGTGTATTTTACCTTGGCGGGACCGCTTTTGTGCAATTGCAACCAGCATTTGTGCTCTTGTCGAAATACCAATATGTAAACTTCAAGCAAACCGCCTTCGGAAATGTAAATGCATCGGGTTTTGGCCTCGACTTAAAATATTTCATCCCATACACGCGCTCCGGACGCCTTATTTTTCAGCAGGGCCCGATTGAGTAACTAACGCTGCCCGAGTTTGTAGCCCAAATAAGCCATTGGTAAATAGGCCAAAACTAAATCTGTTGCAACAAACCACCACGGTGTTCCGGGTAGTGTCAGGACCATCATCACGCCGCCTGCCAAAAAAGCAAACCCGATCGCCATTGCGTTAAGAAGCGCCCGATTCACTTTCATTCTACTTACAAAATAGGCCCCCACTAAGGTGCCAATGGCATGTGCAAGGAAAGGGAAAACAAAATGTTCAGCGCCCATTAGAGGCATCGCTTTAGCCAAACCTTGTTCTGTTGATAAGTCTAATCCTTGTGGGGCTTTTACAATTTGAGAGCCTACTTGGACAATAATGCCATTTGTAATGGCTCCAAGTAGAAGACCTGCAACCGAAAGTAAAATAGATTTCATATGCTCAATTTAAAGTGTGAATTTAATTTATTATACAACTGAAATCAAGGTTCAGTATAGCAAACCTTGTATTTTTTCTTGGCTTCATATCTGCTGCAAGCGTTGTAGTGCCACCATTCGGTTGGAAGCTGCCTAAAACCTTGCGCTTGCATGGCGTTGCGTAAAATTTTTCTGTTCGTGACTTGCATTGGTGTGAGTTGGCCCGATCGCAAGAAGGAATCTTCCAAACTCGGGTAGGCAATTGGGCGAAAATCGTCGAAACCCGCCCCCATATCAAGTGGTTTTCCTTTTGCATCGATAATACTTAGGTCTATGGCCGCACCCATATTGTGCAAACTGAAATTCTTTGGACTCGAGACATATTTGCCGCGATCTGAAGGAGAAAGTGTATCGAGGGCTTGCCACATTTTTTGTTGTACCGAAACGGGGCGCAATGCGTCGTAGATCAAAAGTTTGTAGCCAGGATACGCCAGAGAGAGCGCTTTTTGAACCATGGAAAGCCGCAGTGCCACATCTTTTTGCAAATAAGCTTTATTGAGGCGTTTGTAGAGCTTTTGATGAAGAAAGTTATCTGAACCCGCATATTTTAAATCGAGCTGAATAGTTGAATTGATTGCTTGGATATCGACCAAGCCCTCTGGTATTTTTAGGGTTTTTGTATTGAAGTCTTGGGCACTTTGAGCTTCTTTAGGTGGCTGATTCTCTTCATTGGCATTGGCACGATGAGTGCAACTATTCAGCAGAACCAAGCAGAACAACCAAAGTAAGAAAAGCTTCATTTGTCTTATAAAGCGCCAAGCAAGCGTGTTGTTTCGGCCTGTATGCGCGTGCGCAATCCGTCAGATACAGGATAGAGCGGTAAACGCATGGTTTCTTGCATGAGGCCACGCGCTGCTAATGCCACCTTTACTCCACCAGGATTGCCTTCTTCAAAGAACATTTTGGTGACGTTAAAGAGGTCGTAATGCGCCGCTTTAGCAAGCGTTAAATCGCCAGCCATGCTGGCGTGTACCATTTGAGAAAAGCGCTCCGGAAAAGCGTTGGCTACCACAGAAATAACGCCATCGGCACCTGCAGCAATCAGCGGCATGGTGAGGTTGTCGTCGCCAGAAAGCACCCCAAAGCCAGGTTTTCTTTGTCGGATGATATCCATGATTTGCTCCATGTTGCCAGAAGCTTCTTTGACAGCAACTACATTTGGGAGTTCGGCGAGTTCAAGAGTGGTTTCTACACTCATGTTCGAGCCTGTGCGGCCCGGAACATTGTAGAGAATTATGGGAAGATCGGTATAGGATGCTACTTGCTTGAAATGCGCTACAATTCCTTTTTGAATAGGCTTATTGTAGTAAGGAGAAACCGACAAAATGCCGTCTACGCCACTTGGTAAGTTTTGAAACAAAGTGGCAAGCCCAGCAGTGTTGTTGCCGCCAATGCCATATACAACAGGTAAGCGACCATTGTTCATTTCAAGAACGGTGTCCAATACCATGCGTTTTTCGTCCTGAGAAAGCGTCGGCGACTCGCCGGTTGTGCCTTGAACGACTAAAAAGTCTGTTCCGCCGTCAATTTGGAGCTGCACAAGCTGCTTGAGCGCTTGTGTATCGATGCTGCCATCGGTTTGAAATGGTGTGACGAGTGCGACACCTGAGCCTTTAAAGGATTTCATTGGGCTATTCTTTCTAAGGTTTGTTGAATGTATTGAAGTTGGGCCTGCGCGTCTGTTTGCGCGGTATCTATTTGTAAATCAAAGTTTTTACCTTCTGCATTGAGCAATAAGCGCTTATTGATTTTGGTGGCTTGCAGCGCTCCGTATATTTTAACATCCAAACTGCCATTCCAGATAAGGAGGTCGTAGCTTTTGTGCAGCTCTGCATCTAATTGAATGTCTTTTAACTTGCCGAACATAGAGTAATCGGCAGGTGAGTTGTAGTAGATGAGAAAGTGAGGCGGAAGATTTTTTTTGTCGAGGTCTTTGGGGACATTGACAATAATGAGGGTTTGTGCAAATTTTTTCTGCTGCAAAAAATGATCGATGGCCTTTACAAATGCACGCATTTGTTGCTCGTCTTGGTAAGACCAGACGACAACGATACTTTTTGTTTGCTCCCAAATACTTGTTTTACTCACTGAGAAATCATTTTAATGAAGTCGTTTTCCGACAACAAAGTTACGCCTAAGTCTGTTGCCTTTTGCAATTTTGCAGGCCCCATATTGGCTCCGGCAATTAAAAAATGTGTTTTGGCCGACACCGAAGAACCTAATTTGCCACCATTTAGCTCTATAAGTTCTTTGAGTTCGTCCCGACTAAAGGCCTCAAAAGTACCTGAAATAACGCAGATTTTGCCTTCTAACAAGTTCGAAGTTAAGGTTTTTTGGGTGGCTTCCAATTGCAGACCTATTGCTTTTAAGCCGGCGATATCATTTTGATGGCTGGGATTGGCAAAATAAGCAAGTAGCGATTGGGCAATTTTGTCGCCTATTTCATCGACAAGCAAGAGATCTTCTAAGGTTGCTGCTTGAAGAGCCTCCATGGATCCAAAAGCCTGTGCAAGTTTTTTTGCGACGGTTTCTCCTACAAAGCGGATGCCTAAGCCAAAGAGCACGCGTTCAAATGGAATGGATTTAGACGCAGCAATAGATTGCAAGAGGTTATTGGCAGATTTCTCGGCCATTCTGTCCAAACTAAGCAGTTGATCAAAGGTTAAAGAATATAAGTCTAATGGATTTTTAATCAATCCTTTAGCATACATCATTTCAACTGTTTCTTCACCTAAGCCATCGATATTGAGGGCTTTGCGACTAATGAAATGAAGGATTTTACCCGTTACCTGCGGCCTGCAGCCAAGTTCATTAGGGCAATAATGCTGGGCTTCACCTTCTTGACGCGCCAATACGCTGCCGCACTCGGGGCAATGCTCAATGAAGGCAATGCGGTTTTCGGATTTACGTAAATGCAGATTAACCCCTACAATTTTAGGAATGATTTCGCCTCCCTTTTCGACCTGAACGGTGTCTGCTGCGCAGAGGTCGAGCTTTTGAATTTGGTCGGCGTTGTGCAAAGAAGCGCGCTTCACGGTAGTGCCACCAAGCTGCACGGGTTGAAGATTGGCAACAGGTGTAATGGCACCCGTGCGGCCAACTTGATAATGGACGGACTCGAGGAGGGTTTCTACTTGCTGGGTTTTGAATTTGTAGGCGATGGCCCAACGCGGTGATTTGGCCGTGAGGCCGAGTTCGGTTTGTTGGGCGTAGGAGTTGACCTTGAGCACGACGCCATCGATGTCAAACGGTAGGTATGCACGTTGGGTATCCCAGTAATGGATGAAATCCATGATGCCTTCGATGGAATTTGTTTTTTCGATCATGCGAAGCGCGGGGTCAGGCACTTTAAAACCCCAAGATTTGGCTTCTTGTACGGCTTCAAAATGACCTGAAACGTGGTTGTTTAAACCATGAACACCATATAGATAGCAATCTAAACCACGTTTGGCAACTTCTTTGGAGTCGAGCAATTTAAGCGTGCCAGCGGCGGTATTGCGCGGGTTGGCAAACAAAGCCTCGCCTTGCGCTTCGCGCTGTTGGTTGAGCAAAGCAAAATTGTGTTGCGGCATGAAGATTTCACCCCTGATTTCGAAATCTGGCGGGAACGCACCTTGAAGGTTGAGCGGAACAGAGCGAATAGTACGCACATTGGTAGTGACGTCTTCACCTTGTTGGCCATCGCCTCGGGTAAGCGCCAGCGACAATTGGCCATTTAGATATTGGATGCCTATAGCAACGCCATCGTATTTGAGTTCACAAACGAATTCTGAAGCTTCTTGCAAGGCCTTTTGGCAGCGTTCAGCCCAATCGATGATGTCTTGTTCAGAATAGCTATTGGAAAGCGAAAGCATCGGAAAACGGTGCTTTTTGGTCTCGAATTTCTTGGTGAGGTCGCCTCCTACTCTTTTGGTGGGGCTATTGGCATCAGTAAAAGTTGGATATTGGCTTTCGAGAGTTTCTAACTCTTTGAGGAGGATATCGAACTCGTAATCGGATATAAGCGGCTGATTGAGCACGTAATACGCGTGGTTGTGCGCGTGTAACGAGGCACTCAACTGAGCCATTTTGGCTTGTATTGCTTGGTTATCCATAAGCTAAAGTTACGCTTTTTGAGCTAAAATCATGCGCTCTTTCCCTTGTAAATCTCGATAAATTCTTGCATTTTCAAATGCGTCAGTTTTCAAGAGCGCCAGGGTTTGAGCGGCAAAATCTTCATGGATTTCTAAAGCGAGATACCCTCTAGACGCTAAGCACGTATCAGCAATAGCGACAATGCGCTTGTAAA